>DATHNE010000263.1:0-64766 GCA_035486355.1 Acetobacteraceae bacterium
GCAGAGCGCTTCCAGACCGTGCAATGTCCAGACGAGGTTTATTGAGCTTGTTGCGAGAAGGCTCGTTGTCGTTGAATGACTTATTGCGCCGACCGCACGGCCGAGGGGGTCACGCCCATACCGTTTACGAGAGCGCAAGACTGAATGAGCCAACGCCATGTTTGCTGAAAGCCGGGATTGGAGAGTTTTGGGAAGCCGATGCTGGCGCGGACGCAGGAGGATCTGACGCCGCCGCGGTTCCGATTCTGGTCATTGCGAGGCTATCCGTATCTGCGGGTCTTTGATGGCAGCGAGACGCGCACCGTGGTTGCCCGGTTCGTCTATCAGGTGCGCGACCTGCCGGTCGTGTTGGGCGACCTGAACCTCTGACGCCCGGCGTCCCGGCGCGATCCGTGACATTCGATCGCGCGACGGCGTGAAGGCTGCTATCTTGGCCGCCTCCCAACCATGATTGGACCCCACCGTGGCCAAAGGGCAGAAAAGATCCGGGCGCGAAGCCAAGAAGCCCAAGAAGACCGACGCCGAGCGGCTGAAGGCAAGCACGGCGGCGGCCAATCCTCAGCTCGCCCGCATGGGCGGCAAGGAAGCGCCGAAGAAGGCGTAGCGACGCCCGCCGGTTCGAGCGCCGGCGGCCCCTCGCCCGCGCCGCGCGGGCGAGGGGCCGCGAGAGGCACGGCGGTCACCCGGGGTGCGAGCCGGCTGAGGCCCCTCGCGCGCTGACACCGTGGCGCCGTTAGCGGTTTGCTAATCCCTCGGCGCTCTCCTGGGCGGTCGTCCGTTTAGCATCTGCAGACCGCACAGATGGCCGATGGTTTCTCCAGGGTAGCGCATCGAGTCTGCCGCTTGTGATCGACCCGGCCGTCGCGCCAGGTGTCGACGCGCCACGCGGCCGGCGCACAGCGCAGTACCGGCGCACGCGGCGGCGATGGGTGACAAAACCCTATGAACCGTGGGTCGGTCAAAGATCTGGCTGGACCACACCGCGGCGTTGGCCAGCGCGGGTCTGGCGATGATCGGCGTTGGGTCACCGATGCACACGTGCAATCACGGACACGACCTCATGAACCGTGAGGGCGGTGCGTGCTGCTGGCCTTGGAGCCGGGGCAGTCACAGTGCGGCAAGGCCAACTGCCAAGCGCGTCGCGGCCGCGCAGAGCGGTGATGGCGGACTGGCATCCGGGACCGACGCAGGGATGGCTGTCGCGCTCGGCGCGCAGCGCCATAAGCACCTGTGTCGGCGCCGCGGACGATGGTGTGGGATCGGCATCGTGAAACCATGACAGAACCGCTCGGGCGTTCGCCCCGCCGCTATGCCGGCAGCCGGATCCGTGCCCGCAAGCCCCCCAGCGGACTGTCCTCCAGCACAATGTCGCCGCCATGCGCGCGCACGATGTCGCGGGCAATGGTCAGACCCAGCCCGGTGCCATCGCTGGCGCCGGTCTCAAACGGGCGGAACACCGTCTCGCGCTGCGCCGGCGGGATGCCGGGGCCATCGTCATCCACGGTCACCAGCACGCTGCTGGTGCCCTGCGGCGCCGCGGCCACCACAACATGGCGCGCGTAGCGCCGCGCATTGTCGATCAGGTTGGTGATCGCCCGGCGCGTCGCATCGGCCCGCAGCGGCAGCGTCAGCTCCGGCGGCAGGTTGGTGGCGACATCCGCCCCGCTGCGCCGGGCGCGCGCG
Source organism: Acetobacteraceae bacterium (assembly GCA_035486355.1). Classification (GTDB taxonomy): domain Bacteria; phylum Pseudomonadota; class Alphaproteobacteria; order Acetobacterales; family Acetobacteraceae; genus Palsa-883. The sequence continues at coordinate 1,684 of DATHNE010000263.1, forward strand.
GCAACACTCTCCAACAGCGCCGCCAGATCGACCGGCTCCACCTGCTCGACGCCCTCACCGCGGGCGAAGGCCAGATAGGCGCCGATCATCCGTTCCATGTCCGCCACGTCTGCGGTCATCTCGGCGACGTCGTCGCGCAGCTCCGGCATCTTCGGCAGCATCGCCAGCGTCAGCCGCATGCGCGTCAGCGGTGTGCGCAGGTCATGCGACACGCCGGCCAGCATCTCTGTGCGCTGCTGCAGATACCGGCGGATCCGCTCCTGCATGCGGTTGAACGCGGTGGCCGCCTGGCGCACCTCCAGCGCGCCCTCGGGCTTGATCGGGCCGGGATCGCGGCCCATGCCGAACGCCTCGGCCGCGCCAGCCAGCCGGCGGATGGCCCGCACTTGGTTGCGCATGAACAGCGCGGCAATGGTGAACACCAGCACCGCGCTGCCCACCATCCAGAGCACGAACAGATAGAATGTGGTGATGTACAGCCGCTTGCGTGGCGCCTCGACCTCCAGTATGCCTCGGTGCAATTGGATCTGCACCAGAACGAATCGTGGGTCAGACGTCCAGTCCATGAAGAATGGCAGGTGCAGCGTCTCTTCCAGCGAGGCTTTCAAATCATCGTCCATCGGCCCGAGCACATTCACCGACTGCGTGGTCACCAATTGCGCCCCGGGCCGCAACGCGATGTCGAAACCAAACGCGTCGCGCGCCCGCGCCAGGATCCAGTCAACGTCCTCCAGGTCGGGGTATCGCTGCATCATCGAAATGGTGAAGGCCAGCTCGCCGGCGACCGCACCCGACATACGGCGCGACACCAGGTCGATGTGCCCGCCATAGAAGATCTGCAGCGCGACCCCTTCCAGGATCAACAACGGCAGCAGGATCATCAACAGGCTGCGGGCCAGCAGAGACCGCGGCAGCACGCGCCTGGTCAAGGCGCCGCGGGACCGAAGGCGCCAGATCCGCATCGGCACACGCATCTAGACCCCCGGCTTCAAGACGTAGCCACGGCCGCGTACCGTGTGCAGGAAGCGTGGCTCACGCGGATCGGTCTCCACCTTGCGGCGAAGCCGGGTCACCTGCACGTCGATGGCGCGCTCGCCGGCATCGTCCATATCCAGCGCGGCGGCGATCTCGTCGCGCGACAGCACCTCATTCGGCTTGCGTGCGAGCGCGGTCAGCAGGGCCGATTCGCCGCCGGTTAGCCGGATCACCCCCGCGGGGCCGCGCAGCTCGCCGCGCGCCGCATCGAAGCTCAGTACGCCCAGCAGCAGCGGTGCGCCCGGCGTGCTGGGTTCGGACGGCGGGGCGGCACGGCGCAGCAGCGCCCGGATGCGCAGCACGAGTTCCATTGGCTCGAACGGCTTGCCCAGATAGTCGTCGGCGCCGGCCTCGAACCCGGCAATGCGGTCCTCCGGCGCGCCGCGCGCGGTCAGCAGCAGCACTGGCACATCCTTGCCCAGGTCGCCCCGCAGGGCGGCGGTCAAGGCCAGGCCGTTCTCGCCGGGCATCATCACGTCCAGCACCATCAGATCGGGATTCAGAAAGCCCAGCTTGACGCGCGCGTCGGCGGCGTCGGCGGCGGTCGTCACGCGGAATCCTTGCTCCGCCAGATAGCGCGACAACAGGCCACGCAAGCGCGCATCGTCATCGACCACCAGCACATGGGCTTCATCCGCCATACGGCCAGTCTAGCGGAGTTTCGCTCCGCCGGCAGCGTGCGCAGTTGGGCCGTTACGCCGGCCGCGCGCGGGCGGCGCGCGCGCCCCCGTCGGCGCCTTCGACATAGGCGCGTGCCGCCTCATCCATGATGCCGCGCATGACCTTGCGGAACCCATCCACCGCGGCGGCGCCCGCCTCGCGATAGGCGGCCACCAGCCGTTCGCGCTGGCGTTCGTACAGCCGCCGCTCCAGCGCCTGGCCGGCCGTGGTCAGCGTGAGCAAACGCTGGCGCCGATCCACCCGGCCCGGCACCTGCGCCACGAAGCCCTGCTCCAGCAGCACTGAGAGCACGCGCGACAGGCTTTGCTTGGTGATGCGCAGGATCGACAGCAGGTCCGACACCGTCATGCCGGGGCTGCGGCCGACGAAGTGCAGCACGCGATGATGGGCGCGGCCCAGGCCGAGTTCGTCCAGGATCACATCGGCCGCATTGGTGAAGTCACGGTAGGCGAAGAACAGCAGATCCTGCGCCAGCCGAATCTCCTCCTCGCGCAGGAACAACAGGCTGCTGCCGGCGCTTTGGAGGTGCGCGCCCCTCTGTTCAGACATGGCTGGCATTCCCTGCGATTAAGACAGTGTCATTGACGTATTTGGTCGCGAATTATACGATCGATCCGTGGCAAGCAACAATATTGCGAGGAGCTGGCGCAATGGCACTGATTCCTTTCGACGATAGGGATGGCTGGATCTGGTGGGACGGTGCCCTGGTGCCCTGGCGGGAGGCCAACCTGCATGTGCTGTCGCATGGGATGCACTATGCCAGCGCGGTGTTTGAGGGTGAACGTGCCTACAGCGGCAACATCTTCCGCCTACGCGACCACAGCAACCGGCTGATCAATTCCGGCCGCATCCTGGGCTTCGAGATCCCCTACACGGCCGAGCAGATCGACGCGGCCTGCCTGCAGGTGTTGGCGGCGAACAACCTGACCGATGGCTATGTGCGTCCGATCGCCTGGCGCGGGTCGGAGATGCTGGCGGTCTCGGCGCAGCAGACCACGATCCATCTGGCGATCGCCGCCTGGCCCTGGCCGAGCTATTTTGGTGCCGAGCGGATGGCCGGGATCCGGCTGGGCATGGCGCCGTGGAAGCGGCCGTCGCCCGAGACTGCGCCGACTGCGTCCAAGGCCACCGGGCTTTACATGATCGGCACCATGTCGAAGCACGCCGCCGAGGAAGCCGGCTACAACGACGCGCTGATGCTGGACTGGCGCGGCTACGTGTCGGAGGGCACCGGCGCCAACGTCTTCTTGGTGCTGGACGGCGACATCCACACGCCGACCCCCGACTGCTTCCTGGATGGCATCACGCGGCGCTCGGTCATGGCGCTGGCGCGGCGCAAGCAGATGAAGGTGATCGAACGGCATATCGATGTCAGCGAATTGAGCCGCGCCACCGAGGTCTTCCTGGCCGGCACGGCGGCCGAGGTCTGCGCGGTGCGCGAGATCGCCGGTCATGCCTACACGCCGGGCCGTATCACCGAGACGCTGATGCAGGACTATGATGCGCTGGTGCAGAAAACCCCGGCGGAGGTCGCGCAGCTCGTCGCCTGACCTCCGCCCACAAGGAGACAACGCATGCCAACGCGGCTTGTCCTGATCGGCGCGGGTGCCATTGGCCGCACGCATCTCCGTGCCGCCAGCGAAACGTCGGAGGTGACGATTGTCGGTGTAGCCGATCCGAACCCTGCCGCGCAGGCGCTCGCGGCGGAGTTCGGCGCGACTTGGCAGCCGGACTATCGGACCCTGCTGGACAGTGCCCGGCCCGACGGCGCCATCGTCGCCACGCCCAACGCCTTGCATGTCCCGATCGCACTGGACTGCATCGCGCGCGGCGTGGCGGTGCAGGTGGAAAAGCCAATCGCTGACACCCTGGACCAGGCCCGCCGTCTGTCGGAGGCCGCCGCGTCGGCGCGCATTCCCGTGCTGGTCGGCCATCATCGCCGCCACAACCCGATCATACGCCGGGCGCGGGAGCTGGTACGCGGCGGCGCGCTGGGTCGGCTGGTCAGCGGCAGCGTGCTGTCGCTGTTCCTGAAGTCGCCCAGCTACTTCGATATCCCCTGGCGCCGCATGCCCGACGGCGGTGGCCCGGTCCTCATCAACATGATCCACGAGATCGACCTGATCCGTTACGTCTGCGGTGAGATCGTGCGGGTGCAAGCGGTGACGTCAAACGCCGTACGCGGCTTCGCAGTGGAGGACACCGCGGCGGTGATCCTGACGCTCGAGAACGGCGCGCTGGTCACCGTCACCCTGTCCGACACCGCCGCCAGTCCGTGGAGCTGGGATCTGTCCGCGGGCGAAAGCCTGTCGCTGTTCAACGCCGGCGCGGACTCGCATTTCCTCGCCGGCACCGAGGGCGCGCTGACGCTGCCATCGCTGACGCACTGGCGCTATCCCAGCCTGAAGGGCTGGGAACACGAGCTCGCCCACGAGACCATTCCGATAACGCGCGCCAACCCCTACGCCAATCAGCTGCGGCATTTCGCTGCCGTGATCCGCGGCAAGGAGCAGCCGATCACCTCCGGCCCCGACGGTGCCCGCACGCTGGCCGCGACGCTCGCCGTACAACGCGCGGCGCAAAGTGGGACGTCGGAGGACCTGGCCTAGCCGCGCCCCAGCAGTTCCGCCAGACCGACCCGCTGATGCCCGTGTCGCCCGACAGTCGTTTCGGCTCCGGTCAGTGCATCGAGCACTGCCTCTTGCGTCGCCTCGGCGGCAGCCTGGAACAGCCGGTCGATGCGCGTTTCCGACAACGCGCGATGCACTAGGATATCTTCGTCCGTCTCGGGCCGCATCCGATTGGCCGTGGTAAAGGCCAGCGCGATGTCGCCGCTGCCGTGTCCCCAGAAGCTGCCGCACCAGGCCAGCCCGACCCCGGCCCGCCGCGCCACCCGCGCCAGCTGCCGATGCTCTAGCGGAATATCTGTCCCGATCACGATGATGCACGACCCGGCCTCCGGCGCCTGCGTCGCTTGCGGATCGATCCGGCGCCCGTCCGGCAGATGCAGATCCCCGGCCCGGCCAAAATTCGCCAGCACCAACACACCTAGATGCCAGTTCTCGCCCTCCAGACGCAGCCGGCGCGACGCAGTTCCCACGCCCCCCTTCAGCCCGAAGCAGCTCATGCCAGTCCCGGCCCCAACCGCGCCGTTCGCGAAATCATCGGACGCCGCCTCGATCGCTGCGTCGGCGTGCGCCTCGGTCACTGCCATCGCCTGGATGTCGCTCAGATACCCATCGTTGCACTCCAGCACGACCGGATTGACCGTCGAAGTCTGGCGCCCGATCTCCGGATCCGCCCGCACCGCGCGCCGAATCAACGCATTGGCACAGGTGCCCACCCCGAACGTGTTGGTCAGCAGGATCGGGGTCTCCAGCCAGCCCAGCTCGTTTACCTGCATCAGCCCGACGCTCTTGCCGAACCCGTTCAGCACATGCGCTGCCGCGAATGGCCGGTCCCGGAACAGGTCGTCCTCGTGCGGCAGCACCGCGGTGACGCCGGTCAGCACCTCGCCCTCGGCGATCGTCGCATGCCCGACCGTCACGCCCGGCACGTCCGCGATGCTGTTGCGCTTGCCCGGTGGCAGCACCCCGCAGGCCAGCCCCAGTTCACGTGCGCGCATGCTCGTCCCCCCGTTCCCACACGCAGCTTTGGCCACCCCACAACTAGCCGGCAATCGGAAATCGTCCTAATCCGAGGACCGCCCAAGACGGAGGAGACGACCCATGCGGGACATCGGCCATTACATCGGCGGCGAACTGGTCGCCGGCACCAGCGGCGCGTTCGGCGATGTGTTCAACCCCGCCGCCGGCGAGATCGCCGCCCGCGTCGCCCTGGCCGGCAGTGCCGAGGTCAACAAGGCGGTCGCCGCCGCGGCCGCCGCCTGGCCCGCGTGGGCCGCCATGCCCGCCCTGCGCCGCGCTCGCGTGATGTTCAAACTCAAGGATTTGCTGGAGCGAGACCGCAAGCAGCTCTCCGCCATCATCACCGCCGAGCACGGCAAGGTGTTGTCCGACGCCGACGGCGAGGTGCAGCGCGGCCTGGAGGTGGTGGAATTCGCCTGCGGCATCCCGCATCTGATGAAGGGCGAGTTCACCGACCAGGTCGGCACCGGCATCGACGCCTGGTCGATCCGCCAGCCGCTCGGTGTCGTCGCCGGCATCACGCCGTTCAATTTCCCGTTGATGGTGCCGCTGTGGATGATCCCGGTGGCGCTGGCCTGCGGCAACTGCTTCATTCTGAAGCCGTCGGAGAAGGATCCGTCCGTCAGTCTGAAGCTCGCCGCCCTGCTGGCCGAGGCCGGCCTGCCCGCCGGCGTGTTCAACGTGGTGCAGGGCGCGCGCGAGGCGGTGGAGGCGATCATCGCCCACCCCGACATCGCCGCGATCAGCTTCGTCGGCTCCACTGCTATTGCCGAAACGATCTACAAGGGCGGCACCGCGCACGGCAAGCGTGTGCAGGCGTTGGGCGGGGCGAAGAACCATCTGGTCGTGATGCCCGATGCCGACATCGACGACGCCGTGGATGCCCTGATGGGCTCGGCCTATGGCGCCGCCGGAGAGCGCTGCATGGCGGTGTCGGTGGCGGTGGCCGTGGGCGATGCCGGCGATCGGCTGGTGAAGAAGCTGGAACCCCGAGTGCGCGCGCTCAAGATCGGGCCCGGAACGGATCCCGACGCCGAGATGGGCCCGCTGGTCACCGCGCAGCACCGCGACAAGGTGAAGAGCTACGTCGATATCGGTGTGAAGGAGGGCGCCAAGCTGGTGGTCGACGGGCGCGGCGTGGCGCTGCAGGGCTACGAGAACGGCTTCTTCTTTGGCGGGTCGCTGTTCGACCACGTCGGCACCGACATGCGGATCTACCGCGATGAGATCTTCGGTCCGGTGCTGTCGGTCGTGCGCACGCCCGACGTCGCCGGCGCCGTGCGCATGATCAACGCACACGAATACGGCAACGGCGTCGCGCTGTTCACCTCGGACGGTGGCACCGCGCGCGACTTCGCCAACGCGATCAACATCGGCATGGTCGGCGTGAACATCCCGATTCCTGTGCCGATGGCGTTCCATTCCTTTGGCGGATGGAAGCACTCGCTGTTCGGCGACCACCACATCTACGGGCCAGAGGGGGTGCGTTTCTACACGCGCTACAAGGCGATTACCCAGCGCTGGCCCGGCGGCGCGCGCAAGGGGGCGGAGTTCGTGATGCCGACTTTGGGGAGGTAGGAACGGCGGAGGGCGGTCCGCCACTGGGGGCATGTGCAGCTCCGCCAGGATTTCGCCACGGAGTTAGCCGGCTAACTCCGTGGTGAAAATTGCGGTGCCGCATGCGCCCCTAGCGCCATCAGCAAGCGCTAGACCGCGCTTACCTCCGCCGCGCCAACGCCAACCCCACCCCCGCACACACCAGCATCCCGCCCGACAGCCTGTTCCGCAGCCGCCCGCGCGCGGCCAGCAGGAACCGCGCCCGTCCCGCAGCCACGGCCCATCCCCCATCCAGCAGCAACGCCAACGCCAGGAACATCATCGCCAGCACCGTGACCTGCCCCAGCACCGGCCGATCCATCCGCACGAACTGCGGAAAGAACGCCCCATAGAACAGCAGCGTTTTCGGATTGGTCAGCGACACCAGGAATCCGCGCAGTGCGATCGCGCGCGCCGATTTCGGCTGCGCCGGCACGCGTGTCAGGTCCACCACAGGCGCGTGCCACTGCCGCACCCCCAGCCACAGCAGATACGCCACCCCAACCCAACGCAGCAGTTCGAACCACGCGGCCAGCGCGCCCAGCACCGCGCTCATCCCCAGCGCGGTCAAGCCGAGCTGCACCACCATCGCCGCGGCCGTGCCGGCGACGGTCAGCAGCCCGTAGCGCGTGCCCCACGTCACCGAGTTGGCGACGATCAGCGCCACGTTCGGGCCGGGGATCAGCATCAGGATTGTGGTGGCCAGGATAAAGGCCAGCAGGAGAGAGGGATCGGGCATGACGAGGTCCTTTCGGTTCGAGTACGGAACCGTACGCCGGAAACGCGACGCCCCGCCGCACGGGAAGGTGGGCGGGGCGTTGCGGGTTCAGCGTGGAGGGCACTCAGCGCGGGGCCGAGGCCTCTCCGGAACGCGCAGCGTCACCGCCGCCAGATTGGCGGTGTTGTTGGCGGGCCGATGCGATGCGTGCGCAAATCATACGGCGAAAACTAGGCGCGCGATGTTGGCCGCGTCAATCGGCTCAGTCCGGCACAGCCCAGCTGGCACCCTGACAGACCGGCGGCCCAATGCCATATCTTGCGCCAACGAGCCTGCGGGAATGACGCCATGAATCTCAATCAGGTCACGCTTCCGGCGTGCGACGTCGCAGCCTCGGCCCGGTTCTATCGCGGCATGGGTTTCACCCAGATTGTCGACACCGCCCATTATGCGCGTTTCGAGTGCCCGGACGGGGAGTCGACATTCTCCGTGCATCACGCACCCGCGGTCCCACCCGATACCGGCACCGTGATATATTTCGAGGTCGAACAGCTCGACGACAAGGTGCGCGCGTTGCAAGCGCTTGGGTTTGAATTCTTCCATCCCCCCACCGACGAGCGGTGGCTTTGGCGGGAGGCCCGATTGAAGGATCCATCTGGAAACGTGATCTGCTTGTTCTGGGGGGGCGAAAACCGCAGATTTCCACCCTGGCGTATCGCCGGGGCGTAATCGGGTGTCGCGGCCCGCGCTACTCGGCAGCCCGGACCGTGAAGCTGTTCTGATAGGCGAGCAGCCGCCCGCGCACCTGGGTTGCCCGGTCAGCGGCGGCTCGATGATCTCGCTCCAGAATGATCGCGGTGACCGCTTCGCCTACCGCCTTCACCTGTGCCTCATCGTCCTCCGCCACCGGTACGGTCAGCACGGTATCGTGACAATAGGTCGGCACCACGCCCTCCGCGCGCAGCGCCTCCTGCATCGCCCACTCCCCCGCCATTAGCTTGCGAATGTTCCGCCGCAGCAGTCGACGCAGCATCGCCACGCCCTTATCGCAATACGTCAGATGTTCCAGCGCATGCACCGCGATCGGCCGCTGCGACACGATCGCATCGTAATCCCCCGGTGCCCGCTGACGTTCCTCATAATTCTGCCCGAACCCGGTCTGCCCATAGAAATCCACTGACTCAACCCCGCATTCCTCGATCTTCCCCAACCCGCGCGAGTTCACCTCGTGATGGAAATGCCGCCAGCCGATCACCTTGCACGTCCGGTTATCGATCGGCGTCGTCCACCGCGTGATCCCCACCCGACTGAACTGCCGCTCCGTCTGCCCGTCCTCCCAGATGTGGCCCACCTGGGCCAGGTTCGGCAGCAGAATATCATTCGACCGCACCCACACCTTGTCACCCCAACGGCGGGACGTGACGTAGATCATCCCCGTCGGCGTCTCGACGAACTCCATCTTCGGGATCTCGCCCCACACATCGGCGGCGAACTGGGCGAACGTCGCGCGCGTGTGCAGGAACACGGTGTGCGCCGGGTCCATTACGTTCTCATGCACCTGGAGCCAGTTACAGGGGTAGGTGATGGAATACGGCGCCATCACATTATCCGGGTGCTGGTAGCTGTCGTAGATCGGAAACGCCGGAATGGTTTCAGGCGGTCCGAAATAGCCGAACACCAGCCCCTGGTACTCCCGCACCGGATACGCGCCGTGTTTCATCCGATCCTTCAACGTGCTGCCGGGAGGATCACCCGGCGTTTCCAGAATCGTGCCATCGGGCGCGAACAGCCAGCCGTGATAGCAGCAGCGTAGCCCGCACTCGGTCGGCAGCCCGAACTCCAGCGACGTGCCACGATGCGGGCAATGTTTCTCCAGCAGGCCGTACTCGCCATTGGCGGCGCGGAACAGGATCAAGTCCTCGCCGAACATGCGCACTTTCAGCGGCAGGTCGGTGACCTCGGACGCCAGCCCGATCGGCTGCCAATATCGACGCAGATGCTCCCCGCTCGCCGAGCCCTTCTCGACATGCGTCAACTCCGCGTCCTCCGGCGGCGTTGGCGCGCCATAGTAGCCGTTATAGGGCGTGTTGCGGTGCTCCCCGGTCACGGTCATCGGGCGCTCCCCTGTCGGCTGCGGCAACCGAGCCTACACCACCTCTCCCGCATTGCGGGAGAGGTCAGCAAGCGAAGCGACGCCGGGTGAGGGCTCCGTGCTCTGCCGCCCGTTCCACTCGCCCGGAAACCATCCTAATCTCCCGCCAAAGGGGGAGAACGCACAAACATGCCCGCACGCACCGGCCAACAATATCTCGACGGCCTCCGCGCCCAGTCGCCCGACGTATGGCTGGACGGCGAGCGCGTGCGCGACGTCACCGCCCATCCCGGCCTCGCCCGCAGCGCGCGCACCATCGCCGGCCTCTACGACATGCAGCACGACCCCAAGCTGCACGACGCAATGACCTACACCTCGCCGTCGTCCGGCGATCCCGTCGGCTTGTCCTTCATCATCCCGCGCACCCACGACGACCTGGTCCGCCGGCGCGAGATGATGCTGCGTTGGGCGCGCGCGACCTGCGGCATGATGGGCCGCTCGCCGGACTTCATGAATGTCAGCTTCGCGGCCTGGGCTGCCGCCGCCGACTTCTTCGCCCGCGGCCGGCCCGAATTCGGCGACAACATGCGCCGCTATTACGAGCATATCCGCGAGCACGACCTGGTGCTGACCCACGCGCTGATCAATCTGCAACGCAGCCGGAACGTCGTCGCCAACTACAACCTCGCCGAGGGCACCGCGCTGCAGGTGATCCGCGAAACCGACACTGGCATCGTCGTGCGCGGCGCGCGCATCCTGGCGACGCTCGGGCCGATCTCCGACGAGATCGCGGTCTATTCCCCGCGCCTGGGCCAGCACACCACCGGCCACAACCCGTTCGCACTGAGTTTCGCCATTCCTTGCGCCACGCCAGGTCTGCGCTTCCAATGCCGCGAAAGCTTCGATCTCGGCCGATCCCATTTCGACCACCCGCTCGGCTCCCGCTTCGAGGAGATGGATTGCATCGTCTTCTTCGACGATGTGCTGGTGCCATGGGACCGTGTATTCGTGCTGGGCGATGTCGGCCTGCTGAACGACACGTCGCGCGAGACGCACTATTCCGCCCACAGCGCGCATCAGGGGGCCGCGAAGAACATCGCCAAGTGCGAGGTGGTGCTGGGCACCGCGCTGCTGATGACGGAGGCGCTCGGTAACGCCCACCTGCCGCATGTCGAGGAGCGGCTCGCGGAGCTGATGACGCACACGGTGGCGATGCGGGCGTGCATGCGCGCCGCCGAGGCCGATGCGAAACTGGATCAATGGGGTGTGATGTGCCCCGACATCGTGCCGATCGAGACCACGCGCAACCTGTTCATGACCGCCTATCCGCGCATGGTGGAGATCCTGCAATTGCTCGGCTCCTCCAGCTTCATGCTGACGCCGACCGCGAAGGACCTGCGCGGGCCCCTGGCGCCGTGGATCGAGCAATATCTCGCTACCGAGACGACAAAGGCGCGTGACCGCATCAGCCTGTTCCATCTGGCGTGGGACATCGCCTGTTCGTCCTTCGGTGGCCGGCAGGTTCTGTATGAACGTTTCTACGCCTCCGATCCGCTGGCGCGTGCACGTATGCTGATCGGCATTTTCCCCACCCAGGACATCACCGACCGCGTACGCCAATTCCTACAACCGGACGAGGATAACTAAGCAAGGGAGAGACCGTCATGACCCACCGCCCGACGCATCTCGGCCACGTCAACATCTACGTGCGTAATGTGGAACGTTCGCATCAATGGTACACCGAGGTGCTTGGCCTGCACACCTATCATTATCGCCCAGGCTGGGCGGCGTTCCTGTCAGCGGACCTCAGCCACTCGCACGAGGTGGCCCTGATGCAGGTGGGTGACGATGCGCCATTGCAGCAGAAGGGCCAGGTCGGGCTGAATCACATGGCCTGGATGATGGACAGTCTCGACGACCTCAAAGCCGCCTATTGGCGCCTGAAGGAGAAGGGCGTGAAGATCGACCGCATCGTCGACCACGGATTGTCGCTCGGCATCTACTTCCGCGACCCAGACGGCAACGGCATGGAAGTCTCCTACGAACTCCCCCGCGAAAAATGGCCGCGCCAGACTGAGGTCTTCGCCTCCGACGTCGTGGGCCTCGGCCACTTCCCCGGCCCCTGGGATGAGGAGATTAAAGTCCAGAACACCGCGGTCCGGCAAACCGCGTCCTAAACGACATCACCACGACTGCGTCACTACAATCGTCATGGCCCGCCCCCGGGCCCGGCCGACCCGAGGACAGGCTCCGGCGGGCCACCCACGTCTTTCATCCCGTCGCCGACTAAGTCGCGGGTGGCCCGGACAAGCCGGGCCATCACGCGATCGGGCTACGCCGCCACCGGCCGCGCCCGCTGATTGTACAACATCTTCGCCCGCCGCTCCTGCTCCGCCGGCGGCAGCTTTGACGGATCCTCCGACCACCCCGTCCCCACCGCCAACCCCTTCTGCACCGCAGGCCGTGCCCCGATCTCCTCAAACCACCTTTTAAAATACTTGAACTCCTCGATATCCTGTCCCTGTGCCTTCCAGTTCACCGTCCACGGATAACAGATCATATCGGCAACGGTATATTCTTTCCCCGCCAGGTAAGGGCTCTCATACAGCCGATTGTTCAGCACCCCATACAACCGGTTCGCCTCATCAGTGAACCGCCGCACGGCGTAACTCTGATCCCCCTGCTTATCGCCTAACCGGCGGAAATGCCCGCACTCACCCAGCTTCGGCCCCTGGTTCGCCATCTGCCAGATCAGCCACTCGGTCACCGCGGTTTTCGTGCGTGTGTCTTGCGGAAAGAATTTCCCCGCCTTCTCAGCGACATACAGCATGATCGCGCCGGACTCGAACACCGAGATCGGATCCCCGCCGCCCTTCGGATCGCGATCCACCAGCACCGGCATGCGATGGTTCGGATTCATCTTCAGGAATTCGGGCGTGAACTGATCGCCTCTCCCGATGTTGCAGGGGATGACATTGTACTCCGCACCGAGTTCCTCCAGCAAAATTGTCACCTTTTTGCCATTCGGTGTCGGCCAGTAATGCAGGTCGTACATCGCGCTGCTCCCATTTGGGGTTGTTGGCATGCGCCGATCCTAAGGCAACTCCCCCAACCTGTCATTGCGAGGAGCGCAGCGACGAAGCAATCTCGATCCGAACTCGCACGAACCGCGGTGCCACCGCGGCCCGAGATTGCTTCGTCGCTCCGCTCCTCGCAATGAGAGTCAGAACCACGCTCACGCGCCCGGCCGGCCATCGCGGTGGTACGGATGCCTCGTTGCGATGCTACGAGCGCGATACAATTGTTCCGCGAGCATCGCGCGGGCCAAAAAATGCGGCCAGGTCATCGCCCCCAGCGACAGCACGGCATCTGCCCGCGCCAGCACTGCGGCATCCAGCCCCTCCGCCCCACCGATCAGGAAACACACCTGCCGCCCCAGGCCCAGCCATCGTTCCACCTGCGAGGCAAACCGCACACTGTCCACCGTCTCGCCCCCCAGATCCAGCACCACCACGAACGCGTTCGCCGGCAGCGCCCCCAGCAACGCCGCTCCCTCCCGCCGCTTCACCTCGGCCGGCGCCCCGCGTGCCTCCGCCAGCTCCACCAGGCCCAGATTGGGCCGCATCCGTCCGGCATAGCGCGCGAACAGCGCCGCTTCCGGCTTATCCCGCAGGCGCCCGATCGCCATCACCTGCCACATGCGCTTCTCCCTTGACGCGCCCCACGCCAACCCGAGCATACTCGCCTTTCAGGCAGGCAACGTCCAAACGAGACCACCATGATCAACGACGGCATCGCGCGCGCCGGGCGCAACACGCTGAGCGACGGCATCCGCCGCGCCGCCGCGAAGTTCCGTGACCGCGAGGCTCTGGTCTTCGCCGGCCGAAGCTGGAGCTTCCAAGCAATCGACACCGCCACCAGCCGCGTCGCTCGCCGCCTGATCGATGTCGGACTGCAACCAGGCGACCGCATCGCCGCCTATGGCCGCAACTCCGATGCCTATCTGATTGCCTTCCTCGCCTGCTGCCGTGCCGGCCTGGTGCATGTGCCAGTGAACTACGCGCTGACCGGTGGGGAGCTGCGCTACATCCTGGACCAGTCCGGCGCCCGCGCGCTGCTGACCGCGCCCGCGCTGGAGGCGAATCTCGACGGCGCCACTGCAGAGATTCGCGGTCGTTTCGAAGGCGGCGGCGATCTCGATATTCTTGCCACCGCGCGCGATCCCGCCGCACCCAACAACATCGACGCCGTGATTGACGATGCCGCGCTGGCGCAGATTGTCTACACTTCCGGCACCACCGCGGCCCCAAAGGGCGCGATGATGACGCATCGCGCCATGATGTCGCAGTACTATTCCGTGATTCATGAGATGGATTACGGTTCTCAGGACCAGTCCCTCGCCGCGCTGCCGCTGTATCACACCGCGCAGATGCACGCGTTCACCGTGCCGCAGTTCCTGGTCGGCGCCCGCACCGTGCTGATCGAGGCGCCGCAGCCTGATCTCGTGCTGCGCCTGATCGAGCAGGAGCGCATCACCTCGTTCTTCGCCCCGCCCACGGTGTGGATCAGCCTGCTGCGCCATCCCGACTTCGCCACGCGCGACCTACGCACGCTGCAACGCGTCTACTACGGCGCGTCCATCATGCCGGTGCCGGTGCTGCGCGAACTGCGGGACCGCCTGCCCAACGCGCTACCGTACAATTGCTACGGCCAGACCGAGATCGCGCCCCTCGCAACCACGTTGCGCCCCGAGGAACACGACGCCCGCCCCGCCTCCTGCGGCCGCCCGGCGCTGAACGTCGAAACCCGCGTCGTCGATCCGCAGATGAACGATGTGGCCGCCGGCACCCATGGCGAGATCGTGCATCGCTCGCCGCATCTGCTGACCGGCTACTGGAACAAGCCCAAGGAGACCGAAGAAGCCTTCACCGGTGGCTGGTTTCATTCCGGTGATGTCGGCTATGTCGACGACGAAGGCTACCTCTACATCGTCGACCGCATCCGCGACGTCATCAACACCGGCGGCGTGCTGGTCGCAAGCCGCGAGGTGGAGGAAGCTCTCTTCACCCATCCCGCCGTCTCCGAAGTCGCCGTGGTTGGCCTGCCCGATGATAAATGGATCGAATCCGTTACGGCTTTCGTCGTGCTGCGCGATGGCCAAGCCACCGACGAGGCCACACTGATCGCCCACGTCCGCCCACTTCTCGCCGCCTTCAAGCTGCCCAAGCGCGTGCTGTTCGTCGACACGTTGCCGCGCAACACCGCCGGTAAGCTGCTGAAGCGCGAGCTACGCCGGCAGCATGCGCCATGACACACTCAAGAAAACGCACGCCCGCCCAGCCAAACTCGTCATGGTCCGACTTGTCCGGGCCACCCACGTCTTTGGCTGTACCGCGAAGGCTAGTCGTGGATGGCCCGCCGGAGCCTGTCCTTGGGTCGGCCTTCGACCGAGCCCGGGGACGGGCCATGACGATTGCATAATGTAACATCCTCCGGAGAGTACCCCATGCGTCTCTACAACTCCATCGGCCCGAACCCAAAAGTCGTGCGCATGTTCATGGCCGAACGCGGCATCGACCTGCCCAAGATCGAGATCGACCTGCGCGGCGGCGAGAATCGCCAGCCGCCCTACCTCGCGAAGAACCCCGCCGGCCAGTCCCCCGCGCTGGAACTCGACGATGGTACCGTGATCGCCGAAATTACCGCGATCTGCGAATACCTCGACGAAACCACCCAGGGCCCCTCATTGATCGGCACCACCCCCCAAGAACGCGCGGAAACCCGCATGTGGACCCGCCGCATCGACCTCAACATCATCGAGCCGATGGCGAACGGCTTCCGCTTCAGCGACGGGCTGCGGATGTTCCAGAACCGGGTGCATTGCATCCCGCAGGCCGCAGACGACCTGAAGCAGACCGCGCAGGAATGGCTGACCAAACTCGACGGAATGATCGCCGGCAAGCAGTTTATTTGCGGTGACCGCCTCACGCTCGCTGATATTCTATTGTTCTGCTTTGTGGATTTCTTCGACGGCATCAAGCAGCCGATCAACCAGGACAACAAGAACATCGTCACGTGGCACGCACGAATAAAGGCGCGCCCGAGCGCCGTCGCCTAGCAGCTGCTCCAGAGGGCGCCTTTATGCGAAGCCATCACTCGACGGCCGCGTCAAGACACAACTGCAATCACGCATCGTTACGCAGCAGGCTCGCCGGGGCTTCTCGTGAGCTGGTGATCAGGGCTAGCTCATGCACATACAGAAAACATCCCAATTGTTCGAGATCTGGCTCTCGTGAATCGACTTTCCCGGTTCCGCAAGGATATGGATGTCCTCGCTGCCGCGTGGGACTCCAACCAGATAGCAGCCCGGATTCCCGGGCACGCCGCAGCCGCACTTCCCATTGAGGTACAAGGGAGCGCTACACCCGAATTGGCATTTGTCGCTGATTGTGCAGCCTGTCGGAGCCTTCAGATCGTACTGAAGCCTGGGATGCGAGGTGTCATCCTTGTGTAGGCAGAGGCACACGGTGCCCCAGCCAGGCGCCTGTCGTGCCCATTTCCACTCGTCGCCGGGCTCGGCCACGACAATGACCTGCTTGCCATGAGGCGGTGCCGCGACCAGGTAACACGCACAGTCGTGATCACCGTCCTTGTCGCAGGTGCCCCCGCATTTCCAACTGGATTCGTCGTCCAATTTCTTGGCCGCCGCTTTCGGTTCATCGCATTATCCATGGGTGCACAGGTGATACCCGTCCGGCGCGATCCATTCGTCGCCATATGCTACGCTCCCTGTTCTCGAGATCGGCGCCGGCACGTCTTCAGGCAATGTTGCCATATCGCGATGATCACCTGACCCTGCCATCTCGCGGATGCCTCGGCAAGTCATTTCTTTGGCGCGATCCGACGGCGATCACCGGCGGTGCCCACATCTGTGATGACCGCCTGACGCTCGCCGATATTGTGGCGTTCAGCTCTGTTGATTTCCTCGGTGGCATCGCACGGCTGATCAACCAGGACAACAAGAACATCGTCGCCCGGCACGCGCGGATGCAGACACGCCCCAGCGCAGCGGCTGGCGAGCGATCCGTATAGCACCTTTATGGCAGGCCATTGTATCGACGGCCTTCGTCGAGGGTGGCGAGGTGAGGCCGATGGTGACGTCGCGGTGTCTCGTGGCACTTTTGTTGCTGGCGATTGCGGGCTGCAGTGCACCACCCGCACCAACCGTGGCGCAGCAGGCGCCGCTGGTGGTCAGTGCGTTGACCGTGCATGGCCTGAGCTGCACCGAGGTCGACGCCTACAGCGCCACCTGCGTCGGTAACTAGGCGCGCGGCAGCGTCCCCGCTGCCTGCAGCGCCACGATCTCTGACGCATCGAGCCATCCGGCCAACGCCCCAACGACGCCCGCCGCATCAGCTGCCACCGGCGCAATCGGAGGCGCCGGCACAGTACGAGAAAACCGTGGCGCTGGCCCCGGCTGCACGACCCCATCCACCGTCACATACGTCCCGCGCGCCACATGGTGCGGATGCCGCGTCGCCTCTTGCATCGACAACACAGGTGCGAAACAAACATCCGTCCCCTCCAGCCGCGCGCACCATTCATCGCGCGAGCGCGTCAGCAGCACCGTTGCAATCCGCGCCCGGCTCTCCGGCCACCGCGCGCGATCCAACTGCGTCGGCATCGTCGCCGGATCGATCTCCAACCGTTGCAGCAGCTCCGCATAGAACTTCGCCTCGATCGGTCCTAGCGACACGTACTGCCCGTCCCCACAAATGTAGACGTCATAGAACGGCGCGCCGGAATCGGTGACATTGGCCCCCCGTTCTGTCGCCCATCGCCCCTCGGCCAGCATCCCGTGGATCGAGGTCATCAGCGATGCGATCCCATCGATCATCGCCGCATCCACCACCTGACCCTGTCCGGATTTCCGCGCCTCGTACACACCGCACATGATGCCGAACGCCAGATACAGCGCCCCGCCACCAAAATCGCCGATCAGGTTCAACGGCACCGCTGGCGGACCGCCCGCGCGCCCAATCGCGTGCAGCGCACCGGTCAACGCGATGTAGTTGATGTCGTGCCCGGCCGCCGTGGCGAGCGGTCCGTCCTGCCCCCACCCTGTCATCCGCCCGAACACCAACCGAGGATTCTGTGCCAGGCACACATCCGGTCCCAACCCGAGTCGTTCCATCACACCCGGCCGGAATCCTTCCACAACCGCATCGGTCTGCCCGATCAGCCGCAGCGTCAGCGCAATTGCGTCCGGTTTTTTCAAATCCAACGGGATCGCCTTGCGGCTGCGCAGCAGCAGATTGAAGCGGTGGTCGCGCTGAATGCCCAGATCGCTCGGCGTGGTGCGATCGATGCGCAGCACCGTCGCCCCGAGGTCAGCCAGCAGCATCGCGCACATCGGCCCAGGGCCGATGCCCGCCATCTCCACCACCTTCAGCCCAGCGAGCGGTCCCATCGTCAGCTCACTGTCGAACGGATGTACGCTGTGATAGGGTTCCTGATCATCGTCCCTCACCCTGACAAGTTGTGATCAGCGTGACACTTAATCTGGCGGTCGTCACCTTTGCGTTGGACTCTTGCACTCAGCTCCCTGCCGCGACAAAAGAGGAAACACAAATGAACGCAAATAAGCAGGAATGAACACGAATGCGCCGGTTCCTGTTGCGATACCGGAGCGGATTGTCGGCATCGCATACATTAAAAAACCTGCCTCAAGCGTCATACCTCAGCCCGAAACAGCTCCGCGGCATTCGCGTTCATCCCTGCTTATTTGCGTTATCTCTTCTGCCGAGCGCCGATGGCAGCCGCCCGCTTAAGTACCGTGCGGGCCCGTTCTACCACCGGAACGTCGATCATCGCACCCTCGAATTGCACGGCCCCCAGCCCCTTGGCATAGGCATCGTCATATGCTGCCACCATCCGCTCGGCCCGATCGACCTCGGCCGCCGTCGGCGCGAATTCCTCGTTCAGCACGGGTATCTGCAACGGATGAATCCCACTCGCGCCAACAAATCCCAGCCGCTTCGACCGCCGCACGATGGCGCGAAACGCCTCTTGGTCCCGGAAATCCGCGATCGACCCGACAAACCCCAACGGCATGATCCCCGCCGCCCGCGCCGCGAATACCGTTTGCTGCTTCGGAAACAGCAACCCATCGGCATCCGGCATCATGCCTGTATCGGCGGTGAAATCCTCCGTCCCCAGGCTGATTCCCACCAACCGCGGATGCGATTTCGCGATCGCCTCGAGCTTGAAATACCCCGCGGCTGTCTCAACCAGCGCAACGAACTTGATCCCCCCCACCGGCAGCCCACGCTCCACCTCCAGTTCGTCCACCATCTCCGCGACGGCCTGCACATGCTCGGGGCTGTCGACCTTGGTCAGCATCAGCGCCGCGATGCCTGGGATCACCGCCGCCTCAACATCGCGCACCAGCAGCCGCCACGGCCGGTTCACCCGCACCAGCACATCCGCCCCGTTGCGCGCCACGCGCGGGATCGCATCGGCGATCAGCGTCCGCGCTCGCTCCTTCTGCGACGGCGCGATCGAATCCTCCAGATCCAGAATGATCCCATCCGCCCCGCGATCCGCGCCAGTATTGACGAACTTCTCCACATTCACCGGTACGAACAACAGAGAGCGCCAGCACGGCAGGTTGTCACGCATCGTCATGCCTCCTTGATAATACCCACCGCTGCCAGCGCGGCACGCCGTTCTGCGTCGTAGCCGATCCCCGCCAGCAATTCCGCCGTATGCTGCCCCAGCACCGGCGCCGCGACGCGCAACGCTCCCGGCGTCTCCGACAACCGCGGGATCACATTGTGCATCACCACCGACCCGGCTTCCGCATCCGGCGCCTCCACCAGCACCCCGCGCGCACCCACATGCGGATCGTCCATCAACTGGTCGATGTCATACACCGGCGTCGCCGTCACCTCGGCCTGCTGGAAGATCCGCATGTTCTCCTCCAACGTCCGCGCCGCGATGAACGACGCCACCGCCCCATCGCACTCTTCGATATTCTGTACCCGATCCGTATTCGTCCGAAACCGCGGATCGTCGATCATGTCCGCCCGCCCGATCGCGCGAAACAGCCGCTCCGCCATCGCCTGGATCGACGCCGAGATCGCGATGTACCGCCCATCACTTGTGCCGTACACATTCCGCGGCGACGTCGTCAGCGACCGGCTGCCGGTCCGCGCCGGCAGCTCCCCCGTCACCCGATACGTCGCTGCATCCGGCCCCAGGATCGAAATGATCGGATCCAGCAGCGGCAGATCGATCACCTGCCCCTTGCCGCCTTGCTCGATCACACGCAACGCGATCATCACCGCGTACGCGCCATACAGGCCCGCCACCATATCCGCCAACGCCAACGGCGGCAGCACCGGCGCCCGATCGCCATATCCGTTCTTCGAGGCAAACCCGCTCATCGCCTCGACCAGCGTGCCGAAACCGGGCCGGTCCCGATACGGTCCATCCTGCCCGAACCCCGACACCCGCACGATGATCAGGTTCGGATTGCGCGCGTGCAGCGCCTCCGGCCCGATCCCCATCTCCTCCAGCGTGCCCGGCCGGAAATTCTCGATCAGCACCTGCGCGGTCGCCGCCAGATCCAGCAGCAGGTCGCGCCCCTCCTGCGGCCGCAAGCTCAACGCCAGCGATTTCTTGTTCCGCGCATACACCTTCCAATGCAGGCTCATCCCCTTCACGCGCCACGCGCGCAGCGGGTCGCCGATCTTAGGGTCCTCGATCTTGATCACCTCGGCGCCGTGATCGGCGAGCTGCAGGCTGACCATGTTGCCGGCGACCAGGCGCGACAGGTCCAGCACGCGAATCCCCGCCAGCGGCGGCGTGGCATCAGGCGCGAAATCAATGCGAGGAATCATATCGTTCGTCTTGTGTGATGGCGTGGCTGCGCTAGTCTGGGTCCAGACGCAGGTGGCCCGCAAGGGCTGAAACGGGAACGCGCGACGCTGTGTGTAAGCATGGTCAGGCCGCGGCTGCCCTCGCAACTGTAGGCGGTGAGTCTGGTTCCAGATCGCCATTGTCTCCGCAAGGGGATGAGAAGGTGGAACCAGACGATGAGCCGCGAGCCAGGAGACCGGCCGGCGTCGAGACTGTTGCGTGCAGCGGGCGAGGTGCACCGGTGCAGCGGGGTGAAAACCTGTAGGCGGCTGTCGTCCCAGCAACGGGATCGCCGCCGCAAGCATGCGATCCCATCGGAAGGAGGACCGCATGCGTCGCACCCTTTGTGCCGCACTGCTTTGCATCGCTACCGCGTCGCCGGCGCTTGCCCAGGACATTACCCCTGCCGACGCCTCGTCGGGCAAGGAGGTCGTGGTCACCGCCACGCGTGTGCCCACCGATGTGGAGAACCTTCCCGCCAGCGTGACCGTGGTCGATCGCACGACGATGGAGCAGCGCGATTACAACACGTTGGCCGATGCGCTGTCGGCCATTCCCGGCCTGCGTGTGGTGCAGGAGGGTGGGCCCGGTGGCGTCACCAGCGTGTTCATCCGCGGCACCAATTCGGAACATGTGCTGGTGTTGCTGGATGGCATGCCGATCAACGATAGCTCCAACCCGGCCGCCGCATTCAATTTCGGCGAAGACGTGCTGGGAGATATCGAGCGCATCGAGGTGGTGCGCGGCCCAATGGCGGCCGTCTATGGGTCTGGCGCGGTGGGTGGCGTGATCAACCTGATCACGCGCAAAGGCACACAGCAAGGCGTTCATTTCACCGGCGATCTGGCCGGCGGCTATCCAGCGCAGGTCAGGGGAGTCGTCAACGCGTCCGGCATTGAAGGTCCGGTGGACTTCTCCGGGACATTCGAATCACAGTCCCAGCGCGGTTATGACACGACGCCACCGCGCGAGGTGATCAACACCAACACGCCGCAGGGCTTCCGCGACATGATCGGCACGATCAACCTCGGCTACACCCCGATCCCGGGCACACGCTTCTCCCTGCTGCTGCGCGCACGGCAGGCGGTATATGGCTTCGACAATTACAACGGCGGGCCCAACTTCGATGACGACAACTCCACCGGTCGTGACAGCTCGCTGATCGGCCGGGTTGGCGTGCACAGCACGCTGTTCGGCGGCACCTACGAAACCGAACTGTTCGTCGGCCGCATTCAGGAAAACCGCGGGTTCAGGGAGCTGCTGAACCCCAATGATCCCAATCAGGCGACCCAGTTCGAAGGGGACAATTCGTATCGCACCGATGTGCAATGGAACAACACGGTGCATTTGGACGATCTGATTCACATCGCCGCACTGTCCGCGACAGACTTCACCTATGGCTACGAGTACATCGGTGACAGTGTTCGAAGTGCCAGCACCCTGTCGTTCTTTGGTGCCCCATTTGCGTCAACCACGTCAGGGTGGATGACCACGAACGCGGCCTATACCGGCCTGCAGACGACGCTATGGAATCGACTGACGGTGACCGGGCAGCTGCGCCAGGATTGGGTCCTGGGCGACACGCCGCTGACCTGGCGGCTGGGCGCGGCCTACGATGTGCCGGAGATCGCGACCCATTTCAAAGCGTCCTATGGCACCGCGTTCCTGGCGCCATCCCTGTTCGAACGGTTTGGTGCCGAAGCGGGTTATCAGCCCAACCCGGGCCTGAAGCCGGAACAAGCGCGCGGCTGGGAGGCGGGTTTTGTGACAGACATTCCAGCCTTTGGGTCGCCCAAATCGATCAGTGTTGGCGTGACCTACTTCAATGAGCAGGTGCAACAGCTAATCGACAATATTACGCTCCCGTCTGGGAATTTCACGTATGTCAACATCGATTCAGCGCACTTGCAGGGCGTGGAGACCGAGCTGACCGTACGCGCGGCCGCATGGATGACACTGACTGCGAGCTACACCTATACCTATGCCCTGGATGTTCAGACCGGTGAGGTGCTGCTGCGCCGCCCACAGAACGCCGCAAGCCTGGACGCGGCAATTCACCCGGTACCGAAACTGACGATCGCCCCGGAGCTACTGTATACGGGTGAGTTCCAGGATTTCCTGACCAACAACGATGGGACGTTTGGCTCGGTCGGGACCTCGGGCGCGGGGATCGTTGCCAATCTGACCATAACGTATGACGTTGATCCGAGGGTGCAGTTCTACACCCATGTGAGCAACATTTTTGACTCACACTTCGAACCGGCAAACGGATTCGCCATTCCCGGCCCCTCGGTCTGGACCGGCGTGCGCTTGAAGCTTTAACCGTCGCTAGGGCGGGTCATCCCGCCCTGGCTATTTGTTTTGTCGCGCGATCGCTTCACGACGCTTCCGCCGGAAGCGATCGCGCTCTATCCGCCGGCCTCGTGCCGGAACGTCGCCGCCAGCGTGCGCAACGCGCCACGTGCATGCGGGTCGGCGACGTTGCTGTACAGCACGACCTCGGTCGGGGGCAGGGCGGGCAGGCCCATCTGTCCACCCACCTCGACTGCGCCGACCGGCGCCACGCGATGCGCCAGCGGTGCGACGCCGAGGCCTGCCAGCACCGCCGCCCCCACCGCTGTGACACCGCCGCCGATGAACGCCTCCATCCACTTTACGCCGGTTGCGTCCAATGCGCGGGTCGCAGCAGTGCGCACGCCACAGGGATCGGCCAGCGCGATCAGCGGCAGCTCGCCACTCGGCCGCTTCCGCCAGCCCGGCGCTGCGAACCAGCCCATGCGGTCGGTGGTGAGGCGTTCGCCATCGCGACGCTCGCCCTGCCGCCGCAGGATGGCCGCGTCCAGCGCGCCCCGGTCGAACGCCGCCATCAGGTCTGCCGAGGCCCCGATGCGCACTTCCAGCACCAGCGCCGGGTCATAGTCGGCCAGCCGTGCCAGTAGCCGCGGCAGTTCCGGCCCGCCCACCTGGTCGCTGATTCCCAGCAACACCCGGTGCGGCGCGTCTTGCAACCCGCCCACCGCCCGGTCATGCGCCGCCAGCAAGGCGCGCGCCGCCTCCAGGAACGCCGCGCCGGACGCGGCCAGCCGGACCAGGCGCGGGGTGCGTTCGATCAGCCGATGTCCCAGCCGCTGCTCCAGCCGCTTCAGCTTCAGGCTGACCGCGGCCTGCGTGGTATCCAGTGCCTCCGCGGCGCGGGTGAAACTGCGCAGGTCGGCGATCAGGACGAAGGCCTGTACGGCGTCGAGGTCGAGGGGGCGGGCGATATCAGTCATATCTGGTCCTTATGTCTGATATATATATTCATGGAATATGATAATATAAGCTGGAGCGTTATCTTCTCGCCCACCTTCATCAGAGGAGAACGCCATGTTGGTCGCCCAATACCTCCACCGCCTGCCGGCCGGCTTCGATCTGGCCCGCATCCGCGAGCGTGCCGCGACGCGTGGCCACGACTGGGACGACGTTCCCCGTCTCGCCTTCAAGGCGTTTATGTTGCGCGAACGGGGCCAGTATGGCGCCGCCGCCAGCGCCTATTCGTCGCTGTATCTCTGGCAGGACGCGGCGGGCCTGGGCAATTTCCTGGGTGATGACTGGTTCCGCTTTGTTACCGACTCGTTCGGCCGACCCTCGATCGAGACCTGGGTGCCGCTCGACGTCCGCATCGGTCCCGCCATGCCGGTCCGCTCGGCCTGGCGCGAGGAGATGACAATCCTGCCGGATGCCGACCTTCCCCGCGTGGCCGCGCAGGAGCGGGAGCGGAATCAGATGGTCGCCGCCCAGCCCGGGGTGCGCGCCAGTGTGGTCGCGCTGGACGTCGCGAACTGGCGTGTGGCGCGCTTTGGCCTGTCGGCCGGGGCGCCGGCGGCCCGCGACGACGCCGTGGTGTATGAAGTGCTGTACCTCGCCACGCCGGGGCTGACCGCGGCGGCGTAACGCCGGCTTGCGTCCGCCGATCCGGTCGCCAAACTACCCGGCGCTGGCGACCGGAGGAGACATTCGCGATGGCGGAACAACGGCCGTTCTATCACGACGGCATGCGGGCGTTGCAGGACCAGTTCGATGGCCGTCGCGTCGCCGACGGCCTGGCCGCGCATCGGCGCCGTTACGACTTCTGGGACGACGATCGCGCCCTGATCGAAAGCGCGCCGTTCTTCTTCGTCGCGACGTCGTATGGCGACTACGTCGATTGCAGCATGCGGTCTGGCATGCCGGGCTTCGTGAAGATCGTCGGGCCCGGCACGCTGGAATATCCGGAGTACGACGGCAACTCGATGTACCGCACGTTGGGTAACATCAGCCGCAACCCCAATGTCGGGCTGCTGTTCGTGAAGTTCGACGGCAAGACATATCGCATCCGCGTCAACGGCCAGGCGACAATCCTGGACGATGCGGACACGCTGGCACGCCACCATGCGGCGAAGGTCGTGGTGCGTGTGGTGTGCGAGCTGTACTCGAACTGCCCACGCGCCGTGCACGACCTGGCGAGTGGCGAGTTGTCCGCCTATCTGCCGCGTCGTGGCTACGATACACCGGCCCCGGAATGGAAAAGCCGCGACTATATCAGGGATATTCTGCCGAAGGACGATCCACATCGCGGGCGAGCTCGCTAGCCGACGCCTGATGCAAACGTCGCGAAGAGCGACTCCGCGCGCCTCAGCCGTCATGCCGTGGCTTGGCCACGGTATCCACGACTTGCCTTGGTTCAGTGAAGAACAGTCGTGGATGCCGGGCCGGAGCCTGCCCTCGGGTCGGCCCTCGGCCGAGCGCGGGGCCCGGCATGACGGTGAAGCGCAGGGCCTGCCCCCTCCCTCCGCCGATTGCCGTCAAATCGCCCCCACCGTCCTGATCCGCACCTGCGGAAAAACCTCCGCCTGCGCCAGCACCGCCGCGTTCGGACGTATCTGCTCCACGACTGCGCGTACATGTGCGCGCACCCAACCGCTGGTCAGCAGCACCGGCGTCTCCCCCGCCGTACCTGCCGCATCAATCGCACCGCGCATAGCCTGCAAGAACTCCTGCAGCTTGCTCGGCGCCATCGCTAGTTGCCGGTCCTCCGCCAGCCCCACAAGCGACTCGGCAAACGCGCTTTCCCACTCTGGCAACAGCGTCACCAGCGGAATGTATCCCGCCGTCCCGACATGCGGGTCACTGATCTGCCGCGCCAACCGTGCCCATACATGCGCCACGATCATCGGGATCACCCGGTTCGACCCGGCACAGGCCTCCTGGATTCCCTCCAGGATCGTCGCCAGGTCGCGGATCGACACCCGCCCGCCCAACAGCGCCTGCAGCACGCGCTGCACACCCCCCAATGTGATCTGACTTGGGATCAGATCCGACACCAGTTTCTGCTGCTCGTGCAGCAGCTCGTCCAGCAGCGACTGCGTTTCGGTATGCGACAGCAGCTCGGCCATGTTCTTCCGCACCACCTTGGTCAGATGCGTGGTCAGCACGCTCGGCGGATCGACAACGGCGCATCTCCGGAACATCGCCTCATCCCGCGCCCCCGGATCGGTCCATAGTGCCGGCAATCCGAACGCCGGCTCGCGCGTCGTCCCACT
The DNA here is from genome assembly GCA_035486355.1 of Acetobacteraceae bacterium. Taxonomy (GTDB): domain Bacteria; phylum Pseudomonadota; class Alphaproteobacteria; order Acetobacterales; family Acetobacteraceae; genus Palsa-883. The sequence goes on from DATHNE010000263.1 coordinate 27,937, forward strand.
CGGCGGTTTCGGTGCGCTGCCAGTTGGATCGCTCGCCAGCAGTTTGATCGGCCGCAGCTCCCCCTTGCCGCCTTCGATCCACTTCACGCGTATCATGTAGCTGTCCGCGCCGAGCTGCATGTTGTCCAGGATCCGGACCGGTGGCAGCACGAATCCCATCTCGCTGGCAATCGCGCGCCGCAGCTCTTTGATCTGTTCGGTCAACCGCGGCCAATCACCCCCCGCCAACGCCGACAGCCCATACCTGGCTCCAGCCGCATCGTCTCCATGCGCAGCGACCCGGCGATCGGCGGTTGCGTCGCCACGGCCGGCTTGGGCGTCGTATCAACCCCTAGCATCGCCGGCGGATGCTTATACCGCAGCCACGCGCCGCCCGGGCCAGCCCCGCCAGCGTCACGAACGGCAGCGTCGGCAACCCCGGCAACAGCGCCAATACGCCGGCTGCCATCGCCAATGGTCTCGGATTACCACCGAGCTGCCGCACCAGCGCCGCATCGGCGGAGCCTGCGATGCCGCCCTTGGTCACCACGACGCCCGCCGCGGTTGACACCAGCAGCGCCGGAATCTGCGACACCAACCCGTCGCCCACCGTCAGCGTGGTGAACGTCGCCGCCGCATCGGCGAACGGCATGCCGTGCCGTATCAACCCCGATCGCCAGACCGCCGATGATGTTGATGATCGTAATGATCAGCCCGGCGATCGCATCGCCGCGCACGAACTTCGCGGCGCCGTCCATCGCGCCGTAGAAGCCACTTTCCTCCTCCGGATCCTTGCGCCGCCGCCGCGCGGCCTTCTCATCGATCAGCCCGGCCGACAGATCGGCGTCGATCGCCATCTGCTTGCCCGGCATCGAGTCCAAGCTGAACCGCGCCGCCACCTCGGGGATGCGGCCGGAGCCCTTGGTGATGACCATGAAGTTCACCACGAGCAGGATGCCGAACACGATCAGCCCGACGACGACATCGCCGCCCATCAGGAAGCCGCCGAACGTGGCCACCACATACCCCGCCGCCAACGGCCCTTCGTTGCCGTGCGACGTGATCAGCCGCGTCACCGCGACGGTCAGCGAAAGCCGCAGCAATGTCGTCAGCAGCAGCAGAGTCGGAAACGAGGTGAAATCCAGCGGCCGGTTCAGGAACGGTGCCACCATCAGTACCAGCCCCGCGGCGGTGAGCGACATCGCCAGGCCGAGATCCAGCAGGATTGTCGGCAACGGCAGGATCAGCACCGACTGCAGCCCCACCACGGCCAGGATCCCGGCCAGCCGGGCGACGCCAAGCACGCGCAGCCCTGCCCCCAGGGCCTTCATCGCGCCACGGATCGGCGCCGCGCGCTGGCGAGCGGCCACTTTGTCTGGCTGGGGAAGAACGGCTCCATGTGCCCCAGCGTGACCGGGAACACTCAGCGGTCGATTAACAGCGCGGCAGATTTTGCCGGCCCCGCGCCGGCGCACGCGAGAGAAATTTCGCGCGCATTTGGCACCAGATGTGGTAGCATTCCCTCCGTAGGAGCCGTGGAGGGAAAGAATGCCATTCTCGCTCGATCAATTCCTGGCCGACTGCGAGGCCGCGGTCACTGCCGATTCCACCCACAAGACCGTTCGCGACGTCGTGGCGCGCGCCGTGCGCGCGCCGGGGGCCGTGCTCAACGCCCTTGGCGAACCCAGGCGTGCCGGGTTCCACGTGCTGTTCAACTCCCCGTCTGTAACCGTAATGAATCTGGTCTGGGGCCCCAGCATGACGATCATGCCGCATGATCACCGCATGTGGGCCGTGATCGGCATCTACACCGGCCGCGAGGACAACATCTTCTGGCGCCGTCTGCCCGAGGATGCCGGCAAGGACATCGAAGCCGCCGGCGCACGGTCGCTGTGCGTCGGCGACAGCTGCGCGCTGGGTGCCGACATCATCCATTCCGTGGTCAATCCCATCCCGCGCCTGACCGGCGCCATCCACGTCTATGGCGGGGATTTCATTGCGCAGGAGCGCAGTGCCTGGGACGCCGAGCACCTGCGTGAGGAGCCATACGACAGTGCCAGAGTGCGCGTGTTGTTCGAAGAATCGAACCGCACCCTGCGGGCTGCGTAGCGCTTTCCAACTGCGGATCGACCCAACGCCGACTTGGATCGGAACTATTACGGAATCGCAAGATTGTTTTGCGTATCGCGACGCAGATTCCTAGTGTCGTACCGGGAATGATACGCACGTACTGGCGTGCCGACGTGAATGTGTGCGTCCACTCTATCCTGCCGAGTTGCCTGGCGACGCACCTGCAAAGGTGTGCCCGCCACAGGTATGCCCGAATGGAGGCAGCCGTAACCGACCAGAAGCAGGGCAGGAGCGGACGATGAAGAAGTCACTGATTGTCGACGACGATGTCGGCCTCACTCAGGTCTACGCGCAGATTGCCGCCGAGCTCGGTTTCGAGGTCAGGGTGGTGAATGATCCGCATCAGGCACTGATTCCTTGCCGGAGTTGGCGGCAAGGAAGGCCAGGGGGACGCTGTCCCCCTTGGTCTTTCCTGCCATCACCCCCGGCGTTGCCGGTCGGTCCCCAGTCGGGGAAACCCGCCCCAAGCGGCCGGTCTCAGGCTGGGCGCCAGTTGAACCGAGTCGCCAACCAGCCGCGCAGATCCAGCAGCGCCGCGGTGTCGGCGGCAACGCTGGTGGTGGCCGCCGCCGCCGCCACGCCATCCAGCGGACGCACCGTGAACGCCGTCGCCAAATTCTGCACCCCCGGCGCCGCCGCCGCCTGGTCCGCCGCGCGCCGCCACAACGCGACTATCGCCGCCGAGGTCAACTGCGGCAGCACCAGACCGAATTCGAGCTGCGTCGCCGCGGCGGCGGCGCGGTAGGCATCGTAGCGCGGCCCGCTCGGCGCCGCCCCGTGCAACAATGCACGCAGCTCCGCCCAGGTCGGCACCTCGCCAAATGCGGCATCACGGCCCAACACCCCGCTGGGGCCGGTGGTCCCCAGACTGAACAGCGGCTGCCCGCCCGCTGATTGCAGTCGCGCGACCTGCTCCGGGACATTGGCGCCGCAAGCTAGCACTGCGTCCACCTTGCCCGCGGCAAACGCCGCGATCGCCGCGTCCTGCTCGATCAGGCCAAACTGCGGCTCCAGGTGCGCGCCCAGCAGATCGAAGCCGAGCAGTGCCGGCAATTGCGGCCCGGCCGGCGCCGACGCGGCGAGACGCACCACATGCCCGGCTGCCAACGGCAGCACGGTCGGCCGCACCACGACCACCGCGGGCGCCACACCCGCCATCACCGGCACCCAGCGCCCAGCATCGAAATGCGCGCGCGGATCGCCGACCAGCCAATCCAACGCCGCCGCGCCTGGGATCAGCAGCACCGTCGTGCCATCCGGTGGCACCCGTGCCTCGAACTGGTTGGCGCCGGTCACCCCATCGATGCCGCCGGAGCACGTCGTCGACACCTTGGTGCCCGACGGCAGCGCCCGGCCCAATGCCGCGCTCATCACCTCGCCCCACCGGCACAGCCCGCCGCCGTCGGGCCCGGCCACCAGAACGGTCACGCCTTCAGGGAACGGTATCGCGGCCACCGGCGCGGTGGGATTGGGGACGGCATTCGCGGCACGCGCAACACCACGCCCGCCCAGCAGCAGCGGGCCAGCCATCCACCCAAGCACGCGTCGCCGAGCCAACGGCGGCAGGGACACGATCAAGCCAGCGCCTCCTCCTGCGTGAAGGCCGAATCCGGCGCGTCGCGCGGCCGGATCCGGGTCATCCTCCTAGCCTGATCCGCGTGTCACGGCAAAATCGCGGCACGGCGATGGTCGCATCCAGGTTATTTGTCGTACGCCACCAGCGTCTCGACCGGCACGTCCAGCTTGCCCCGCCCGTTCAGGAAGGTCAGCTCGATCAGCGTCGCTGCCGCCGGCACCACTGCGCCGACCTTGCGCAGCAAAGCGATCCCGGCGGCCATGGTCCCGCCGGTCGCCAGCAGGTCGTCCACCACCACCACGCGCTGCCCCGGCGTGATCGCGTCGGCCTGGATCTCGATATGGTCGGAGCCGTATTCCAGCGCATATTCCAACCCGACCGTGTCGCCGGGCAGCTTGCCCTTCTTGCGCAACATCACGAAGCCACAGCCCAGCTTCAGCGCCAGCGGCGCGGCGATCAGGAAGCCTCGGCTTTCCACCCCGGCCACCAGGTCCGGATGATGCGCGCGCACCACCTTCGCCATCCGCCCCATCGCTACCTGCCAGGCATCGGCGTCCCGCAGCAGGGTGGAGATGTCGTAGAAGAAAATACCGGGCTTCGGGAAATCGGGAATGCCTCGGATGTGGTCCTTGAGATCCATGCGCGGGTGGCTTTCCAGGTTGGCAGGTAACTGACGCAGGTCCTGTACCCCGGCGGTCCGGGCGAGGGTAGGGGTGATCTGGACGGTTCCGGGACTGGGGCGCTGCGAGCGCCCCAGTCCCATTGCGCATCCCCACCGCTGATGGTCAGACTTCCCCCACAACCCGACGGAGGACGCGATGGCCGAGGCTGCACTGCGCAACGCCGATATCGACACGGCGCTGGCCGCAACGAAAGAAACCTATGTCACACGCAATCCCAAGAGCCTCGCCCGCTACATCGAGGCGACCGCCGTCATGCCCGGTGGCAACACCCGCACGGTGCTGTTCTACGCCCCGTTCCCGATCGCCATCGCACGCGGCGAAGGCTGCCGGCTGTGGGACATGGACGGCGCCGAATATGTCGACTTCCTGGGCGAATACACCGCCGGCATCTACGGCCACTCGCACCCGGTGATTCGGGCCGCGATCGACAAGGCGCTGAACGCCGGCATCAACCTGGGCGCGCACAATCTGTTGGAGGCGCGCTTCGCCAAGGCGGTGTGCGATCGTTTCGGGCTGGACCGCGTGCGCTTCACAAATTCCGGTACCGAAGCGAACCTGATGGCGATCAGCCTGGCGCGCGTCTACGCCAAACGGCCCAAGGTGATGGTGATGGAGGGCGGCTACCACGGCGCGGTGTTCACCTTTTCCGGCGGTGGCAGCCCGATCAATGCACCGTTCGATTTCGTGCTGGCGCCATACAATGACATCGCCGGCACCGAGGCGCTGATCGAGAAGCACGCGTCCGCGCTGGCTGCAGTGATCCTGGAACCAATGATGGGGGGCGGCGGCTGTATCCAGGCCGAGCCGGCCTATCTGCGCGCCCTGCGCGCGGCAACCGAACGGGTCGGCGCGCTGCTGATCTTCGACGAGGTGATGACGTCACGCCTCGCGCCCGGCGGGTTGCAATCGGTGCACGGCGTGAAGCCCGACCTGACGACGTTCGGTAAATATATCGGCGGCGGTATGTCTTTCGGCGCCTTCGGTGGCGACGCCGACATCATCGACATGTTCGATCCGCGTCGCGAGAAGGCGCTGCCACACGCTGGCACGTTCAACAACAACGTGCTGACCATGTCGGCCGGGCTGGCGGGCCTGACCGAGGTCTACACGCCGGCCGCCGCTGCCGCATTGAACACCCGCGGTGATGCGGTACGTGAGCGGCTCAATGCCCTGTGCCGTGCCGCCGACGCACCGATGCAGTTCACCGGCCGCGGATCCATGCTGGCGGTGCACATGATGCGCGGGCCGGTGCGCTCGGCAGCCGACGCGGCGAAGGGGGATGCGAAGCTGAAGGAGCTGTTCTTCTTCGACATGCTAGCCGCGGGCATCTGGCTGGCGCGACGTGGCATGATGACGCTGTCACTGCCGATCGGCGATGCCGAGTGCGACAAGCTGGCCGCGGCGGTCGAGGAATTCCTGTCGTCGCGCCGGTCGTTGCTGGCTGCGGCAGGGTAGGAGATAACATTCCGTATTTGGATCGGAACGCGCGAGTGGGCTTCATACAATAACCGGAGGCACCCGGCCATGCGAGACCTGGCAGGCAAGACGGCACGGGTCACAGGCACGGCATCCGGCATCGGCCTGACCATCGCGCGGGGTGATCGAGGCGCGCTTCGCCCGCATCGGCGCCGCCTTCGATCGTATCGCACCCGACGCAACAAGGAGGGGATGATGCGCCGCTGGTTGCCAATCCTGCTGTTGCTCTTCGCGGGCGCGACGGCTCGCGCGGCCGACCTGCCCATCCTGGACGTCGCGGCCGTGCCGCGCCTGAATGCCACGGGACAGGCTTCGTACCGCATCTTCCTGTTGAACAATGTGCCGCGTGCCTTCGCCATCTCGACGTCCGGCCATAGCGGCTGGACCACGGCGGCGACACTGGAACAGGCGCGCAGCAAGGCATTGTCTCTTTGCGCCGCCCACGGCGGCACCGACTGCACGATCTACGCCGAGGACCTGTCGGTGGTATATCCCGGCCGCTCCCGGATCGACCCGCCACCGGTCCCAGGGCCGCTGATCACCGGCAGCGGATACGCCTTCGTGCCGGACCAGCGCTACATCTGGCACGGGCCACAGGCGGCAAGCGGTCTGATCGTCTGGGGCCACGGCAAGTCCGGAAATCAGACCGACGAGAGTGGGTATCAACCACATAACTACGTGCGTGTCTTCAACAATGCCGGTTTCGATGTCGTGCGGTTCGCGCGCGAGCCCGTTACCGACAGCGAAAGTAACGCCTCTGAGTGGTTGCAGGAGAACCTGCCGAAGCTGCGCGCGATGGGCTGGCGCGAGGTGGTCGCCGCCGGGCAGTCCACCGGCGCGTGGGCCAGCCTGTCGACCGTTGATACGCCTGGTCTCGCCGATGCGGTGATCGCCGTCTCCGCCGCCTACCTCAGCACCGCCAATCAGGGCGCGCAGGCCGCGGGGCTGTATCGTATCATCCATGCGGCCGCCTCACCCAACACGCGCGTGGCCCTGGTGTATTTCGAAGGCGATCCATACGTGACCGAGGGGATCGATGCCCGCGTGGAGCATCTGCGTGATGGTCTGGCCGGTCGTATCGGGCCGCTGCTGGTGATCGAGCGACCCCCCGGGTTTCGCGGGCACGGCGGTGCCAACGCGGCTGATTTCGGCCGCCGCTATGGTCCCTGCCTGCTGCACTTCGTGCTGGATCCGCAGCCGCCGGCCACATGCGACGGCGAATAGCGCACCGGATACCATTCCGGTGCAAGATCGTCGTCCCGGCTTTCCCATCCACCCGCGCCGCTCATAGGATGCGGACGCGTGGCCCCGTATATCGCCCAACGTCTGTTGCAACTGATCTTCGTGCTGATCGGTGTCAGCATGGTGGTGTTCGTCACCATGCATCTGTTGCCGGGCGACGTCGCGCAACTGCTGCTGGGCGATCATGCCACCGCCACCGCGCTTCTCCGCCTGCGTGCCCAGTTGGGTATCGACCAACCGATCTGGGTACAATATCTCCGCTTCCTCGAAGGCGCGTTGCGCGGTGACCTCGGCACCTCACTGCAGACGAATCACCCCGCGCTGGACGATGTGCTGGTGGCGTTCCCCGTCACCCTGCAGCTCACGCTCGCCTCGCTGACCATCGCCAGCCTGATCGGCGTACCGCTCGGCGTGCTTACCGCGGTCTGGCAAGGCACGCGGTTCGACACCGCGATGATGACGCTGACCCTGTTCGGCGTCTCGATGCCGATCTTCTGGTTCGGCCTGATGCTGCTGATCCTGTTCGCCGCGGTGCTCGGCTGGGTGCCGACCGGTGGGCTGATGCCGGTCGGCATGGACCCGCCGCATATCACCGGCATGAGCGTGCCGGACAGCATCCTCGCCGGCGACCCGGCGATGGTCTGGGCCGCGATCCATCATCAGCTGCTGCCGGCATTCACCCTGGCCACCGTGCCGCTGGCGCTGATCACCCGCATCACACGCGCCGAGGTGATGGCCGCGTCGCTGTTCGATCATGTGCGTACCGCGCGCGCCAAAGGGCTGAGCGGCACGCGCGTCATCCTGCGCCACGTCTTGCGCAATGCCGCGATTCCGATCGTCACCGTCATCGGCCTGCAGCTTGGCCTGCTGCTATCCGGCGCGGTACTGACCGAAACGATCTTCGCGCTGCCCGGCGTCGGCCGGCTGATGGTGGACTCCATCCTGTCGCGCGATTACCCGGTGGTGCAGGCGGGCGCGCTGTTCATCGCCGCGATCTTCGTGCTGGTGAACCTGGTGGTCGATCTCAGCTACGCGGTGCTTGACCCGCGCATCACCCGACCATGAGCGGCACCGCGCAGATTGTTACGGCACCGGCGGTGCACCGCCGTGCCCTGTGGCAGGCGTTACGCCGGCCCGGCGCGCGCGTCGGGCTGGCGATCGTCGCGCTGTTTCTGCTGATGACCATCACGGCGTCCTGGATCGCCCCGTACGACCCGTTCGACCAGGACCTCTCCAGCGCCCTGTCACCCCCGGCCGCGGATCATTGGTTCGGTGCCGATCAGTACGGCCGCGACGTGCTCAGCCGCATCCTGTACGGCAGCCGCTCGGCCCTGATCGTCATCATTGTCGCCGATGGCCTTGCATTGGTCGTGGGTGGCGCGCTGGGTCTGACCGCGGGCTTCATCGGCGGTGCCGTCGACGCCATCGTGATGCGCCTGGTCGATGTACTGCTGGCGTTTCCGTACCTGCTGCTGGCGCTGATCATCGTTGCCGCGCTGGGGCCCAGCCTGACCAATTCGATCATCGCCATCGGCATCATCAACATGCCGCAACACGCGCGGCTGATGCGCGGCCAGGTGCTTGCGGTGCAGAACGCCGAATACATCTGGGCCGCCCGCTCGGTCGGTGCCACGCGGCTGCGCGTGATGCTGCGCCACGTGTTGCCCAACAGCTTCTCACCAGTGCTGGTGATGGCAACATTGCAGGCTGGCTCCGTCGTGGTGGAAACCGCCGGATTGTCGTTCCTGGGTCTCGGCGCCCAGCCACCATCGCCCGATTGGGGCGCGCTGCTGGCCGATGGCCACAGCTATTTCATCACCGCCTGGTGGATCGCCACCTTTCCCGGTCTCGCGATCTTCCTGGTGGTGGTCGGCTTCAACCTGGTCGGCGACGCCTTGCGCGATCAGTTGGATCCACGGCGCAGGACCTGACGTACACCCCTCCCGCTTTGCGGGAGAGGTGTACGACAAATCCCTACTGCAACGACACCTTCTCCATATCGAAGAACATCTGCGTCGGGTTGAGCTGGAACCCTTTCACATTTTTCCGTGTCGCCCGCACCTGCACTGTGGAATTCACGAACACCCACGGCGCGCCATCCAGGATCAGCGCCTGCACCTTGTGGTACTCCTGGATCCGCTTCGCGTGATCGACCTCGGCCGCCGCCTGTTGCAGCAGCGCATCCACCGCTGGATCCTTGAAGTGCGACGTATCGCGCACCGGAATCCCATAGGACCCCCAGAGGTAGCCGACAAAATTATCCGGGTCGCCGTTGTCGCCGCTAAACCCACTCAGAAACATACCGTGATAATTTCCAGATCGGACCTGTGCGAGGAATGCCCCCATGTCCAGTTTGCGCACATCGGCTTCGATCCCAACTTTTTTGAAATACCCTTGGAGCGCCACCGCGAGATCAGCACCCGCGGGATTGTAGCCGCGCGGTGAGTTGTAGCTCAGCAGCTCGATCTTGGACCCTGGCTTCACGCCGGCGGCCGCCAGCAACTGCTTTGCCTTCGCCGGATCATACGGATAGCCCTTCAGCGATGGATCGAAGCTCCACTGTGCCTCGGGCAGTGGCGAGGTCATTGTCACAGCCAGCCCGCCATACAGCGCCTTGTTGATCGCGGCCTTGTCCACCGCGTAGTTCAGCGCCTGGCGGACCCGCTTGTCGTTGAACGGTGGCGTATCGTTTGGCATCGCCATGCCGCTGATGGTCAGGCCTGGCTGTGTTACCACCACGATGTTCTTGTCCGTGCGCAGGGCGGGGATCACCTGCGTGGCGACGTCGCCCATGATCTGCGTCTCGCCCCGCTGCAAGGCCAGCAGTGCTGCCTGCGCGTCGGGATACTCCTTGAAGACGATGTGATCGACCTTCGGCTTGCCCTTCCAGTAGTTCGGATCGGCATCCAGCACGATCTGATCGCGCGACTTCCATTCCTTAAAGATGTACGGGCCGGTGCCCACCGGATTGTTGCGGAAGTCCTTACCGTATTTCGCCGCGGCGTCGTAGCTGACCACGCCGTTCCACACCATCGCCAGGCTATTGAGGAACGCCGCCGACGGTTCCTTCAGCTTGAACTGCACCGTGTTGTCATCGATCGCGCTGTAAGAGGCGACGGAGCTGAAGGTGAAGTCTTCGTAGCCCTCTACCGGCCCCGTCTTGTAGATCGAATTCGGATCGTCTTTCTTGAGCTGCCGGTCCAGCGTCTTGATGTATTCCGGCGCATTGAACGCCGTGCCGTCATGGAACTTGATCCCGGTCCGTAGATGGAATGTATAGGTCAGACCGTCCGGCGAGATGTCCCAGCTCTTCGCCAGCCCGGGTGCGACCTCGGTGGTACCGGGCTTGTAGCTCACCAGGCTGTCGAACACCGTCGCCATGATGAAGCCGGAGGTATTGTTGGCCACGGCTTCCGGATCGAAGCCGGTCGGATCGGCGGCGATGCTGACCACCAGCGTGATGTCCGCACGAGCTGGTGCGCTGCCCAGCAGCCCCGCCGCCAGCGCCAGACCACCGGCACCAAGAAGCCTCCGTCGGGTCGAGGGGAAGTTGCGCATGCCAATCTCCTCTTCGTGCTGCCGAGGCGGCAAGCGTAGCATGCGATTGTCCGGTTGGCGCAACCACTGGTTGGGGTCTTCTGGGGGCTGACCTATGCTGACAATCCACGCGTGTCCGGGAGGACGATCATGGTGGTGACCGATAAAGTGGTGCTGATCACCGGTGCCGGCCGAGGCCTGGGGCGGGAGTACGCCGTCAGCCTGGCGGCCGCGGGCGCGCGCGTGGTGGCGGGTGACATGCTGGATTGTGCCGGCACAGTGGCTGATGCATGCGCGGCCGGCGGGCAGGCGATCGGCGTGCACCTCGACGTGACGGACGTGCCGACCACCACCGCGATGGTGCAGGCCGCGCTGGACGCCTATGGCCGCATCGACGCGCTGGTGAACAATGCGGCGCTGTACGGTGCGCTGCGCGGCGGACGGTTCAACGCCATTCCGGAGGCGGATTGGGATGCCGCGATGGCGGTCAACGTCAAGGGCATCTGGAACTGCTGCAAGGCGGTGATCGAGCCGATGCGCGCCGTGGGCGGTGGCTCGATCGTCAACATTGCCTCACTCGCCGCGACCTATGGCATGCCGTACGCGTTGCACTACACCACATCGAAGGCGGCGGTGATTGGCTTGACGCGCGGCCTCGCGCGCGAGCTGGGCCGTGACATGATCCGGGTGAATGCGATCGCGCCCAGCGCCGTGCTGACCGAGGGCACCGATGAATTCCTCGGCGACAAACGTGATCGCGCGTTGGAAATCATCAAGGCCGGCCAGGCGATCCCACGCACCCTGGTGCCAAGCGACCTGACCGGCACGGTCGCGTGGCTGATTTCCGATGCCAGCCGGTTCGTGACGGGTCAGACGATCGCGGTCGATGGTGGCACGGTGTTGCTATAACGCCTTACTGTGTCTCCCTGTTTCATTCGCGCATGGATGCCACTCCGTGTCGGTATGACGCGTGACATGTTTCCCCCTGGCTGACTTTGCATCCGCACTGCTAGTCTCCCCGCAACGAAGGGAGTTCCAAATGTCCAAGGTCCAGGTCTCGCGCCGTACGCTGCTATCCACCATCGCCGCCGCCGCCGCGGTGGGCGACATCGCCGGGGTGGAGAAGGCGCTGGGCGCCACTGATCTCGGTGCCTCCGGGCTGGTCGGCCATCTCGAAGGCCCGACCATGATCACTGATCCGACGAAGCGGTCACAGGCCTATCAGGAAGCGCCGATGCTGGCCGAGCGCGTGAAGGCGGGCAAACTGCCGCCCGTGGCCGAGCGCGTCCCTGCCGAACCGATGGTCTGGCAGCCGCTGAACGAGATCGGCAAATACGGTGGCACCTGGCGCCGCGCCTTCACCGGCCCCGGCGACGTGGAAAATGGCAATCGCATCAACTCGTCGGACAAGTGCTTCTTCTGGAGCGCGGATGGCACGAAGATCGTGCCCAGCGTCGCCAAGGCGTATGAGCTGAGCGAAGACGGCAAGACCTATACCATGCACCTGCGCAAGGGCATGAAATGGTCCGATGGCGCACCGTTCACCGCCGATGATTTCGTCTTCTGGTTCGAGGATATGTACTCGAACAAGGAAATCGTGCCAGTCGGGATTCCCGACATGTCGCCGCGCGGCAAGCCCGGCCGCATCGTCAAGGTCGATGAAGTCACCGTCCGCTTCGAATTCGATGTGCCGTATTTTCTGTTCGAGGAGATGATGGCCGGCGACACCAATATCGGTGGCGGCCAGTCGGTGCGCCAGGCGCAGAAACTCTCCTTCGGCGCCTACTCCCCCGGCCACTATCTCAAGCAGTTCCTGCCGAAATACTCGTCGGTCGACGCATGCAACGCCAAGGCCAAGGCTGCCGGCTTCGACAACTGGCTGCAGATGTTTCACTACAAGAAGGACTGGTCGCTGAACACCGAGTTGCCGACGCTCGGACCATGGAAGATGGTGCAGCCGATCACCAACCCGATCTGGCTACTGGAGCGCAACCCGTTCTATTACGCGGTGGATGCCGAGGGGAATCAACTGCCCTATATCGACCGTGTGCAGTTCACGCTGGGTGAGAACCTGGAAGTCATCAATCTGCGCGCGATGGCCGGCGAGTATGACGAGCAGGAACGCCATATCGACCTGGGCAAGCTGCCGGTGATCCTGGATAACCAGACAAAGGGCAACTACAAGGTTCACCTTGATCTGGGGTTCGCCGGCGCGGACTACCTGATGCAGATCAACCAGAGCTACAAGGCCGATCCCGAGCTGCGGAAATGGCTGACCAACGCCGATTTCCGCCGGGCTCTGTCGATGGGGATCGATCGTGATCAGCTGAATGAGACGTTCTGGCTGGGCATCGGCACGCCGGGGTCGCCGGCACCGGGCGATTCGATCCCGCAGAGCCCGGGGCCGGAATGGCGCAAGAAATGGTCGACGCTGGATATCAAGCAGGCCAATGCGATGCTCGACAAGCTCGGCCTGGCGAAGAAGGACAGCGCCGGTTTCCGTGTGCGCACCGACAACGCGGAGCGGCTGCGCATTCAGATCATCGCGGTGCAGGCCTTCCTGCCCTATCCAAAAATCTCGGAGATGGTGGCGAACCAGTGGATCAAGATTGGCATCCAGGCGGATGTGCGCGAGCTGGAGCGCAACCTGGCGATGACACGGGTACGGAACAACGAGCATCACATCTATATTTGGAACAACGGCGGAACGGAGCTGCTGTACTTGTTCCCGCGGCACGCGATTCCGGTCGATCCGACCGAGGCGTATATGGGGCCGGATTATGCGACGTACTTTGCCTCGGGCGGCACGCAGGGGACGAAGCCAGATGATCCGAACATCCTGAAGATGTGGGACTTGTTCAGCGAGGCGGCGAGCCTGAAAGTGGACGGGCGCAACAAGAATGCGCAGGAGATCTGGAAAATTCTGGTCGATCAGCAGATCGGCATCGGCACGGTGGGACAATCGCCGGCGGGTCTGGGTGTGCGGCTGGTGTCGAACCGGTTAGGGAATATTGCGTCCCGCGTGTGCAATGCGCAGCATTGCCGCACGCCGGGGAATTCGCATCCGGAGACGTGGTACTACAAGTCGTGATTGACCGCCGCCCCCCGTGTTATGGCCCGGCTTGGCCCGGCCACCCACGACTTGTCTCGGTCGGACAAGGAAAAGCCGTGGGTGGCCGGCGTGCGCCAGCCATGACACGGGAAGCGCGGTCCTGACCCATGCTCGCCTATCTCGCCCGCCGACTGGTCCTCGCCGTCATCACTGTATGGGCCATCACGGTCGTCACCTTCATTATCCTCCGGCTCCCACCCGGAGATTTCGTCGATGCCTATGTCGCGCAGGCGTCCGCGATGGGCACCGCGATTTCCGCCGCTGAAGCAGCAGCGCTGCGTCACGCCTACGGATTGGATCAGTCGTACCTGGTGCAATACGTGAAGTGGCTGAACCTGATGATGCACGGCGAATTCGGCACGTCCTTCGAATACAGCCGGCCAGTGACCGAGGTGATCGGTGACCGGTTGTGGCTGACCATGCTGCTGTCCTTCGCCGCCATCATCGTGACCTGGGTCTTGGCATTGCCGATCGGTATCTATTCGGCGGTTCGACAATATTCAGTCGGCGACTACGTCTTCACCTTCATCGGCTTTATTGGCTTGGCGGTGCCCAGCTTCCTGCTGGCGCTGATCGTGATGTATCTCGGCCTGCGATGGTTCAATCTGAACCTCGGCGGACTGTTCTCCCCGGACTACCAGTTGGCACCATGGTCGTGGGGTAAGCTGGTCGATTTGCTGAAGCACCTGCCCGTGCCAATGCTGATCCTGGCGTTGCCCGGCATCGCGCAACTGGTGCGCATCATGCGTGCGAATCTGCTCGATGAGCTGCGGCGCCCCTATGTCGTCACCGCGCGCGCTCGCGGTCTCGCCGAGCGCCGCGTGATCCTGAAATATCCCGTGCGCGCCGCGCTCAATCCGTTCGCCAGCACGATCGGTTATCTGCTGCCGCAAACCGTCTCTGGCAGCATCATCATTTCGGTGGTACTCAGCCTGCCGACCGTGGGGCCACTGCTCCTGCATTCGCTGATCTCACAGGATATGCTGCTGGGCTCCTCGATCATCCTGCTGCTCGGTGTACTGACGGTGATCGGCACACTGGTGTCGGATCTGCTGCTGATGTGGATCGATCCGCGGATCCGCGCCGGGCAGTTGCGATGAGCGTCACCGCGGCCGAAGACGATGCCCCGCTCATCACGGAGGCGGAAACCCGCGTTGCGGTAGCGACGCAGCGTCAACTTATCTGGTGGCGGTTTAAAAAGCATAAGCTCGCGGTGATCAGCGCGGCGATCGTTCTGGCATTTTATGTCATGGCCGCCTTTGCGGATGTGATCGCCTATTCCGAACCGTTCGACAGTCAGGCGGCACGCAGTTACATCCCGCCACAGCCGATCCACTGGTTCGACGCTGACGGACATTTCCATCCGCAGGTCTATGCGCTGAAGGGCAAGCGGGACCTCCGGACGTTCAAGCTGAGCTATGCGCCCGACCCCAGCGACCGGCGCGATCTTGCGGTCTTCGCCCATGGCTATCCGTACCGCTTGTTTGGCCTGTTTCCGACCGATATCCATCTGCTGGGTGTCAGCAACGGCAATGCGACGGACGCTCTGTTCCTGTTTGGTACCGATCAGCTGGGGCGCGACGTGTTTTCCCGGCTGGTACTGGCGACACGCACCTCGCTGACGATCGGGCTGGTTGGGGTGACGCTCAGCCTGGTACTTGGTGTGCTGCTCGGCGGCATCTCGGGCCTGTATGGCGGCTGGGTGGACGTCGTCGTGCAGCGCGTGATCGAGATCCTACGCTCCATCCCCACCATTCCACTGTGGATGGGCCTCGCCGCCGCCATCCCCACAAGCTGGTCACCCGAGCAGGTGTATTTCGCCATCACCGTCATCATCTCGCTGATCGGCTGGACCGAGCTCGCACGTGTCGTGCGCGGCCGCTTCCTGGCCTTGCGGGAGGAAGATTTCATCACCGCCGCAGAACTCGCCGGCGCCTCGCGTCTGCGCATCATCTTCAAGCACATGGTGCCCAGCTTCCTGTCGCACATCATCGCCGCGATCAGCCTGGCGCTGCCGGCAATGATCATCAGCGAAACAACCTTGTCGTTCCTTGGCCTCGGCCTGCGCCCGCCGGCGATCTCCTGGGGCGTGATGTTGCAGGACGCGCAGAATCTGGAAACGCTGGGCCTGGCGCCTTGGCTGCTGGTTGCCGCGGTGCCGGTGATCATCGTGATCCTGGCGTTCAACTTCCTCGGCGACGGGCTGCGCGACGCAGCGGACCCCTATGGCTGATCCGATCCTCTCCGTCCGCGACCTGCAGACGCATTTCATCGGCGACGAAGGCGTGGTGCGCGCCGTCGACGGCACGTCGTTCGATCTGTCCCCGGGACAAACGCTCGGCATCGTCGGCGAATCCGGCTGCGGCAAAAGCGTCACCGCGCGCTCCATCCTGCGCATCGTCGAACGCCCCGGTCGTATCGTCGGCGGGCAGATCCTGCTGCGCCGCGCCGATAACAGCGTCGTCGATCTCACCCAGCTCCCACCTGACGGCGCGCAGATGCGCATGATCCGCGGCGGCGAAATCGGCCTGGTGTTCCAGGAGCCGATGAGCTCCCTTTCCACCTTCCACACCATCGGCAATCAGCTCATCGAGGCGATCCGCCTGCATGCGAAACTGTCAAAGCGCGCCGCCCGCACCCGCGCGATCGAGCTGCTGGCGATGGTCGGCATCCCCCGTCCGGCGCAACGCATCGACGCCTATTCGTTCGAACTGTCGGGCGGCCTGCGCCAACGGGTGATGATCGCACTCGCGCTGGCGGCCGAGCCGCGCATCCTGATCGCCGACGAACCGACCACCGCACTGGATGTCACCACCCAGGCGCAGATCCTTGAACTGATCCGGCGCCTGCAGCAGGAACGCGGCCTGGCGGTGATCCTGATCACGCACGATATGGGCGTTATCGCGGAAATGACCGACCACGTCGTGGTGATGTATCTCGGCCACGAGGTCGAGAAAGGCCCGGTGGACGCGATCTTCCACGCACCGGCCCATCCGTATACGCGATCGTTGCTGCGCTCGATCCCCTCGGTGCTGGCGGAACCGCGCTCGCGTTTGGCGACAATCTCGGGCTCGATCCCGCACCCGTTCGCCCGCCCACCCGGCTGCCCATTCCATCCACGCTGCCCGGACTACATGCGCGGCACCTGCGACAAGGCCTTTCCGGCCGAGGTCGCGATCGGCGCGCAACACGCCGCCGCCTGCTTCCTGCACACCGCGCGGGCGACTGCGGCGTGAGCGCGACCCGCGCCGTTCTGGAAGTGCGCGGCCTGCGCAAGTACTTTCCGCTCCGCGGCGGGCTATTCAACCGCAATGCTGGCACGGTACGCGCGGTCGATGATGTCAGCTTCGGCATCGCCCGTGGGGAGACATTGTCGCTGGTCGGTGAATCCGGCTGCGGCAAGACCACCACCTCGCGCTGTATCCTGCGCGCGATCACCCCCACCGGCGGGGAGATCCGTTTCCGGAGCGAGACGGGTGACGAAATCGATGTCGCGACGCTCGACCGCAAATCGCTGCGCCCGCTACGCCGGCAGATGCAGATGATCTTCCAGGATCCGTTCTCGTCCCTGAACCCCCGCATGACGATCGCCGAGATCATTGGCGAGCCGCTGCTGGTGAACGGCATGAAGAACACCGTTGCACGCAATGCAAGGGTAGCGGAGCTGCTGGAGCTCGTGCACTTACCGCGCGCCTATCTGAACCGCTTTCCTCACGCGTTTTCGGGCGGGCAGCGGCAACGCATCGGCATCGCCCGCGCGCTGGCACTGAACCCGGCGTTGATCGTTGCGGATGAACCGGTCTCCGCGCTGGACGTTTCGGTTCAGGCACAGATCGTCAACCTCCTGCTGGAACTGCAGGACCGGCTGGGCCTCGCCTATCTGTTCGTGGCGCATGACCTGTCCGTGGTGAAGCATGTCAGCCACCGCGTCGCGGTGATGTATGCCGGCCGCATCGTCGAGATCGCGCCGACCGCGGAACTGTTTACCACGCCGCGCCACCCCTATACCGAGGCGCTGCTCTCCGCCGTGCCGGTGCCCGACCCGCGCCAACGTGCGAAGCGCATCGTGCTGGAGGGTGAGGTGGCCGATCCCTCCAATCCACCTTCAGGCTGCCATTTCCATCCACGCTGCCGCTATGCCACCGAGGCGTGTCGGCAGACTGTTCCCGATTTGCAGGAAATCGCACCGGGCCACGCGGTGCGCTGCCTGCGCGCGACGGACCTGTCACTGGCAGGGGTGACAGCGACGGCCTGACCGGCCCACAAGGGCGGCATGGATCCAGCCGCCCTGCCCGAACCTGTCGTCAGGACCGGCGCCATCATCGCGGTGCGCCTGTTCGATGTGGCCTACGCCATCGATCTCGCCACGGTGGAGCGGGTGTGGGCCGCGCAGGCACGCCCCGCCAGCCGCGGCCGGTTGACCGCGACGCCGCCCAAGGCGGTGGCGTTCGACGTGCCGCCGGTGGCGCTGGTGCTCGACCCGATCACGCTGGTATTGGATCGCGCCACCGTCGCGGTCGAGGTCTCCGCCCGGGTCTACGATTTCGGTGCGATATCGATTTCCGTGCGTGTGCCGGTGCGCGACCTGGCGTGGTCCGACTTCGTCGCGCTTGTCTCGGCGGTGGATCGTTGTGTCGGCGAGGACCAGCCCGATCCCTGGGCCGATCTGCTGCATCAGCTCCGCACCGCGATTACCCCAGGCCTGCGGCGCCCCGGCGCCTCCTCGGCGTTGCAGGAGGGTTATCTGATCGGCGTGGTGCACACGTTCGATCAGGAGATGACAGCGAGCCGGTTGCAGGAGCGTGTCGATCTGGTGCCGCTGCTGTCGGGTGAGCGGCGGCGCCTGTCCGATGGTGCGCGGCAGGATCTGCTGCGGCAACGCTTTTCCTATTACACCGATGATCTCGTCGTGCTCACCTGGGATCGCGCGTTCATCCTGGAGCCGCGTGGTGACTCAGATGTGATCGATGTGTTGGAAGTCGCCAACGCGCAGTTGCTGGAGATGCGCTATTACGATGAGCTGCTGGATGACGAACTGCCGCGGATGTACGATCGGGTGGCGGCGGAGCGCGGCAGGTTGGCGTTGCTGTCGGCGCGGCGTTTCGCCAATCTCGCGCGGTGCTTCCAGACCTTGGTCGCCGAGGTCACCGAGCTGACAGAACGCGTGGATAACGCGCTGCAGGTCACCGAGGATGTCTATCTCGCACGTATCTACAGCGCGGCGCTGGAATTGTTCCGAGTCTCGACGGTGAGTGCGGCGGTGGACCGCAAGCTGGCGATCATTCGCGACACGTATTCGGCGCTGTATGACGAGGCATCGAGCAGCCGCTCGGAGTTGCTGGAAATACTCGTCGTGCTGCTAATCGTCGTGGAAATCGTGCTAGCCATCATCCGGCCGTAACGAGCTGAATACCTCTCCCACTTCGTGGACGAGGTATATTGGCTATCCCCCGCCCCGCGTCATCAGCGTCGTCATCGCCGGTGTGTAGCCCGGCGTCACGTGCACATCCACCACTGCCACCCCACCCGCATCCACCACAGCGACCGCCTGTGCAAACACTGCTTCCAGCTCCCCTGCCTCGGCCACCGGCCCGAACCCTGTCGCCCCCTGTGCCCGCGCCAATCCCGCATGATCCAGATCCGGATCGGAAATCCTTTGTCCAATCCAGCGATTTTCCACCGGCCGCCCCCGCATCCGCGCGACGCGCTCCTGATGCAGCTCGTCATTGAAGAACGATCGGTTGTTCGCCACCACGACGAGCAGCGGAATGCGGTAATGCACCGCGGTCCACAGCGCGGTGACCCCCATCAGGAAATCGCCATCGCCGCAGATCGCTACTGGAAGCCGCCCGGTCCCCATCAACGCCAATGCCGCGCCGACGCCGATCCCCGGCCCCGCCCCGATCCCACCGCCACCGTCGCTGCCCAGGAAGTCGAGCGGATGGCGGAATGGCCACGATGCCCCATCCCAACTGATCGGTAGGTGCAGCAGAGACACCACGCGCCCGCACACCGCGCGCCGCAACGCCGCTGCCAGCAGCGGCACATTGATCGCGCCCGGGGGCGGCGCATCAGCCGCGGTGACCGCTGTCTCCACCGTCGCGGCGACAGTCCCGCCCCCCAGCGCCTCAAGCATCGCCGCCACCACCGGATCAGGTTCGGCCGCCAGGAACAGATCGACCGGCGGCAGGCCTTGGTGGTCCATGCTCCAACCATTGTGCAGCGTGTGGTCCAACGACACTTGGATCACCCGCCCCGTCGCATGCGCCGCGCGCAAGGTGCCAGCCAGATCCACCCAATCTAAGCTCAGGATCACGTCCGCCTCGGCGATCGCGCGCCCGGTGTCTGGCACCGCAAACGTCGCGGGCGCCCCAACATGGAGCCGATGGTCAGTGGGAAATGCCGCGCCGGGTTTCAAATCGGTCGCCACGCGCGCCGCCAACGCCTCAGCCAGCGCGACACGCTGTGCCCAGGCCAGCGGATCGCGCGACACGCGTCCTATCAGGATCAGCGGCCGCGCCGCGCTGCGCAGCATCGCGACCGCCTGTGCCACCTGCGTGGCCGGCGCTGCCGACGTCATCGCCGGCACATACCGCGCCAGATCCAGCGGCGGGAGCGGCGTCTCCAGGGGCGCCTCCTGCATCGCCGCGTCGAGGTTCACATACACCGGCCCACAGGGTGCCGTGCGCGCCATCCAGAACGCCCGCAGCAACGCCTCACGCGCCGCCTCGGGGGACGCCGGCTGCGCATCCCACTTCACGTAGTTCCGTACAATCGCCCCCTGATCCTGCGCGGTGTGCAGCCAGTCGATCCAGGGCCGCCGCTTCGATGCGTCCACCGGACCAGTGGCGCCCAGCACCAGCACCGGCATACGATCGCCCCAGGCATTGAAGATCGCCATGGTCGCGTGAAACAGACCGACATTGGAATGAACCACCACGGCCATTGGCGTGCCGGTCACCTTGGCCCAACCCTGCGCGATCGCGACCGCGTGCTCCTCGTGCAGGCACAACAGCATCTGTGGCGTGGTGTTGCCCAGGTGGTTCACCAGGCTGTCGTGCAGGCCGCGATAGCTGGCGCCCGGGTTCAGCGCGACATAGGGGATTTGCAGCGCGCGTAGCACCTCGGCAACGACATCGCTGCCGAACAGCGCGTTACCCCCCGGCAGCGAAGCGGGGCGTTCGATCGGTGTGGTCCCAGGTTGATTGGTCATGGCCGCTCCCCTCCCTAGTTTTTGCTGGCTGCCGTCCTGGCGTGACTTGGCCGCGGCATCCACGCCTGTCTTGGTTCAGCGAAGCCAAGGCGCGGATGCCGGGCCGGAGCCTGTCCTCGGGTCGGCCTCCGGCCGAGCCCGGGGGCCCGGCATGACGCGGACAGACTACAACTTGAACGCCTCGAACGTCGCCGGATGGAACAGCTCCTCGACCGTCACCAACCGCGGCGACAGCCCTTGCCCATAATGGTGCCGCAGAAACGTATCCAGCACATGCCGGTTGGCCTTCACACCATACGACCAGAAATCCTGCCCCATCAGCGCGCGCACCTTGCGCAACTGCTCCTCGACGAACGGCATCGTCACCTTGGTTGCCGCAACATCCGTCAACTTCGCCAACGCGCGCTGCTTCGACTGCTCGAACGCCTTCAGCAATGCCCCTGGCAACCACGGATGCGCCTCGGCAATCGTCCGCCGCAACCCCAGCACATGCATGATCGGAAAGATCCGCGTGCGGCGGAAATAATCCGCTGCCGTCACATCCGGCTCGGGAAATAGCCACCCCACACGCGGATCGCCGCGATCGAACGCGGCCGGCGCGCGCGGCGCGATGATGCCGTCGATTTCGCCCGCCTCCAGCATCGCCGACAGCGTTGTGTCCGCCGGAGCATCCTCCAGCCGCACATCCGCTGGCAGGCTCAGCGCGATCTTCTCCATCCGCCCCGGCTGCTCCAGCCCGCCGCGCACCCAGGTGATGTCGGCACAGCGCACGCCGTACTCTTCCTCCAGCAGCGCGCGCGCCCAGACGCAGGCGGTGAGCTGATATTCCGGCGTGCCGATGCGGCGGCCACGCAAATCTTCCGGCCGCGCAATACCCCGATCCGTCCGCACCACAATCGAGGTGTGCCGGAACGCGCGCGACGGATACACCGGAATGCCGACATAGGGATTGTCGCCACGCGCCGTCTTCACCGTGAAGCTGCTCAGCGACAGCTCGCACACGTCGAACTCGGCATGGCGGAAGGCGCGGAAGAAGATCTCCTCCGGCTCCAGCTTCATGAACACCGGATCGACGCCATCAATGCGCGCCTCGCCGTCGAACAGCGGACGCATCCGGTCGTAATCGCCGATCGCCACTGACAGGCGCAGATCGCTCATCCGTTGTCCTCCCCGCGCGGGCGTCGCGGCGGAGGGGCCTGTCACACCATCGGCAGCATGCGGCGCAGCACGCCGTCACGCAGGACGTAATGGTGGATCAGCGCCGCCGCCGCGTGCAGCCCAGCCAGGATCAGCGTGCCATTCGCCGCCAGCGCATGCCAGCCACCGATCAACTGACGCAGTGGTTTATTGCTCGGATCGAACGCCGGCACGGTGAACAGGTTATAGATCACGTCGCCGCGCGCCCAGACATTGGCCAATCCCAGCCCCAGCGTCACCAGCACCAGCCCATACAGCGCGCCATGGGTCATCCGCGCCGCGACCTGCATCCAGGCGCTACCGACGCCGGGCAACCGGCTCCCCCGGGTCAGCCGCCAGATCGCGCGCAGCACAAACACACCCAGCAGCGTCACGCCCAGCGTCATGTGCAGCGAGCGATAATCCACCCGCAGCGGGCCACTGGGGGCAAAATCGATGGTCTGCCCGATGACCCACAGCAGCCCGACCAGCACGGCCGTGGCCCAGTGCAGGGCAATCGTGCCGCGGTCGTACTGCTCCCCCGGGGCCTCGGCGGGTGAACCGTCGTTGCCGGTACGCATGCAATCCTCTAGCTGCTGCCGATCAAAATCCCGGTCGCGAACACCAGCGCGCCGCCGAACATCACCTGGAACGCGGCCGAGAACGGCGGCGTGTCCATGTATTTCCAGCGGATCCAGCTAATTACCGCCAGCTCCACCACCACCACAGCAAACGCGATCGAGGTGGCGGTCCAGAAACTGGGGAGCAGGAACGGCAGCGTGTGGCCGATCCCGCCCAGCGTGGTCATCAGCCCGCAGATGGCGCCGCGGATCCACGGCGCGCCGCGTCCGGTCAAGCTGCCGTTGTCCGACAGCGCCTCGGCAAACCCCATCGAGATGCCGGCGCCCAGCGACGCCGCCAGCCCCACCGCGAATGCATCCCAAGACCGCCCGGTGGCGAACGCCGCAGCGAACAGCGGCGCCAGGGTCGACACCGACCCGTCCATCAGCCCCGCCAACCCCGGCTGGATCACGCGCAGCACGAACAGCCGATGCTCGGCCTCGTCCTCCTTCGCGCGCACCCCTTCCGGCAGGTTCGCTTCCTTTAGCCGCATCGCGATGTGCTCGTGCTCCACCTCGGCCTCGGCGAGGTCGCCCAGCAGCCGGCGGATCGAGGCATCCGTCGTGCGCGAGGCTGCCCGGCGGTAGAAACGCTGGGTTTCCGCCTCCATGATCTCGGCGAGCGGACGCACCGAATCTAGGCCCAGTGGACGGATCTGCCAGATCGGCTTGTGCTGGATGAAGCCACGAATGTCCTGACGACGGATCAGCGGGATATGTTCGCCAAACTTCTCCTGGTACAGCTCGATCAGCCGCCGGCGGTGCTCGCCCTCCTCGCCGGCCATTTCCGCGAACATATTGGCACTGGCGGCGTAGTTCTCCCGCAGGCCTTCCGCGATGTCGGCATAGATGCGCCCGTCCTCCTCCTCGTTGGCAATCGCGAGGGCGAGGACTTCTCGTTCTGTCAGCTCGGAAAAATTTCGCATGGCGATAATCTGGCCGGCGCACTGAAAAGGTCAAGTAAAGCAATGAATAATGCGAATGCAACGCATCTACGGCCGATAAGCTCGACCATCCTGCGTGCCGCGTGTCATGCCTTGCCCAGCGTCCAGGCACGCCCCAGGATGTCGGCATGAGTGAGACCTTGTTGGACGTGAAGGGTTTGAATTGTCCGCTGCCGGTACTGCGGGCCAACCGGATCCTGCGCGGCCTGCCGCCCGGGGCGCGGCTACGTGTGCTGGCCACCGATCGGGCCGCAGTGGCGGACTTCCAGGCCTATTGCCGGGAAACCGGCCATGCGCTGCTAGCCTGGAGTGAGGAGGCGGGCGTGCTCAGTTTCGTGATCCGTCGCCGGCCCGAGCCCGAGGCACCATCCGCCGGCGACGCCAAGCCGCCGGTGTGACATCGGCGCCACGTGCGGCGTGTCGGCCGGGCCACGATTGTCATTATTCTGCCCGAATTGCCGGCGTTTGCTGCTAAGGCGGATGTGAGCTTGACCGGAAGTTGGTCATCCTGGTCCGCGGCATGCTTTGTGCCGGCTGGTGCGGGCGTGAATCGGGCTTGGCGGGTCGGCATGAAGCGGTTACCACGGCCGGTCTTGGGCTCGGGACTTGGGGAGTGACGTATGCCAGAGGGCGAGCGGTCCGAGGCGGCCAGGCCCATAGATGTGAGCCAGATGTCATTTGAGGACGCGCTGGCGGAGCTGGAGCAGATCGTGCGCGGATTGGAAGGCGGGCAGCAGAAACTCGAAGATGCCATCGGCGCGTATGAGCGCGGCGCGGCCTTGCGCCGGCATTGCGAAGCCAAGCTGGCTGAGGCCGAGGCACGCGTGGCCGCGATCGTCGAACACGCGGACGGCACACTGGGCACCCGGAAGGTGGACTGAGCCCGATGGATGGATCGCAAGCAGGATCGCGTCGCGGATCGCCCATGGAGCCCCATGCGGCCACCCAAGCGGAACTCTCCACCGCGATGGCGCATGTCGCGCGGGTGGTTGAGGACGCGTTGACCACGCTGCTGCCCGCGGAAGACGGCCCCGAGGGACGTCTGGCCGATGCCATGCGCTATGCGACCCTCGGCGGCGGCAAGCGGCTGCGCGCCTTCCTCGTGATGGAAGGGGCGTCGCTGTTCGCGGTCGCGGAGACCTGCGCGGCGCGCGTGGCAGCCTCCATCGAGATGCTGCACGCGTATTCGCTGGTGCATGACGACCTCCCCGCGATGGACGACGATGATCTGCGCCGCGGCAAGCCGTCCACCCACAAGGCGTTCGACGAGGCCACAGCGATCCTGGCCGGCGACGCCCTGCAGGCGCGTGCCTTCGAGGTGCTGTCCGAGGAAGACACCCATTCCGAGCCGCTGGCCCGCTGTGAGCTGGTGGCCGCATTGGGCGCTGCCGCGGGCGCGCGCGGCATGGCCGGCGGCCAGATGATCGACATGCTGGCCGAGGGCCAGACCCTGGACGGCCCGGCGGTGACCCGGCTGCAATCCTTGAAAACCGGGCGGTTGATCCAGTTCAGCGCCGAGGCCGGCGCCATCCTGGGCCGTGCAGCGGCGGCGCAGCGGCACATGTTGGCCGCCTACGGACGTGATTTGGGCACGGCGTTCCAAATTGCGGATGATCTTCTAGATGCCGAAGGCAGCGCGGAGGAGACCGGCAAACGCACTGGCAAGGACCAGGAAGCCGGCAAGGCAACCATGGTTGCGGTGCTTGGGATTGAGCGGGCGCGGGTGCACGCCGATATGTTGGCGCGTCAGGCGGCCGCTCACCTGGATAGTTTTGGCGAGCGCGCGGCCAGGCTACGGGCCTTGGCGTCGTTTGTCGTGGCGCGGCGCAAGTGAGGGGCGGAGCAGGACCAGGTATGAACGCTGTGAACACGCCGCTGCTCGACCGGGTGAATATCCCGGCCGACCTGCGCAATTTCTCCCACGAACAGCTCAAGCAGCTCGCCGACGAGCTGCGCGCGGAGACCATTGATGCCGTCTCGGTGACCGGCGGCCATCTCGGCTCGGGCCTCGGCGTGGTCGAACTCACGGTTGCCCTGCATGCGGTCTTTGATACGCCGCGTGACCGGCTGATCTGGGATGTCGGCCACCAGGCCTATCCGCACAAGATTTTGACCGGCCGGCGCGAGCGCATCCGCACCCTGCGCTCGGGCGGTGGCCTGTCCGGCTTCACCCGCCGCGTGGAGAGTGAGTACGACCCGTTCGGCGCGGCGCATTCCTCCACCTCGATCTCTGCCGGCCTTGGCATGGCAGTGGCCCGCGACCTGAAGAACCAGCGGGTCAAGGAAGAGGGCAAGGGCGAGTTCGACCACCGTAATGTGATCTGCGTGATCGGCGACGGCGCGATGAGCGCCGGCATGGCCTACGAGGCGATGAACAACGCCGGCGCGCGGCACTCGCGGCTGATCGTCATCCTGAACGACAACGACATGTCGATCGCCCCGCCGGTGGGCGCGATGAGCGCCTATCTGTCGCGGCTGATGTCGTCCCGCAGCTTCCTGAACCTGCGCGAACTCGCGGTGCGGATGGCCAAGCGCTTCCCGCGCGGCATCGAGCGGACGGCGCGGCGGGCCGAGGAATATGCCCGCGGCATGCTGACCGGCGGCACGTTGTTCGAGGAGCTGGGCTTCTACTACGTGGGCCCGATCGACGGGCACAATCTGGACCACCTGCTGCCGGTCCTGCGCAATGTGCGCGAGGCCGACGAGGCAGGGCCGATCCTGGTCCACTGCATCACCCAGAAGGGCAAGGGTTACGCCCAGGGCGCCAACTCGGCGGACAAGCTGCACAGCGTGGCGAAGTTCAACGTGGTGACGTTCGAGCAGGCCAAGGCACCCCCCGGCCCGCCCAGCTACACCAATGTGTTCGCCTCCGCGCTGATCGCGGAAGCGGAGAAGGACAAGGACATCGTCGCCATCACCGCGGCGATGCCGTCCGGCACCGGCCTCGACAAGTTCGGCAAACGCTTCCCGGACCGCACCTTCGACGTCGGCATCGCCGAGCAGCACGCGGTGACCTTCGCCGCGGGGATGGCGACCGAGGGTATCAAGCCATTCTGCGCGATCTATTCCACCTTCCTGCAGCGCGCCTATGACCAGGTGGTGCATGACGTGGCGATCCAGTCGCTGCCGGTCCGCTTCGCCATGGACCGCGCCGGCCTGGTGGGCGCTGATGGCGCGACGCATGCCGGCAGCTTCGACATCACCTACCTCGGCTGCCTGCCGGGCATGGTGATCATGGGCCCGTCCGATGAGGCTGAGCTGGTGCACGCGGTGGCAACCGCGGCGGCGATCAATGACCGGCCATCGGCGCTGCGCTATCCGCGTGGCGAGGGCGTGGGCGTTGCGCTGCCGACGCAGGGTGAGGTCTGGGCGCTCGGCAAGGGCCGCATCATCCGCGAGGGCGGCAGCGTCGCCATCCTGTCGTTCGGCACGCGTCTGGCGGATGCGCTCAAGGCAGCGGATGAGCTGGCGACGCGCGGCCTGAAGACCACGGTGGCCGATGCGCGCTTCGCGAAGCCGCTCGACACCGCGCTGATCGAGCAGTTGGCACGCCATCACGAGGTGCTGATCACGATCGAGGAGGGCGCGGTCGGCGGCTTTGGCAGTGCCGTACTGCAGCATCTGGCGTGGAAGGGGCTGCTGGACGGCGGGCTGAAGGTGCGTCCGATGGCGCTGCCCGACCGCTTCATCGATCACAACTCGCAGCCGAAACAGATCGCCGAGGCCGGGTTGTCCGCCAAGGATATCGTCGCCGCGGCGCTGAACGCGTTCGGCATTGATGTCGGCACCGCCCCGCAGGCGGTGACTGCGCGATGAGCCGGCCGTTCCCCGTTGTCTCGCGCCGTGGCCTGCTTGGCTTTGCGCTGGTGGGCATTCTCGCCGTGCCGCATGGTGCGTGGGCGGCGGATCCCACCGCGGTGACCGCGCCGATCCAGGCATTGAATGATGCCTTGGTCGCGGTGATGAAGGCGGGCAAGAAGGTGCGGTTCCGCGACCGGTTCGAGCAACTCGTGCCCGCGATTGACCGTGCGTTCGATCTTCCGGGAATCCTGCGCGTGTCGGTCGGTCCGCAATGGGCCACCATCGATCCGGCGCAGAAGGACACGCTGCTGACGGTGTTCCGCCGCTTCACCGTGGCGTCCTATGTCGCCAATTTCGACTCCTATGACGGCGAGCGGTTCGACATCGCGCCGACGCTGCGCACGTCCGGAGCCGACCAGATCGTCGGCACCACGATGGTGCCGACGAAGGGCGACAAGGTGCGCATCGATTATGTGATGCGTGAGGAGGGCAACACCTGGAAGGTGGTTGACGTGCTGCTGGATGGCACGATCAGCCGGGTGGCGGTGCAACGGTCCGACTTCCGCGCGCTGCTGGAGCGTGGCGGTGCCACCGCGCTGATCGTGAGCCTGCAGGCGAAGATCGCTGACCTCGCCGGGGGCACGCTCGAGTCCTGAATCGCGGTGCGCCGCGCGGACGCAGCGTGACGCTCCTCAGGCAGCCTGGGCTGATCCTCGCGCTGCTGGGCCTTGCGATCCATCTGTATGCCAACAGTGGCTACGGCATTTTTCGTGATGAGTTGTACTTCATCGTCTGTGGGGAGCATCCCGCCTGGGGCTACGTCGATCAGCCGCCGCTGATCCCGCTGGCTGCGGCGCTGATGCATCACCTGTTCCCGCGCTCGCTGGCGATGTTGCGGCTGCTGCCGGCGCTGGGCCATGCAGCCACAATCGCGTTGACGGCCGAGACCGTGCGGGTGCTTGGCGGGCGACGCTGGGCGCAGGCGCTGGCCGCGCTGTGTGTGCTGACCGGGATCGATTTCCTGGGCGCCGGCACGCTGCTGACCACGGACGCGGTGCAATCTCTGGCGTGGCTGTTCTGCGCCTATGCACTGATCCGGATCACCCGGGACCGGAACGAGTGGTGGTGGATCGCGATCGGTGCAGTCGCGGGTGTCGCGCTGCTGACCAAGTACATGCTGGCCTTCTGGCTGGTGGCGCTGGGGATCGGCTTGCTGGCAACGCCGGCGCGACGCAGCCTCGCGCGGCCGCAGTTCTATGCTGGCGCCACTCTAGGCCTGATGATCGTGCTGCCTAACGTGATCTGGCAGGCGATGCATGGCTTCCCATTCCTCGAGATCGGCCGCGTTGCCGCTGCCGGCAAGAATGTTGCGCTGCCGCCGTTGGTGTTCCTGCACAAGGAGATTGACGAGCTCAACACCATGACGGCGCCGGTCTGGATCGCCGGGCTGT
This sequence comes from Acetobacteraceae bacterium, assembly GCA_035486355.1. GTDB lineage: Bacteria > Pseudomonadota > Alphaproteobacteria > Acetobacterales > Acetobacteraceae > Palsa-883. Next base: position 56,877 of record DATHNE010000263.1, read on the forward strand.
TGGCGTTCGCGCGTTGGCCGCGCTTCGCGGCGTATCGCGGCTTCGCGATCGCGTTCGTGGTGCTGTTCGCGGCGATGATCGCGATGCACGCCAAGCCATACTACCCGATGGGTGCCTACCCGCTGTTCCTCGCTGGGGGTGCGGTGGCGCTTGAGGCATGGATCGCGGTGCGGGTCGTGCGCGCGGCGTTACCGGCAGCGATCGCGATGTGGGGCGCACTTGGTGTCCCGTTTGTCGTGCCGCTGTTGCCGGTGGAACAGTTTGCCGCCTACCAGACGCGGCTGGGCATCACGCAGGCTTCGTCGGATCGCTCTCCGCTCGGCGTGCTGCAACAGAACTACGCCGATATGTTCGGCTGGCCGGAGCTCGCCGCTCTGGTCGGCCGCGCCTATCAGTCGCTGCCGCCGGATGAGCAGGCGCGCGCGGTGTTCCTGGGAGAGAATTACGGCGAGGCGGCGGCGGTCGACGTGTTGAGCGTGCCGCGTGGCAAACCGCCGGTGATCAGCGGCCACAACACCTACTATCTTTGGGGGCCGCTCGGTCACGACGGTCGCGTGGTGATCCGCTTGGGCGGCAATCGGGATGCGATGCTGCGCGTCTATGCCTCGGTCGAGAAGGTCGGCGTGCTGGAAAGCCCCTGGGCGATGCCGACCGAGCGCGGCAAGACGCTGTGGATCTGCCGCGGCCGTCGTCGGCCGCTGCAAGACGACTGGCCGCGCTTCCGCCACTACGACTGACGGCCAGCAATCGCGTTTAACTGTATCATGGCCGGCGATGACAGGAGCCGGCGCACCTCACCGGGACCAGATGCGATCCCCTACGACTGAGGCGTCACGCGCTGAGGCGTCACGCCCTTGCTGCCTCCTGCGTCCACGACCATGCTGGGTGCTCGGCAACCGAAGGGGGGAGTGGACACATGGCCTTCTACGAACTGCGCCAGTACAAGGTGCTGCCCGGCAAGCTGGATGGCTGGATCAAGATCATGGAGGAGGAGATCATCCCCTTCCAGGTCTCCAAGGGCATGGTGATCTGCGGCAGCTTCCGCGGTGAGACCGACCCCTCGGTCTACATTTGGCTGCGTCGTTTCGAGAGCGAGGCGGAACGCGAGGCGCTGTACGCCGCGGTCTACGAGACCGAGTACTGGAAGACGCAGATCGCGCCGCGGGTGCCGGAATATCTGGACCGCCCGGGCAACGTGATCACGCGGATCATTCCGACCACGAAGTCGACAGTGCAATAGCGGCGACACCATCGGCGTTCTTCGCGATGACCGGCCGCTTCGCGGCGGGAGGGAGCTTCGATGATCAAGATGTACGGCTTCTGGCGTTCGGCGGCCTCGTTCCGGGTCCGCATCGCCCTGAACCTCAAGGGGCTCGCGTTCAGCGAAACGATGATCGACCTCGACGCCGGGGAACAGCACGCGGACGATTACCGGGCGATCAATCCTCAGGCGGTGGTGCCGTCATTGTTCATCGACGACGGGCCGCCGCTGACCCAGTCGCTCGCCATCCTGGAATATCTGGAGGAAACGCATCCGGCGCCGCCGCTGCTGCCGTCCGACCGGCGTGGCCGCGCCCGGGTGCGGGCGTTGGCGCTGCTCTGGGCAGCGGACCACCACCCGCTGATCGTGCCGCGCATAAGGCGCTACCTGGCCGCCGAACTGCATCTGGATGAGGCCGCGCGCACCGCCTGGATCAAGCACTGGTTCCGCGAAGGGCTGGCGATCGGTGAGCAACGGCTGGCAGGCGATATGGCGACCGGCCGCTACTGTCATGGTGACACGCCCACCTTCGCCGATCTCAGCCTGCTGAGCCAGGCGATGGGCGCGCGCGGATTCAAGGTCGATTTCGCCGACCTGCCGACGATCACGCGCATTGTCGAAACCTGTCTGGCGAACGACGCCTTTGCCCGCGCCTTGCCGATGCGCCAGCAGGGTGCGCCTGCCGCGCATTGAACCGCGCCGGCGCGGGTGGCGTTGAAAGTTTACCGGTGAGCGCTCAGGCTGCCCAATCACCGCCGACCTGGGGAGGATTGCAGAGTGTCGCTCGATTACGCGAAGCGCGATGGGGTCGCCTACATCACGCTGAATTCGCCTGACAAGGCCAACATCTTCGACAAGGCCATGTCGGACGCGATCTCTGACGCATGGATCGATATGTGGGAGGATCGATCCATCCGCTGCGCCATCGTGACGGGCGCCGGCACGCGGCATTTCTGCGGTGGGCACAATCTGGCGCCCCGCGAAGGCATCACCGAGGAGGAGCGCGAGTACCTGCGCACGCAGCGCGTCTTCTGGCCGCTGGCCGGCACGGTGCATGGGCAGAAGACCGGCGTCGACGGGCGGATGGGCGATCACTATCCGCGGGTGTGGAAGCCGGTGATCGCCGCGGTGAATGGCTGGGCGGCGGGGGCGGGCGTGTATATGCTGCTGGCCTCCACCGACATCCGCGTCGCCAGTGCGGAGAATGCGCGGTTCAAGTTCGCACTGACGTCACAGGGCTGGGTCGGGCATGGCCCTGGCGCGGCATTATTGGTGAAGCAGTTGCGCTATGTGGACGCGATGAAGATTCTACTGACCGACGAGCCGTTCGACGCGGCGGAGGCGTTGCGCATCGGTCTGATCAACGAAGTCGTGCCGCATACGCAATTGCTGGAGCGAGCCGAGGCGATCGCCCGCAAGATCGTGCAGATGCCCCCGGTGGCGGTGCGCATGATGAAGGAGTTCGTCGTGCGCTTCGGGGAACTGCCGCTGGAACAGGCGTGGCACGTGCAGAATTTGATGAACAATCTGCTGATCCAGGTCACGACTGATGGTGAGGAGGGACGGCAGGCGTTCAACGAGAAGCGCAAGCCGAACTTCACCGGTGCACTGCGGCGGCGCGGCGAAGCCTGGCCCGAGCCATCGGAAGAAGACGCCAGGCGTCTCGACGAAGCCTATCGCAGCGGCGAGTTCTGAGCGGCACCCAACGGCGCGGCCGCGTCAGCGGAAGGGTTCAGGACTTCTCGCAGCACGCGGGCGGTGTCCGCGCCCAGACCGGGGGCGGGACCCGTGGCGCGGCCGAAGCTTGCCTGCCACGGCAATCCGGGCAGCACGCCATCGCCATGCGCGTCCCAGAAACGCCGCGCGCGCAGGTGGTCGCTGTGTACCAGGTCAACCGACGTCGCCACCTCGGCAGCGGCAATGCCCGCGCGCGACAATGCCTCGGCGGCGGCTCGCGCCGGCTGGGAGGTCACCCACGCGCCGAACACCGCATCAATCTCATCGTGCCCAGCCGCGCGCGCCTGTTGCGTCCACGCCGCCTTGTCCCGCAGTGCCGGGATCATCCCGCACAGCGCACGCCATTCCGTATCCGACCGGACCGCCAGGCTCAGCCACGCATCGTCGCCGGCGCATCTGTACGCCGCATGTGGCGCGAAACAGCCGGATGCGTTGCCGCGCGGCCGTGGCGGTGCACCGTGCTGCGTTGCCAGCAGTGGCTTTGCCAACGTCCACAGCATCGCCTCGATCATCGAGAAATCCACGCGCGCCACGCGTCCATCCTGCGCGCGGCGCCATAGTCCGGCCGCGACGCTGAAGGCCAGCATCAGCCCGCACATCGGATCCAGCCATGCCATGCCAACGCGCGGGGGAACGTTTGGGTAGCGGTTCAAGCCGGCGAACCCGGCATAGCATTGCAGCAACGTGCCATAGGCGACGGCGTGCGACTCCGGTCCGCTGCGGCCAAGTCCCGAGGCGGACACATAGATCAGCTCCGGATTGATCTCCCGCAGCGCGGCGGCGCCCAGTCCCAACCGATCCATCACGCCGGCGGCAAAATTCTCCACCAGCACATCAGATTTCGCCGCCAGCGCGCGAGCGGCAGCGATCGCCTCGGGCTGCTTGAGATCCAACACGATCCCTCGTTTGCCCTGCCCTAAAACCGTGTGCAGCTCCGACGCGCGCCCCGGATCGCCGGTACCTGGCGCCTCCACTTTGATGACGTCAGCGCCCATCGCGGCGAGGTACCGCGTTGTCGTCGGGCCGGCGATGACCCAACTGAAATCCAACACGCGCACGCCCGACAAAGGCAGTGGATCGCGGGCAAGGGGGCGGCGCTCCCCGTGCGTCAGCGTCAGGCCGAATGGTGAGCCAGGCATACGAACTGTCCGCCCGTCGAACTCCATCGCACGCCAGAATCCACGATGCGCGAGCTGCGGTGACGCGAACTGCTCTTCGAGCTCGCGTAGCGGGAAGCTGGGCACCCGCGCGGCCTGCGCCAGGTCGGCGATGTCCTGTTTGGTCCGCTGCCGGCTCCAGCCCGACATCAGCGCGTGCAGCGCATCCCAGTTGGCGACGCGATCCGCCTTGCGTACGAAGTGCGGATCACTGGCCCACGCGGGCGAGCCCATGGCGCCCAGCCACGCCGCCCATTGCCTGTCCTCACGCGGCGAGATCGCGGCGTAGCCGTCGCGCGCCGGCAGGATGCAAACGGTCGCCCCATTGCCATCCGCGACACGCTTGCGCGACCAGCTCCGCCCATGCAGGCCCGCGCGCGCCAGCTCGGTCATCGCCAGCGTCGCCAGCGCTTCCTGGATCGCCACGTCCACCACGGCCGGTTCGCACGCGAGGGCCGCGTGCATGCCGGCACACGCCGCGGCGACACCGCCGATATACGCTGATTGTTCCCCGACCGGACGGATCGGCGGCTCCGCCAGATCATCCACCTGCCCGGTCAACAGCCGCGCGATGCCACTGGCCGCGAACAATGTCAGGTCGGTGGCTGGGTCATCCGCGCGCGGCCCGGTCTGGCCGAACGGCGAGATCAGCACCAGCGCGGCTGTCGCATTCGCCCGTCGCAACGCCGGCGCGTCGTGCCCGCGAGACCGCAGTGCCGCCGGCCCGCCGTCGGCGATGATTATATCGGCCGTCGCCAGCGCGTCCGGCGCGCCCTCCAGCTTGCCGTGGTTCAGATACGCTGCCAGTGGCGTCTCGCGATCGGCCGCCACACAGGTCACCATCGCGCCGACATCGGCGAATAGCCGCCCGCACACCGCGGCGGCCAGGCCGGGGCCGAGCTGCACCACGCGAAACCCCGTTAGCAGCGACATCTGTCATCCTCGTTCGCGGATCGGCCTGCGGGTGTACGTCAGCCCGGCCGCACCGCCAACGCCGGTCGCGGTCGCCCGATACGCCGCAGCAACCGCGGGCGCCGGCAGCAGGCCGAACGACGTTCCGGTCACGCACCAACAGCGGTGCCTGCGGCTGGTTGGTTCCGTCCCCAACAAGGGAAGCGACAGCCGGCAATGGCCTGGTGCATGTCGCGCCGGCTCTGGCCATGCTCATCGTGATCATGTCCGTCTCGACCTACGGCGTATGGCTGCTGATGGCCGGCGCCGCGCCCGAGGCCGCGGCATCCGCCGGCGCGATCGGGATTTCGCGTGGCGCAGATGCCGGTGCAGTGGCGGTTCCCCCCTGACAACAAGCCTCGGGCGCGTCAGGTGTGATATGCGCGCACCCAGATGGTTCCGTCTCTGTCACTGCTGCCCGCGCTGCTGGCCGTTGCCGGGATCGCCCAGGCCATTGCCGGCGCTGTCCTTGTGCGTCGCTTCGCCAACCGCCCGCGCCCGCCACCAGTTGCGGATCGGCCACCCGTCACCATCCTGAAGCCGCTGCACGGCGACGAGCCGCTTTTGGAGGATGCCCTCGCCTCTACCTGCACCCAGGGCTACCCCCAGTTCCAGATCGTGTTCGGGGTCCAGTGCCCGGATGACAGCGCGCTGCCGGTTCTGGACCGCCTGCGCACCCGCTTCCCCAACCGCGACATTGCCGTGGCGGTCGACCCGCGTCGCCACGGCAGCAACCCGAAGATCGGCAACCTGATCAACATGCTGCCGGCGGCGAAGCACGACAGGCTGGTGATCGCCGATTCAGACCTCCATGTTGCGCCGGACTGGCTGGACCGTGTCGTCGCCGCGCTGGAACAGCCCGGCGTCGGACTGGCCTGCACGCTGTATGCCGGCAGCCCCGCCACCGGCGCGCTGGCGGAGCGGCTGGCGGCGACGCAGATCAGCCACACCTTCCTGCCCGGCGCCCTGCTGGCGCGTGCATTGGGGCGGCAAGACTGCCTGGGCGCCACCATGGCCCTGCGGCGCGAGACCCTGACCGCGATCGGTGGGCTGGAGGCGCTGGCCGATCACCTGGCAGACGACAACGTGCTGGGGCGGCTGGTGCAGATGCAAGGGCTGAAGGTCGCCTTGGCGGACACCGTGCCGGCGACCACGGTGCCGGAAGCCAGCTTCGGCGCCCTGTGGCGGCACGAGCTGCGCTGGGCCCGGACGATCCGCGCCCTGGCGCCGGGACCGTTCGCAGCCTCGGTGCTGCAATACCCCACCGTCTGGGCGCTGCTGGCGTTGGCCTTGTCCGGCGCCTCGGCCTGGTCCTGGGGGCTGTTTGAGACCGCCTGGGTCGCGCGCGCCCTGGCCGCCCGCGCCATCGATCGCGCCCTGGCGCCCCAGCTCAGGGGGCTTGCATTCCGCCCCCCGCTCTGGCTTCTGCCGGTACGCGAACTCTTGTCAGTCGGCGTGATGCTGGCCAGTTATGCTGGAGTGCGGGTGGACTGGCGCGGTCAGAACCTGCAAGCGGACCATGGCGTGATCGGGGTAAGGACAGCCCCCAAGGAATGAACCGGCGATGATGAAGACCCTGTTCCTGCAGCCCCCGTCCTTCGACGGGTTCGACGGTGGCGCCGGCTCGCGTTACCAGGCGAAGCGGGAGATCCGCTCGTTCTGGTACCCGACCTGGCTGGCGCAGCCGGCCGCGCTGGTGCCGGGCAGCAAGCTGATCGACGCGCCGCCGGCGGGCATCGGCCTGCAGCCGGTGGTGGATGCCGCACGCCAGCACGAGCTGTGCGTGATCCATACCTCGACGCCGTCTTTTGCTGCCGATGTGAAGGTGGCGCAGGCGCTGAAGGATGCGAACCCGGCAATCAAGATCGGCTTCGTCGGCGCCAAGGTCGCGGTGCAGCCGGATGAAAGCCTGAAGCAGGGCGCGCCGATCGACTTCGTCGCGCGCAACGAGTTCGACTTCACCATCAAAGAAATCGCCGAGGGCCGCGACTGGGCCGACGTCGACGGCATCTCCTATCGCGACGCCAGCGGGTTGATCCAGCATAACCAGGACCGCGCGATCCTGGAGGACATGGATCAGCTCCCGTTCGTCACCGAGGTCTACAAGCGCGACCTGCGGATCGAGGATTACTTCATCGGCTACCTGATGCACCCGTATGTGTCCTTGTATACGGGTCGCGGCTGCAAATCGCGCTGCACCTTCTGCCTGTGGCCACAGACGGTCGGCGGGCATCGCTATCGCGTGCGCTCGCCTGGCCATGTCGCCGAGGAGATCGCGCTGGCGAAGCGCTACTTCCCGCAGGTGCGCGAGTTCTTCTTCGACGACGATACCTTCACCGACAATCTGCCGCGCGCCGAGGCGATCGCGAAGGAGTTGGGCAAGCTCGGCGTCACCTGGTCGTGCAACGCCAAGGCGAATGTGCCGCGCAGCACGCTGAAGGTGTTGAAGGATAACGGGTTGCGGCTGCTGCTGGTCGGCTATGAGAGCGGCAACCAGCAGATCCTGCACAACATCAAGAAGGGCATGTTGATCGACGTCGCCAAGCGTTTCACCAAGGATTGCCACGAGCTGGGCATCAAGATCCACGGCACCTTCATCATGGGCCTGCCGGGTGAGACCAAGGAGACGATCGAGGAGACGATCAAGTTTGCCACCGAGATCAACCCGCACACGATCCAGGTGTCGCTGGCGGCTCCGTATCCCGGCACCGAGCTCTACCAGCAGGCTCAGGAGAAAGGCTGGCTCGCCCAGGATCAGCTCGTCTCGGGCGACGGAGTCCAGAT
>DATHNE010000264.1:0-9510 GCA_035486355.1 Acetobacteraceae bacterium
GTGGCCCGCGTGCAGCGCGCCCATGGTGGGGACGAGGGCCAGCGATCCAAACCGATCTCGCAATGATGTGCAGGCGGCTCGCAACTCGGCCAGGGTACGGGCGGTCAGCATGGGGAGAGCTTGGTGCCACCGCCGCGCGAACGCAACCTCATCGCGTCACGCCGGCTGTGCAGTTCGGCATCATCGGGCCCTTGGGGCACCAAGGTAAAAAGCGCGACCTATTCGTAACAGATCGGCTGCTCGTTGTTGAGTATGCTGCCGTACGGCGCCACTGGTGGAAGAGGCTCGGGTGGAACAATGAGCGACACTCGTAGGGAGCTCGACAGCCTCGGGCAGGTCGACGTGCCGGCCGACAAGCTGTGGGGCGCGCAGACGCAGCGGTCCTTGCTACATTTCAGCATCGGCCATGATCTCATGCCGCGGGAGATGATCACCGCCTATGCCGTGCTGAAGAAGGCGGCCGCCGCCGTCAATCACGCGGGGGGCCGCTTGGATACCGGGGCCAAGGACCTGGTTGTTGGCGTGTGTGACGAGATCCTGGCCGGGCAGCACCACGACATGTTCCCACTGCATGTGTGGATGACGGGCAGCGGCACGCAGTTCAACATGAACGTCAATGAGGTGATCTCCAACCGGTGCTGTCAGCTCGCCGGCACCGCGCTTGGCAGCAAGACGCCGGTGCACCCGAACGATCACGTCAACATGTCCCAGTCGTCGAATGATTCGTTCCCGTCGGCGATGTATATCGCCGCAGCTGTCAACGTCGCCCAACGCCTGATCCCGGCGGTGCGTGCGTTGCACGACGCAATCGCAGCGAAGGCCGCGGCCTGGGATGACATCGTCAAGATTGGCCGCACGCATATGCAGGATGCCACGCCGCTGACACTCGGCCAGGAATGGTCGGGCTATGCCGGCATGCTGGCGGACGACCTGGACCGCATCGATGACGCGTTGAAGGGGGTCTATCGCCTGGCGCTGGGCGGCACCGCGGTCGGCACCGGCATCAACGCGGCGCCCGACTTTGCTGTGGCGGTGGCCGCCGAGATCGCGCGCCTCACCGGCTTGCCCTTCGCCAGCGCGCCGAACAAGTTCACTGTCCAGGGCGCGCACGACGCGCTGGTGCAGCTCTCCGGCACGTTCCGCACACTGGCCGTCTCGCTCTACAAGATCGGTAATGACATCCGCCTGATGTCCTGTGGCCCGCGCGCCGGTTTCGCCGAACTGCTGATACCGGAGAATGAGCCAGGCTCCTCGATCATGCCGGGCAAGGTCAATCCGACCCAGGCCGAAGCATTGACGATGATTGCCGTGCAGGTGATGGCGAATGATGTGGCGGTGGGCTTCGGCGGCGCTAGCGGCTATCTGGAGATGAACGTCTATAAGCCGCTGATCATTCACAATGTCACTCAGTCCATCACGCTGCTGACGGATGGCTGCACGAATTTCCGGCGGTTCCTGGTGGAGGGCACCGAACCGAACCGCAAGAAGATTGCGGAGTATGTCGAGCGGTCGCTCATGTTGGTGACCGCGCTCGCGCCGGTGATCGGCTACGACAAGGCCTCGCGGATCGCGCATCACGCGATGGACCATGATCTCACTTTGAAGGCGGCCGCGCTCGATCTTGGTTATGTCGACGAGGCAACGTTCAACCGCGTGGTCGATCCCGCCAAGATGGTTCGGCCCTACGTCGCGGCGTCCGCATGATCCATCCCTGACCAGCAGGAATTCCCATCATGATCCGATGCGTTCACATCTGGACCGGTGACGATCAGAACTCATATTTCGAAGAGGGGATCCTGGATCTTGAGGCCGGGCAGCGCGGTGACTTGCTGACCGGCAAGCTGGGCGCCGCCAGCATCTCCTTTCAGGAAACCAAGTCAGGCGGCACATTCGCCTGGCACGACGCCCCGGCGCGGCAGCTGGTGATCACGCTCAGCGGGACATTGGACTTCCAGACCCGGGCGGCGGCGCATTTCCTGCTGCGTCCGGGCGACATCCTGTTCGCCGAGGACACCTCCGGCACCGGCCACAGCTGGCGACTAACGGACGACCAGCCCTGGCGTCGCGCCTATGTGATCCTGGCGCCGGATGTTGTCGTCCCGTTTCGATCCCGTGCCGCCTGAGATCTCCCGGGAGACACCGTCATGACCGCCGCGATCGCCAGCAATCCGGACATCCTGCTGATCGGTGCCGGAATCATGAGTGCCACCGTGGGCACGCTGTTGAAGGAGCTGGACCCTGACGCGACCATCGAGCTGGTCGAGAGGCTGGAGGATTGCGGGCTGGAAAGCTCCCAGGCTTGGAACAATGCCGGTACCGGCCATGCCGCCAACTGTGAAATGAACTATACGCCGGAACGGCCCGACGGCAGCATCGATATCGCCAAGGCCCTGGAGGTCAATGTTGAATTCGACCTGTCCCGGCAGCTCTGGTCCTACCTCGTGCGGTGCGGCACGATCGAGGATCCGCGCTCGTTCCTGCATCCCGTTCCGCACATGAGCTTCGTGCACGGCGAGGCCAACGTCACATTCCTCCGCAAGCGGTTTGCCGCGATGTCGGCGCATCACTGCTTCCGTGGCATGGAATATTCGGAGGACCGAGGGCAGATTGCGGCATGGGCGCCCCTGGTCATGGACGGGCGGACCGGCGATGACCCGGTTGCCGCGACGCGCATCATCACGGGAACCGATGTCGATTATGGCGCGCTCACCCATCACTTGGTGAACCATCTCCGCGGCCTGCCGCGCTTTGGCGTGCACTACGGTCAGCGCGTGGTCGGCCTCGCGCACGAACCGGACGGGCGCTGGCGCGTCGATATCAAGAATATTGCAAGCGGTGGCGTGCAATCGGTCACAGCGAAATTCGTCTTTATCGGCGCCGGTGGGGGGCACTGCCGCTGCTGGAGCGGGCCGCGCTGCCGGAGGCGCGCGGGTATGGCGGGTTCCCGGTAAGCGGCATCTGGCTGCGATGCGATAATCCGGCGATGGCCGAGCGTCACCACGCCAAGGTCTACGGTAAAGCCGCGGTCGGCGCGCCGCCGATGTCGGTGCCGCATCTGGATACGCGCATGGTGGGCGGCCAGCGCTCCCTGCTGTTTGGCCCCTATGCGGGATTCTCGAGCAAGTTCCTGAAGCGCGGATCGTTGCTTGACCTGTTCGAGTCGATTGAGCTCAGCAATATCGTGCCACTGATGTCGGTGGCGCGCGATAGTTTCGGGCTGACCGAGTACCTCATCGAGCAGTTGCTGCAGAGCCCACATCATCGCTTTGCCGCCCTGCAGGAATACCTGCCGACGGCCTCGCCGGCGGATTGGTCGCTTGAGATCGCCGGGCAGCGCGTGCAGATCATCAAGCCGGATGCGGGACGGGGCGGCGTGCTGGAGTTCGGCACCGAACTGATTGCGGCCGCAGACCGCTCGTTGGTGGCCCTGCTGGGCGCGTCGCCGGGCGCGTCGACGGCGGTCTATATTGCGATCAGTGTGTTGCAGAAATGCTTCGCGGATCGGCTGCGCGCGGGCGCGTGGCTCGCCAAGCTGAAAGAGATCATCCCGACTTATGGTGTGTCGCTGATCGAGGACGCCGCGTCGCTCAAGCGCGCGCGAGTAGAGACGGCGGAAACCCTGCGCATCGAGATGCTCTGATCGCTCCGCCGTGCGGTGACGGCGCGCGGCTGTGGCAAGGTGCGGGCGGTCAGCATGCGGGAGACCTTGGTGCGGTCGTGCCCGCAGGGCAACATGTGCGGCGGGGAGGGACCCATGCCGACATTTCGTCCGACACCGGATCTGGACATGCACTACCAGGTGGACGACTTCACCGACCCCTGGCGCGCGCCGGAGACGATCCTGTTGCTGCACGGCAACGCCGAGAGCGGGCTGGCCTGGTACGCCTGGGTGCCGGCATTGGCGCGGCGCTATCGCGTGGTGCGACCGGACATGCGCGGTTTCGGGCAATCCAGCGTGATGCCGGCCGATTATCCCTGGAGCCTTGACGCGCTGGCCGAAGATTTCTGCCGGCTGATGGACCACCTGGGCATCGATCGGTTCCATCTGGTGGCGGCGAAGATCGGCGGCACCATCGCCCGCGCCTTCGCCGCGCGCCGGCCGGAGCGGGTGAGGACCTTGACCGTGGTGGGCACGCCGGCCCCATGGCGTGTGGGCGTGGCCGCGCGTGTGCCAACGCTGCGGCGCGAGCTGGAGATGCACGGCGTGGAGCACTGGGCGCGGCAGAACATGGGCGGCCGCCTGGGTAGCGCGCTCCCACGCGAGGGCGTCGCGTGGTGGACCCAGTTCATGGGCGGCACCTCGCTGTCCACCCAGCTCGGCTTCATGGCGACGATCGCCTGTGCCGACATCCGCGCGGATCTGCCGAAAATTGCCTGCCCGACGCTGGTGATCACCACCGAGAACAGTGGCCTGGGATCCGTGGCTGACACGCGCGCCTGGCAGCAGCAGATCCCGAATTCGGAGCTCGTGGTTCTGCCAGGGAATTCCTATCACGTCGCTGTGACGCACGCCGATCGGGCGGCCGCTGCGACATTGGCGTTTATCGCCTGTCACGAACGCTAGGGGGACCGACATGCAGCTCGCGGGACAGATCGCGCTGATCACGGGGGGCTCGCGGGGTATCGGGCGCGCAACTGCCCTGGGGTTCGCGAGCGAGGGCGCGGATATCGCGTTCTGCCATCTGAACGATGGCGCGAAGGCCGACGAAACGGCAGCGGAGATTATCGCACGCGGGCGCCGGGCACTGCACCGGTCGGTCGATGTGGCGGATGTGGCGGCGACGCGGGCGTTCGCCGCTGAGATGGCGCAGGCACTTGGTCCGATCGATATCCTGTTCAACAACGCCGGCATGAATATCCGCAAGGCGTTCGAGGATTATTCCGAAGCCGAGTTCGACCGACTGATGGCCGTGCACGTGAAGGGCATGTTCTTCATGGCGCAGGCGGTCTATCCGGCGATGGTGGCACGCGGGCGTGGCTGCATCATCAACGTGGCTTCGCAGCGGGCGCTGAAGGGGGCGGTGAACGCGGCGCCGTATTCCGCGGCGAAGGCGGCAATCATCGGCTTCACACGGTCTTTGTCGTGGGAGGCAGCCCCAAAGGGCGTGCGGGTGAACGCGATCGCGCCGGGGCCGATCGACACCGACCTGACAGCGACCATGACGGACGATGATCGCGCCGCGTTCAAGGCCGCGCTGCCGCTGCACCGGTTCGGCACGCCGGAGGAGATTGCCGCGACCGCGCTTCTGCTGGCTGGCCCGCAGGGCGGTTTCTATGTCGGCGCCTGCCTGTCGCCGAATGGCGGCGACGTGATGCACTAAGACACGGTGTGAGGGTGCCCTACGCTTGGCGCTTGCTTGGCGTCGGTGATCCGCCCAGGGAACATATCCATCGGAGAGACATGCGATGCAGCCTTACGTGATCGACCGCACCAGCAATTCCCGCCGCCGCGCGGTTGAGGAGTGGCTGTTCGGCCTTGACATGGTCTCGCCAGACCTGCGGGAGAAGATCGTCACCGCCTGGGTCAGCACCTGGGCGTGCAGCCCTTATGCCGAGCTGGCGGACATGCCGTATTCGCCCAGCGCGCCGCATTACAAGCTGATCGACCATGTCAACGATGTGACGCGCGCTGGCATTGACCTGGCGAAGCGCGCCGCGGCTGACTGGGGTAAGACGTACGACATGGAAACGCTGATGGCGATCCTGATCCTGCACGACGTCGACAAGCCGCTAATGTATGTGCGTGAAAGCGCTGATAAGGTCAGCTACTCGCAACTGTCGCGTGAGCTGCAGCACGGCGTGGTGGGGGCGATGCTATTGAAGGAACTTGGGTTGTCGCACACGGTGGTCAGCACGGTCGCGACGCATGCCGGCAATTCACCATTCCACGGCCGCAACTTCGAGGCCTACGTACTGCACTACGCCGATTATTTCTCCACCGACCATGCCATCATGCTCGAAGGCGACCACCAGCAGCCATACTACCAGAAGCATTGGGCCTGAATCGTGCCGGGAGGAAAACAACAATGAAGGCCGCCGTCCTGCACGAAGTGAACCAGCCGCTCTCTATTGAGGAAGTGCAGCTTGCCAAGCCAAAGCGACGCGAGGTGCTGCTGCGCACCGCCTTTGCTGGCCTGTGCCATAGCGACCTGCATTTCATAGAGGGCCTGTACCCCTTCCCACTGCCCGTCGTGCTCGGCCATGAAGCCGCCGCGGTGGTGGAAGCGGTCGGCTCTGACGTCACCTACGTGAAGCCCGGCGATCATGTCATCACCTGCCTGTCAGTGTTCTGCGGTGAGTGCCCGCAATGCGTCACCGGTCATACCAATCTGTGCGAGAACACTGAAGTTAAGCTGCTGCCCGGTGCCGCACGTCGGTTGAAGCAGAACAACAAAGTGGTGAACCAGGCCTTCAACCTGTCGGCGTTCGCCGAACAGATGCTGGTGCACGAGCACGCCATCGTGAAGGTCCGCGAGGATATCCCGCTCGACCGCGCCGCGCTGGTCGGCTGCGGCGTGGTGACCGGCGTCGGTGCGGTGTTCCACGCCGCGAAGGTCGAGCCAGGCTCGACCGTCGCGGTGATCGGCTGCGGCGGCATCGGCCTGTCCGCGGTGAACGGCGCGGCGCTGGCCGGGGCCGAGCGTATCATCGCCATCGACACCGTCGCGTCCAAGCTGCAATTGGCCAAGAAGATGGGCGCTACGGACACGATCAACGCCTCCAACGCCGATCCGGTGGAGATGGTGAAGGAGATGACCGGCGGTGGCGTGCCGTATTCCTTCGAGGCGATCGGCATGAAGAAGACCGCCGAACAGTCCTTCGCCATGCTGCGCCCGGGCGGCGTGGCGACGATCATCGGCATGATCCCATTCGGGGTGAAGATCGAGCTGCACGGTGCCGACTTCCTGCGTGATCGGAAGATCCAGGGCACGTCGATGGGCGGCAACCATTTCCGCGTCGATATGCCGCGCCTGCTCGAACTCTGGCGCCAGGGCCGGCTGAAACTTGACCATCTGATCTCCGGCCGGATCAAGCTGGAGCAGATCAACGAGGGTTTCGCCAAGCTGAAATCCGGTGCGCCGGTGCGGCAGTTGATCGACTTCGGCGGGTAAGACGGCTTGCCGCCGCGGGATTATTGCGCGGGTGGCTACATCCAATAATCCCACACCCGGGCCTTCAACTCGTTGACCCGTTCATTCAGTGGCCGATGCTCCCATCGCTCGCGGCTGACCTCGTGCGACTCCGCCACGTCCTGTCGCAGGACCGCTTCGACCTGGCTCGCGGTATCGGTCCCGAGGATGATCGCATCGACCTCGTTGTTGAACACCACGCTGCGCCGATCGAGATTGGACGATCCGATCGCGGTCCACACGCCATCGACCGTGGCCAGCTTCGAATGCAGCACGGCGTTTTGCATCTCGTAGATATGCGCCCCGTCTTTGAGCAGATCGCCATACGTGGCACGCGCGGCATACACGGCGGACTCCACATCGCTATGGCTGGGCACCACAATCTGCAAGTCAACGCCGCGCCGCGCGGCCTTGCTGAGATCCTCGCGTTCCTGGTGTGGGGGAACGAAGTAGCCGCTGGACAGCCAGATACGATGCTGCGCTGCCCGCAATGCGCGCTCCAGCGCAAGGTAGTAGAGTGGCTGGTTGTCGCCTGGCGTGCTGCCGATGATCCGGATCGTTTGCACCCCTTCGCGGGGCAGGGGCGGAAAATAGCTGGCCGACGCATAGCTCCCGCCCTTCTGTTGTTTCCAGGTCTCGAAGAACAGCGTCTGTAGCCGCGCCACGGCGGGGCCGCGGATTTCGATGGCGCTGTCGCGCCAGTACGCTTTGCCCATGTCGCCGTCCGCGGGCACCCCGGCCGAGGGTGGGTTCTCGTAGCACCGCGCCAGGTTGATGCCGCCGAGAAAGCCAATGCGGCCGTCGACGACCATGATCTTGCGATGATCGCGGTCGTTCGGCGAGTGTCCGGCCAGCGCACTGATCGGGTCGAGCGGATTGAATTCCACCACCGCGGCCCCCGCCTGACGCAATTGATCGAACAGGCTCGACGCCGTATTCAGCGATCCATACGCGTCATAGATGATGTTGACCGCAACGCCCTGCGCCAGTTTGCCCTGCAGCAGCTCCGACAAGCGGCGCCCGCCGGACTCGATGTCTTCCACGACGAAGTATTCCAGGTTGATGTGATCGCGTGCCGCCGTCAGCGCGGCGAACATGGCTGGAAACGTTTGCGCGCCATTCCGCAACAGACTCGTCCGATTGCCGAACACCAGTGGGCTTTCAGGCAATGATACCTGCAGCGCGTAGTGAAGCTGCAGCGGATCGTCGGTGGCGGGAGGCAGGTAATCGTCGGCGTCAGGAACCGACGCGCAGGCTTGCAACGTCGCCGCGGCGCCCAGGGTCAACAAGCCTCGCCGGCCAAAGCCGGCCGATTGTCTGCCATGCACCTCGCCCTCGCATCGCGTTATCTCTGTGCCCAGGCGTGCCACGGTGTGCGTATAAGTCATTGAATTCCCTAATAGAAATATTTTGACACTTCTGGGCACGGCATGGCATACCACATCTGCGTTATACAAAGATTACACAGATTTGGAGTCGCAATGGTCGGAGGTAAGCGAGACGTGAAGCTGGACACGCGGGCTGCACGGTTGAAGCTGAGGCCGGCAGCCGTGCCGTACTGGCGGCCGATGGGCGAGGGCAGTGCGGTCGGGTATCGTCGCCTGATTGGTGACAAGCCTGGCACCTGGACGGCGCGTCGGCGGGTCATGACTGACGGCAAGTTGGTCTATGAACTGGCGAAGCTGGGCACCGCAGATGACTACGCCGACGCGGACGGAAGCGTCGTGCTCTCGTGGTCCCAGGCCCAGCAGAAGGGCCTCGCATGGTTCACGGCGGACAGGACAACCCCTGGGCCTAATCTGCTGGTGAGCGAGGCCGTAGACGCCTACGTCAAGCAGTATAAGGCCCGGTCGAACCGCGCGACCAAGGAGATGCTGTCCACCATCAACACGCACGTCCTTCCCCGGTTCGGCTCTCGGCTGGTCCGCAGTCTGACCACGGCGGACCTAAATGAATGGTTGAACGAACTGGCGATAGCAGCACCGCGACGGCGCCGTCCGGCACCACGTGGCCTCCCACGAGGCCCGAAGCATCTGGTCGCCCCGTGGTCGCCTGATACACCAGACGCCCTGCGTAAACGGCGATCGACCGCGAATCGCATCTGGTCGAACTTCCGCGCCATCCTGAATCTGGCGTTTCGAAACGGCCGCGTCGAATCGGATCTGGCGTGGCGGCGTGTCAAGCCGTTCGCGAACGCCAGCGAGCCGAGAGTCCGCTACCTGACAGACGATCAGTATCCGGCCTTCGTACAGGCGTGCGAGCCTGACTTCCAGGCCATCGTGATCGGGGCGTTGTTGACCGGTGCCGACTATGGCGAGCTACGTACGGCACGTGTCCGGGCGTTCGACCCGCGGCTGCGCACGCTGGACGTGTCCGCAAA
>DATHNE010000265.1:0-8172 GCA_035486355.1 Acetobacteraceae bacterium
CGTGCTCAGGTCGATCTCGGGCGTCACACGAAGCTTGAATCGAGCCGACCGTGATCACGTCAACCATCTTTCCGCAGTCCAACAATCCTCGACCCAGGTCGCCCCGCCCCACATCGCGCCTACCCAGGTGAGCAATTACCGGCGCGCGCCAACCTGATCGCCTATTTCGCCCTGAGTTCGGTCGCCGTTGTCGTGACGATGCTCTGGGTGGGGTTGTTCACCGGACCCGTGCAGCGGCTGTCGGTCGCGCTCTGTCCGCTCTACGCGCTGGGTGTGCTGCTGGGCGCACGTGGATTTCGTTACGCGTCAGAGCGCGTGTTCCGCGGTTTCGCTCTCTCCCTGATTGCCGCCGTCGCGCTTATCAGCCTGTTCCTTTAGGCAGGCCAGCCGGGGTCCATTCGCACAATGCGGTCGTCACCTCGGCGATCGCGCTGTCCCAATCGCCTTGCGGCGGTTGCCGAAACAAGCGCGCGGTCGGGTACCATGGCGAATCAGTCCGGCCCACCAGCCAGCGCCAACAAGCGTCGTAGCGGTTGAGGATCCACACCTTCTTGCCGAGCGCGCCGGCCAGATGCGCGACGGCGGTATCGACGGTAATCACCAGGTCGAGTCTCTCGACCAGCGCGGCAGTGTCGGCAAAGTCGGTCAGCTCGTCGGTCCAGTCGTGGATCGACAGGCCCGTTGGCGGAGCCGCCGGCTGCGCGGCCAAGTCACCTTTTCGCAATGATACGAAGCTGGCGCCTGTGGTCGCCAGCAGTGGTGCGTAGTCTGCCAGGGTGATGGAGCGGCGCCGGTGCGCCTGCCGAAGCGGATCTTGCGTATCGCTGCCCATTTGTTTCGCCCGCGGCTAAGCGTGCGTGCGGCGCTAGGCGTTCATCCCGCGCACTGCCTCGCACACGGCCCGCGTCACCTCCTTCGTCGTCGCCTTGCCACCCAGGTCCGGCGTCAGGAGCCCCGCCGCGCACACCTGCTCAACCGCACGCATCAGCAGATCGGCCGCCTTCTTCTCCCCCAGGTGTTCCAGCATCATGGCCCCAGTCCAGAACGTTGCCACCGGATTGGCGATCCCTTTGCCGGTGATGTCGAACGCCGACCCATGGATCGGTTCGAACATCGACGGCCCGCGCCGTTCCGGATCGACATTCGCCGTCGGCGCGATGCCCAGAGACCCCGCCAGCGCTGCCGCCAGATCAGACAGGATATCGGCATGCAGATTGGTCGCCACCACCGTATCGATCGTCCGCGGCCGCAGCACCATCCGCATGGTCATCGCATCGACCAGCTCCTTGTCCCAGCTCACATCCGGGAAGTCGTGCGACACCAACGCGGCGATCTCGTCCCAGAACACCATGCCGTGCCGTTGCGCGTTCGATTTGGTCACCACGGTCAGCTTCTTGCGCGGCCGCGCCTGTGCCAGCGTAAACGCATAGCGCATGATCCGCTCTACGCCGCGGCGGGTGAAGATCGCGGTCTCGGTAGCAACCTCCTCCGGCAATCCGCGATGCGCGCGCCCGCCATGGCCAGCGTATTCGCCCTCGCTGTTCTCGCGCACGATCACCCAGTCCAGATCACCCGGCCCGACATTGCGCAGCGGCGAGGTCACCCCCGGCAGGATGCGCGTCGGCCGCACATTGGCGTACTGGTCCAGCCCCTGGCAGATCGGCAGCCGCAAGCCCCACAGCGTCACGTCATCGGGGATGTGCGGATCGCCAACCGCGCCGAAATAGATCGCATCCGCCGTCCGCAGCCACGCCATCGCATCGGCCGGCATGAACCGCCCATGCTTGCGGTAGTAATCCGACCCCCAGTCGTAGTGCGCTACCTTCAGCGTGAACCCGCCACCGCGCGCCGCCACGGCCTCCAGCACCTCCAGACCGGCATTGATGACTTCTGGCCCAATGCCGTCGGCGGGGATCGAGGCGATGCGATACTCGGCCATGGGGCTCTCATCCATTTCGTCAGAAACGTGGTGGGTCGTACCAAGCCGGGCCGCGTCTGACAACCGCCCCAGGGACCGGTGCGCTTAGGGGATCTTTGACCAGTCTATTACGTGCGCGAAATAGCGAATGCCGCCCGAGCCCCCCGGCTCCCACGCGCCGCGGTGATGCGAGAAACCGTGCGCTGTCGAGATATTGAATGCGTTGGTCGCGCCCGCCTGCGTCTCCCGCGGCCCGCCACGTGCGAGCGCCTCCGCGGATTGCAGGCTCGGCCGCACGATCGCGATATGCCCCGGCTGCGCCAGGTTCGGGTTCTCGAATGCCTCTACCACCAGCTCCCCGCGATTGGCCGCCGCCTGCGCCGCGGTCGGATCGGGCAGTGACCGCCACCCGTAGGGTACACCGCCGTCGCGGCGCAGCCACCCCATCTGCGCGTTTGCCAGCAGGTCCTGTGGATGCTGCGGTGGACGCAGGATATAAACCCCCAGCTGCTCAGCCACCGCCGCGGCAAAGGCGCTGCAATGTGTGCTGGTCTGTTTGCCGACCTGGATCGGTTCGCCGGTCTCCCAGTTCACCCTCTGGCCGGCCTGCCACAGATGGTCCACGCCGGTGTCATCCAGGAAGTGGGCCAGCCGCTCCCCGTCCGGCGTGATCGGTCCGCAACACGGCGCCGCATATGCGGACCTTGCCAGTCCGAGTGCCACCACCAATCCGAGTGTCAGGCGGCGCATCACGATCCCTCCGCGTCCTCCCGCAGCCGCAAACGTGGCACCTCCAGGCGCCGTGTCTCCGTTTCCCCGATGATCATAGCGTCGTAGCCGGCGTCGTGCAGCGCCGTGAGGCACGAGGTCGCGCGCCCGGCTGGCACGCCCGCCAACAGCCCGCCCGCGATCTGCGGATCCATCAGCAACGCTACTTCCGGCCGGTCCGGCGCCTCGGGCCACAACCGGCCGTTCGCCACCGCCAACGGATGTGTCCTGCCGCGGCGAAGCAGCGCGAGCGCGCCGGGCAGGGCAGGGATGGCGCCCGGCACTAGCGCCGCCGCCAGATTGGCCTTCCGCAACAGCTCCATCAACGCGCCGATCGTCCCACGCGCGGCCACCGTCGCGCTGGCGGTCGCACCTTGCTGCTGCAGGATCTGCGCCGCCTTGGCACTGCTGCCCACGATCACCTCGATAGCGCCGAGCAGCCAGCGCGCCTCCACAAACCCACGCTGATACCCGTGCAGCAGCGCGCCGCTGCCCAACGGCTTGGTCAGGATCAAGAAATCTCCCGGTCGCAGTGACGCCGCCGCCGCATCGCCCGGTGCGGCGATGCCCGTCAGCATCAGGCTGACCGCCGCGGCAGTGCCGCCCGCGGTCGTACAGTCCACCAGCCGCGCGCCGTCCATCTCCAGCACCTCCGACGCGCCCTGCAGCATGGCGAGCACATCCGCGCGCGCCGCCTCTGCCGCGCCCGCCGGCGGCGTCACGACCGCCGTCGCGCTCCAGGGTTGTGCCCCGCTGGCGTGCAATGCCATCAGCGCATGCGCCGCGGCAATGCGCCCGCAGGTGAAAGGATCGTCCAGTGGCGCGGCCAGATGGCAGGTACGCTGCACCAGCCGCGCGCCCACCGGCGGCGCCAATCCGGCCTGCCCCTGCTGCAACGACGCATGCGAAATGATCCCCAGATCGGCCGCATCCAGCTCCACTCGATCCGCGTCGGGCATGATCAGCGGATGCGGCAATCCCTCACTGGCGTAACGTTGCAGGAAGCGCCGGTCGATCCAGTCTTTGTACCATCCCACCGGACGCCCAGACAGCGCGAAGCCATTGCGCCACGCGACCGCGCGCCCGTCGCCCAACCCAAGGATCGCCAGCGCGTCTGCCTGAGGCCGCCACGCGCGCGGCTGTTCCCCGTGCGCCGCCCGTCGCAAATTGGCCGCCAGCACCGGTCCGGCGCGCACCGCCCAAACCCCCGCCTTCGGTCGCGGCGCGCCCTCAATCGCCGCGCAATCCCCGGCCGCGAACACGAAATCATGCCCCTTGCTGCGCAAACTGGCATCCACCAGCACGCAACCCGCGGCATCACAGATCAGCCCGGACTCGGCGAGCAGCTTCGGCCCCAGGGCATTGGTCGCCCACAGCACCTCCTCGGCCTCGATCACGCTGCCGTCGGACAGTGCCAGCTTGCCGCCGGCCGGCACGCCGGCCCGCACCCCGCACACCAGTTCCACCCGCGCATCCGCCAGCGCTGTCCGGACCACGGCGCGGGCCGAGGGCGGCGCCTCTATCAGCGGCTCCGGCGTGTCGCACACCAGGGTCAGGCGGAACCGCCCCCGAAACCGCCGCGCCAGCGCCAGCGCCAGCTCGGTGCCCGCCGCGCCGGCCCCCACCAGCGCGAGGCGCGCGCCGTCGGCCAGTTTAGCTTCCATCCGGATCAGCGCCGCCAGAAACAAGCCAATCGGCTTGACCGCGATGCCGATGCCCTCGGGCATCGCCGGCACACCGCCGACATCGATCGACAGCAGGTCAAATCGGACCGAAGGCCGGTCATCGACCGCGACCAGGCGCGCCGACAGATCGATCCCGGTCGCCTCGGTGATCACCAACCGCGCCCCGGCGACAGCGGCTAAAGGCCCCAGATCGATCTGCGCATCCGCGCGTGCACAGTCGCCGCGGATCAGCGCCGGCAGTCGCCCGGAATACGGCGTGACGGGCGCGCGGGCGACCAGCGTCAGGCGTACCCCAGCCTCCGGCCGCCGCGCGAACCGGCGCAGCACCTCCACATGGGCGTGGCCCGCCCCCAGCAGCATCAGGTCAATCATCGGTTCGATGCTCGTGCGCATTCATCAGGCTAGCCTGTTGCGGCGAGTCGCCGGAGCGGCAAGGATACCGTATGACTTGGTCTATCCTGGTACGCGACCCGGACACCGGCGCGCTCGGCGCGGCGGTCGCGACCCGTTTCTTCGCCGTCGGGGCACTCTGCTTGCATGTCGAGGGCGGCGTGGCCGCCCTGGCCACACAGGCGCTGATTAACCCGATGTATGGAACCCAAGGAATGGCGCGGTTGCGCGCGGGAGAGGCACCCGAGGCAGTCGCCGCCGGTTTGCTGAGCGCCGACGCCGGCCGTGAGCACCGGCAGTTGCACATGCTTGACGCGGCGGGCCGCATCGCCCAGCACACCGGCGCCGACTGCGTGAGCTGGTGCGGGTCGGTGCGTGGGACGGATGTATCGGTGGCGGGGAATATGTTGACCGGTCCCGTGGTCGTGGAAGCGACACTGGCAAGCTGGCAGCGCGCCACCGGCGCGATGGCGGAGCGGTTGCTCGCTGCGCTGGAAGCGGGCGAGGAAGCCGGCGGCGACAAGCGCGGCAAGCAGTCCGCCGCATTGAAGATCTGCACGAAGGATCCCTATCCTGACCTCGATATCCGCGCCGACGACCATCCCGATCCGCTGGCGGAGCTGCGCCGGCTGCATCGCGTGAGCCTGGAGCGCTTCGCCGTGTTCCGCCGCTTTCTGCCCGGCGCCGACAGCCCCTGTGGCGTGTTCGATCGCACGGTGATCGACGCCGTCATCCAGCGGGAGGGCCGGCCACCCAGTTGATCCGTCCACGCATTGACCGTATTCGCAGTCATCAACAAAGAGCACCCACGGGGACCTTCACCATGCGACGCTTTGTTTTGGCCATGCTGCTGCTGGCCGCTCCGACGCTTGCATCCGCGCAGACGCTGAAAATCGCGCTGCGGCAGGATCTCGACACGATGGATCCGACCCTGGCCACCACCTATGTCGGGCGCATCGTCTATGCCGGCATGTGCGACAAGCTGTTCGACATCGATGCGAAGCTGAACATCGTGCCGCAGTTGGCCGCCGGCTATGAGTGGACCGATCCGAAGACGCTGGTGATCCATCTGCGGTCCGGCGTCAGCTTCCAGGATGGCGAGGCGTTCGACGCCGATGCAGTGAAGGCGACGCTGGAGCGGTACCTGACGATGCCCGGCAGCTACCGCAAGAGCGAGATCGCGCTGATCGATCATATCGACATCGTCGATCCGATGACGATCCGGATCGGCCTGAAAGCGCCATCCGGCGCATTCCTCGCCCAGCTTACCGATCGGGCCGGCATGATCCTGGCGCCCAAGGTCGCGGCGCAGGAGGGCAAGGACTTCGCCCAGCACCCCGTCTGCGCCGGCCCGTTCAAATTCGTCGAGCGGGTGCCGCAGGATCACGTGACGCTCGAGCGCTATCCTGGCTACTGGGACAGCAAGAACGTTCATTTCGATCGTGTCGTGTATCAGGTGCTGGTGGATTCCTCCGTGCGGCTGGCCAATCTGAAGGCCGGCGCGATCGATCTGTCGGAGAATATCGCGCCGACCGATGCAGCGGCGGTGAAGGCGGATCCCAAGCTGACGCTCGTGACGTCGGACTCGCTCGGCTACTTCGGCATCACCAACAACATCGACAACGGCCCGGCAGCGAAGAACCCGTACGGCCAGAGTGCGCTGGTGCGGCAGGCGTTTTCGCTGGCGATCGACCGGCAGGCGCTGGTGAACGTGGTCTACAACGGCATGTACGAGCCGACCGTGCAGGCTGTGCCGTCGAGTTCGCCGTTCTACGATGCTGCCCTGAAGGTGCCGGCGCGTGACGTGGCGAAGGCCAAGGCGTTGCTGAAGCAGGCTGGCGTGACTGTGCCGGTGAAGCTGGAGCTGTTGGCATTCAACAATCCCGATGTGCTGCAGACCGCCGAGGTCATCCAGTCGATGGCGACCGAGGCCGGATTTGACGTGCAGATCAAGGCGATGGAATTTGCCTCGTCGCTGTCGGCTGCGCATGTGGGCCAGTACCAGGCGTATTTGATCGGCTGGTCTGGTCGCGTCGACATTGACGGCAACACCTACTCCTTCCTGCACAGCGGGCAGGCGAACAACGACGGCCATTACAGCAATCCGGTGGTTGACAAGTTGCTGGATGAGGGACGTGGCATGACCGATGTGGCCCAGCGCAAGGCGGTGTATGCGCAGATGTGGCCGCAACTGGAGCAGGATCTGCCCATCACCTATCTCTGGGTGCCGACCAATATCGTTGGCATGTCGGCGAAGTTGACCGGCTTCCGTCCGATCCCGGATGGCATGATCCGGGTACAAGGCCTTGCGATGAGCAAGTAGCCGCACATGCGAGGCCATCTCGGTGGGCGGATCGCCCAGATCATTCCGACCCTGCTGCTGGTCAGCGTTCTGGTGTTCTGCCTGCAGCAACTGATGCCGGGTGATCCCGCGCTCGTGCTGGCCGGCGAGGATCGCGGCGATCCCGCGGTGCTGGCGCAGATCCGCGCGGAGCTGTGGTTGGATCGGCCATTGCCGGTGCAGTACCTGCATTGGATGGGCAATGTGCTGCACGGCAATCTGGGCTATTCGTGGCGCATCCGTGAGCCGGTGACGCAACTGATCGCCGAGAAGCTGCCAGTGACATTGCAGCTCAGCGCGATGGCGTTTCTGATTGCGGTGGCGATCGGCGTGCCGGCCGGGGTGGTCGCGGCGGTGAAGCGCAACACCGTGTGGGACTACCTGGCCAACGCGATTGGCCTTGCCGGATTGTCCACGCCGACCTTCTGGTTGGGGATCATGCTGATCCTGCTGGTGTCGGTGCAGCTTGGCTGGCTGCCGCCATCGGGGTACGTATCGCTGGCGGAAGATTGGCGACAATCGCTCGCCACCACGATCATGCCGGCGTTTGTGCTGGGCAACGCCATCGCGGCGACCCTGATGCGGCACACCCGGAGTGCGATGCTGACCGTGCTGGACCAGGACTATGTGCGGACGGCACGGGCGAAAGGACTGCGCGAATTCGTCGTGGTGCTGCGGCATGCGTTGCGCAATGCGCTGATCCCCGTGGTAACGCTGGGCGCGCTGGAACTGGGCACGCTGTTTTCCGGCGCCGTGCTGACCGAACAGGTGTTCAGCATTCCCGGTTTCGGCAAGATGATCGTTGATGCGGTGTTCAACCGCGACTATCCGGTGGTGCAGGGGGTCGTGCTGGTAACGGCGTTTCTCTACGTGATGCTGAACCTGCTGGCGGATGTGCTGTACGTGGTGATCAACCCGAGGCTGCGGGGAGCCTGAGATGAGCACGACCATCGCCACCCCCGCGATCGCCCGCACTGCCGCCGTGCCGCGCAGCCCGATGCAGCTCGCGGTGCGCCGCTTCCTTCACCGTCCTGTCGCCGTCGCCGGCCTTGCGGTCATCGTGCTGTTTG
>DATHNE010000266.1:0-12619 GCA_035486355.1 Acetobacteraceae bacterium
CGTGCTCAGGTCGATCTCGGGCGTCACACGAAGCTTGAATCGAGCCGACCGTGATCACGTCAACCATCTTTCCGCAGTCCAACAATCCTCGACCCAGGTCGCCCCGCCCCACATCGCGCCTACCCAGGTGAGCAATTACCACTTCAAAGCGGCCGATCTGGATTCGGCCGATCTGCATTGAAACCGGACAGTCCGCCTACTTGGAAGGTTCAGGCCCCCGATGTTCTAGAAGCCGCAGGATGGCATTGACAATGACCCCAGGCTCCGTGAACTGAATCATGTGGCCGCTCCCGGCCGCTACAATGTGCACACTGTTCGTCGAGAGGGAGCCCAACCGTTTTTGAGCTTCCTCCCATTCGGGATAGACTTGATCGCCAGTCACAGGATCATTCCAACCACGGCTCACAACCACCAGCGGCGTATCCCCAAGGCGGCCGAATCCATAGGCACTTCGTTCTTTAGGAGGCACAGCCTTATAGGCGGCCATTTCGTCCGCGATGGCGAAATGGCGTGAGCTGCGCAGATACAACGCCATCTGTTCACCGCGCGCTTCATCCGGAACACCTTTGAGTGGGTCGAAGCGATCGGGCAATAGCCTTTTGCCGAGTCGAAGCAGTCCGAACTGGGCTGCCAAGCCACGCCACCATTCCTGTGCCCCGATTGTCTGCGCATCGAGAAGCCCCTCGGCCGCGAACGACCATACCTCGTCGGGTGAATCGATCAGAATGATGCCTGACACGCTCTGTGGATACAGAGCCGTAAAGCGGCGAACGACGTAGCCCCCATAGGAATGGCCAACGAGGATATAAGGAACCGCAATGGCGGCGCGCTGAAGCAGTAAATGCAGATCTCTAGCTCTGTCATCGAAGCTACGTGGTCCGGAGACCGGATCGCTCCACCCAAGCCCGGCACGATCGTAAGCACAGACACGGGTGAAACGCGAAACGCGGCCCAATATCCCCTGCCAAAGTGTAACGTCATTACCACTTCCGGCTTCTATGATCACGGTGTGGTCGGAGATCTTCCCTGCACAGAGTAAATGTAACCTTCGGCCGCCGATATCGATGAGCCGCCCGGGAGGCGGGTATCGCTTCTGGTCCGACATATTGGAGAAGTGCTGATAAGTCGCGCCTGAAAGTGCGCACAGGCCAATACCGGCAATCAAGACGGCAAGGACCCGCAAGGCTAGATAAAGGAGGCCGTCCATCCGTTCACGCCACCATTCCTGCCAACCCCGGCACGATATCATCTGCCCGACGCGTGGTCAGCCTGAAGCTTGACGCCACTCCCACCCATGCTGGTGCGGCCGTCCGCTATGGGTCGCTGTCAGCCAGTAGGTCGTGACAGAGCTATATCCGCCTTTCGCCCGTCGAGCCCGAAAGCTGCCGGTCGGCTTCGGCCAATACTGGCCATCGACACGAGCACATCGCGAGGACCACTCGCGACGCTTCCAAGCCCTCATTCATCGCGCCGGTACCATCCCGGTACTGCAACGCATCCACCAGCAACGCAAACGCCGACGTCGGCTGCCGCCGGTGCGGATAATACAAATGATATCCCGCATACGGCGGACGCCAAACCGTCAGAACTCTCCGTGTCCAATCAACTCCGACCACGCTGCTGCTATCGGGGACACAGTTACGCGACGCCGCCGGCTCATAAGCCACACGAACGACCAACGGATTGTCGTACTCGCGCAGGTCGTCGGCAGGAACACCCCGTCCTCGATCGCCGGCGGCGCCGCACCGGCTTCAATCGCCGAGATCAGCGCATGCTTGGACTGGCGCGCGATCTGCTCCGCTCCGTGCGCCGCGGACGTCATGCCGGGAAGCCCCCGATAGCATCGCCGGTCGCTGCAGGGCGAGCTGATGGCGATCATCGGCGCGACGCTTGCGGACGCCTGACCTGGCGAACCGGCCCTTTGCCGCCACGCTGCGTCACGCCGCCCGGGACAAATCCTTGGTCATGAATATTCGCGACGTGCCTGTTGGGTGACAGGGTACGCGGCCAAATTCCCGCCACCCATGCCTTTCGTAAAAGGCGGGGGCCTGGAAGCTGATTGTGTAGAGGACCCCTGCCCGACAGCCTCTCCTCACCGCTTCTTCCTCGGCCATATGCAGCATGCGGGTGCCGGTTCCGCGGTTGCGTAGTTCGGGCGGCAGGAATACGAGCTCGATGAACAGGAGACCGAGCGAGGTGCGGCCGATCATGCCGCCCAGGATTCGCTCATTGGGTGGATCGCGAGCCAGTACATAAAGCGGCCGCGCATCCCAATATCCCGCCTGCTCCACGCCATGGCCGGCGAGTCCCTCATCAACGATCCGGTGCGCCTCATCGTCGGCAATATCGGTCAAGAATAGCGCTGGTTCGACCATGTGGACTCCCCTCCGGCATACCGGCTTATAGCGTCTGCAACAGATCCTTCGTAGCCCTCAGGTCGGCGGTTCCATGACCCTCCATGAAGCGGCCATGAACATCCGAGAGCAACGTTCGTGCCGCGCTGATGCGCCCTCGATCCCGCCACAGTCGCGCCAAGTCCGTGGCCGCGCGCAGCTCCCACGACAACGCTGTTTGCACACGCGCCAGATCGATGGAGTGGCCAAGGTACGTCTCGGCGGCAACCACGCCATCCGAGCCGTCCGCGCGCAAGCTTATCGCCGCCCTGATGCGCAGCAACTCGGGCAGGTACCAGCCCGCATCTCTGCGTTCCGCCTGCGCAATCGCGTCAACGATAACGTCCTGTGCCCGCGAGAATTGTCCAGCGGCCGCAAACCCCTCAGCGAGGGCGGCGGATAACGCCGAAGAATACTGCCAGAAATTTGAATGAACAAGCTGTTCCGTACCCGACTGAAGCCGTTGCAGCCCCGTCCTGACGTCACCGCCCCTGATCAGCAGCTCACCCTCGAAGCAGACAGCGTGCGCATGCCAGATTTCCAACACCTGCCGTTCTGTTTGATCGAGCAGCATCGCGGTATATCGTTGCGCAGCCGCGAGGTTGCCGGTCCGCAACGCGATCGGGCATGCCGCGCCGGCAAGGGAATTGCAGAGCGATTGGGGATGCCTGGTCCGCTGAGCGTCTTGTACATCGGCCTCGGCGATGGCCAGGGCTTGATCGGGAAATCCCTGCAGCCAGAGTATCCGCGCAAGATACATATGTGCGGTCACGCGCTGGTCGGATTGGAACCGTAACGCATGTGATCGGCGGATTGGTTTGACGTAGGCCGCCAGCATTCGCTCGACATGCTCTCGTGCTCCGCGTTGATCTCCGAGGAAGTGCAGCGCCGCGCCCGTCAATCGATCGCCGACGAGCCGATCGTTGGCGTCGGACGCGATCTCGGCGAGGCTGGAAAACCGCTTCGCAACCGCCAATCCCTCCTTGAATTCTCCCCTATTGACGTGAGTTCCCCAGATCCCCCAAAGCGCGCGTAGTTGGTATTCGGTATCGCACAGCGCGTCACTGATCTTCAGTGCCGCGTCCCATGCCGCGCGCGTATCGCGCGCCGAAACCAATGTATAGGCCTGCGACGAAGCGACCGCGGCATAGAGTTGCATCCTCCGACGGTCGTCATCTGCATTTACCTGCTCCAAGGCAACAAGCGCGCGTTCGGCCCGCACACGGCACTCCTCCAAAAGCCACAGTTCGCAGAACAAGAGCACGGCGGCAGTGGTCAATTCCACGCCGATCATCGCGTCTCCTTCGGGCGAAAATGCCCAGTCCAGAGCCGCTCGCACATCGTCTATTTGGGGCGCATAGATGTCGCGCCATTCCAACGTCGATCGCGTCTCCCACTCTTCTTCCGCTTTGCGCATGACGTCGCGGAGGTACTCTGCGTGCCGGCGGGCATGCGTCTGCCATTCGCCTACTTCGTGGAGTTTCTCGAGCGCATACGCCCGTATTGTCTCGAGCAGCCGCCAGCGACTGACGGATGCCGATCCATCGAATGTCACCAGCGACTTCGAGACAAGATTGGAAATGCCCTCCACTGTCCCCAATACAGCGCCACCAGCATCGCCCACGACAGGGGTCGCCGCCGCGAGCGAAAACCTCGCAGGGAAGACTGCCAGGTGGCGCAGAAGCTTCTGCTCCGCCTCGGGCAACAACTCATAGCTCCAGTCAAGCGTTGCACGGAGTGTCTGTTGCCGCGGCAGCGCTGTTCGGAGGCCATACGTCAGCATACCGAAACGGTTGTCCAGATGCGAAACAACCTGCTGAATCCCGAGCGCGGCGGCGCGAGACGCCGCGAACTCAATGGCCAGCGGAATACCGTCGAGGTGCCGGCAGATCGCGGCGATCGCCGGTAGGTCCTCCAGGTCCGGCGCGAGATGGGTGCGCGCCGCCCTGGTCCTGGCAACAAACAGCTGCACGGCACTGTGTTCAAGCAGAATGCTTGGGTCTCGCGAATGCTCCGGCGGTACATCCAGCGGGGCGACGTGATACACGCACTCGCCCTCAATGCGCAGGATCTCCCGGCTGGTCGCAAGCACAGTCGTGCGAGGACACAGACGTATGAGCGTTTCCACCAGCCTGGCGGCCGCGTCGATCACGTGCTCGCAATTATCCAGCACCAGCAGGAGTTTCTTTGCGCCGATGGCGTGCGCGACGACCTCAGGGGACATCGTGTCACCACCCAGTTGCAGACCGAGGACGCCAGCGACGGCAGACGGCACCAGATGGGGATCCGACAGCGAGGCCAATTCGACAAGCCAGATGTCACCTTGAAACGTCGGGAACAGGCCGCGTGCGATCTCCAGTGCGAGTTTTGTCTTTCCGATGCCGCCGGGTCCGACCAGCGTGACCGTCCGATACACCGACAACAGATCACGCACATGCTGGACCGGCATGGTTCGGCCGATCAGGTTGAAGGCAGTCGCCGGCAAATTGGTAAGACATGACTGGGTAGGGATTTGCACCGGCTCGACGGTGACCGGGGGCGTTGCGATACAATCCCGCCTGATCGTCCAGTGTCCAAGCATGCGATAGCCTCGACCGGACGCCGTCTTCAGCATCTCTCGATCTGCACCGAGCGCCTTGCGAATGGCGGCGATGTGAACCTGGAGGGTATTTTCCTCGACGATCGCACCGCGCCATATCAGGCGCATCAGGTCTTGCTTGGCGACCAGCTCCCCGCCCGACTGGACCAGAACCTCGACGATCTCGAACGCACGCGCGCTCACTGGGACCAAATGCCCGCGCCGACGCAGTTCGCGCCGCGCGAAATCGGCCTCCCACGCACCACACTCGTAGACCAGTTGTTCGTTCTGCGCAGACACCCCGCACCCCTATCGGCCGCCCAAGGCACACCCGCAATAGGCGATATGACGAAATCCATCCAGCCGGCGCGTGGGCCATGCGTTTAGCTCGGCAAAGCCAACTTCCCCACGGCTTCTTCGTAACGTATTAACAACGAATTGGCCGTTGCCCTCGCTGAACGCATGTCCGCAGTCTCGCGTCCCTCAATCCTGGCACGTCGCGAGGACCGCTCCGGACGCTTCCAAGCCCCCCCGTGCCGCCGCCGCACCGTCCCGGTACCGCAGCGCATTCACCAGCGACGCAAACGCCGGCGTCGGCTGCCGCCGGCTCGGGCGATACAAGCGATACCCCGCATATGGCGGACACCAATCCTCGAGCACCCGCACCAGCCGCCCCTCGGCCAGCGGAACCCGCACGCTGTCCTCCGGCAGCTACGCCGCCCGAACCCTGCCAGCACCGCGTCGAGCATCGACCCGCTGCCGTTGAATACCAATTGACCCTCCACCCGCTCCCGCAACGCGCGCCCGTCCTTCTCGAACTCCCACGCATACAGCCCTCCGCGTCGACAGCCGCAGGTTGATGCAACCCACCCGAAGGACCCGACGGATGCGGCACCTGCGTTCGCGGGTCGCATCCCCCGTTCAACCGTTGATCTGAAGCGGCAGCGCGAATTTTGTGCCGATGCTGTGCACGCTCGGGCGGCTCCGATGTGCATCGCCGATGCGTTGGCTTCGCGATCGACCGCAGGACGCGTCTTGCCAATCGCTCAGTGGCGGATCACAACCCCGCAGCGAACAGGCGGACGGCAAAAGCCAGAGCTGACACCGCCGCAGGCCAACGTTGCGGCAAAACGTCCCTCCCAGGAATTGAGTACCCATGAACCGGCCTCCCGGCGACCCGTCGGACGACATCGCCTACCCCTCCGCCATCGCCTTCCTGTTGGTGCATCTCGCCTGCGTCGCGGCGTTCCTCACCGACGTGACCGGCGCCGCACTGCTGCTTGGCGGCGCGCTGTACCTGCTGCGCATGTTTGCGATCACCGCGGGGTATCATCGCTACTTTTCCCACCGCGCCTACCGCACCAGCCGCGCCTTCCAGTTCGTGCTGGCGCTCCTGGCGCAGACCTCCGCCCAGAAGGGGGCCCTCTGGTGGGCGGCCCACCATCGCCGGCACCACCGATATTCCGACACCGCGCTTGACGTGCACTCGCCGGCGCAGCGGGGCATCTTCTACGCGCATGTCGGCTGGATCTTCGTGCCCCGCAACAACCCCACCGATCACGCCGCCGTCCAGGACCTGGGGAAGTTCAAGGAACTGGTTTGGCTCGACCGGAACCCCTATTTGCCCGCCGCGCTGCTCGCGGCAACGACCTGGCTGATCGCCGGCTGGCCGGGGCTGGTTGTTGGCTTTTGCTGGAGCACGGTGGCGGTCTGGCACGCGACCTTCAGCATCAACTCGCTCGCCCATGTGTGCGGCCGTCGGCGCTATGTCACCGGGGATGATTCCCGCAACAACTGGTGGCTTGCGCTGCTGACCCTGGGCGAGGGCTGGCACAACAACCACCACGCCTACCAGGCATCCACCCGGCAGGGCTTCCGCTGGTGGGAGTGCGATCCGACCTATTATGCCCTGTGGGTCTTGTCACGGCTGCGCATCGTTTGGGACCTACGAGCCCCGCCGCGGGCGCTCATGCGTGGCGAGCAGAGGCTTGGACGGCAGGTCATCGACAAGGTGGCCGGCCAGCTTGCCGCCTCGTTTCCGGTCAACCAGATCGCGACCCAGGCGCTGGAGGCGTTGGCGCGCGCGCCCGGCTGGGCGGAGCTGAAGCTGCGGCTCGCCTCCGCCGGGATGCGGGCAGAACTCTTCTGGACCAACATCGACCTGCCCGATATTCCCACGCTCGAGGAGGTTCGTCGCTACGCTCGCGCGCGCCTGTCCCAGACGCCGTCGCTGGACGAGATCGCCGTGCGCGCCCGCGAACAGTTGCTGGAACTCGTGTATTCGCGCCTCAGCGAGGCCGTCGCGGCGCCAGCGGCCGGATAGGCCGATAGCGGTCGTCGCCTGCACCCTAGCGACGTCCGGTTCCATCCTGACCCACACGTCAGAAACGTTCTGCTCCGGACGCTTCCGGGTCTCCAGCCGCTCCGCGGCACCGCCGCACCATAGCATTATCCGCACCACCGTCATCGCCCCAGGCGCGGTGGCACCTGAGCTGCCAAACATCATCACCGATCCGGACGCCGCCGCGCGGGTGCAGCGTTTTTTACCAGAGCTCGGCGATCCCCGCCGACGCCTGCGCCCACGCGGTTGCCTTCGCCGTCAGCCAGCCGGAAGATGTCGACATCAACGAGATCTTGTTCCGCCCCATGCGCCATGACTACTGAACGAAAGGACCGATCCATGCCGCACGTGATCGTAAAAATGCTGCCCGGACGGTCCGAGCAACAGAAAGCGAAGATCGCGGAAGAGGTGACGAAAGCCATCATGGCCACCGCGAATTGCGCGGAAACGTCGGTGTCGGTCGGCATCGAGGATGTCGCGTCGGACGACTGGACCGAAGCGGTCTACAAGCCGGACATCATCGGCAAGCCGGACTCGATCTACAAGCAGCCCGGCTACAACCCACTCTAACCGGCGGGAAACGACGCCATGGACGGCATGCTGACCAACAGCGCGGTGACAGCGACCGCCGAGGCGTGGCTCGACGACTTCGGCGCGGCGCTGGCCTCCGGCGCCGCCGCGCGCATCGCGACACTGTTCGCCGAAGACTGCCACTGGCGCGACATCCTCGCCTTCACCTGGGACCTACGCACGGCCTCCGGCGCCGCTGCCATCGCTGCGCGCATGGCGCCGGCCACAGCCGACATGGCGCCCCACGCCGTGGCACGCGCCGCCGGCCGCACGCCGCCACGGCGTGTCACGCGCGCGGGCGTCGACGCGATCGAGGCGATCTTCACCTTCGAAACAAAAATCGGCCCCTGCAACGGTGTCGTGCGCCTGGTCTCCGAATCCGGCCAGCCGCGCGCCTGGACACTGATGACCGCGCTCGACGAGATCCGCGGCCACGAAGACCCCGCCAACGGCAAGCGCTGGCAGAACGTGGACTGGAAGCGCAATTTCGGCGGCGAGAACTGGCTCGACCGCCGCAAGCGCGCGCAAGCCTATGCGCATCACGATCCCGCCGTCCTGGTGGTCGGCGCCGCACAGGCCGGCCTTTGCATCGCCGCCCGCCTGACTCAGCTCGGTGTGGATGCACTTGTCGTGGATCGCGAGGCACGCATCGGCGACAGTTGGCGCCGCCGTTACCACGCGCTGACATTGCACAACGAAACCCGCGTCAACCACCTGCCCTATATGCCCTTCCCGCGCTCCTGGCCGGTGTTCATCCCCAAAGACATGCTGGCCAACTGGTTCGAGATCTACGCCGAGGCGATGGAACTCAACGTCTGGACGCAGACCGAACTGACCACCGGAAGCTGGGACGACACCGCGAATTGCTGGGACGTGCAGCTGCGTCGCGCGGACGGCACCGAACGCCGCATGCGTCCGCGCCACATCGTGTTCGCCAACGGCGTCAGCACCACGCCGATCATGCCTGATCTGCCCGGCCTGAAGGACTTCGGCGGCACGGTGCGGCATTCCGGTGGTTACGGTAGCGGACTGGATTGGCAGGGCAAGCGCGCGCTGGTGCTGGGCACCGGCACTTCCGGCCATGACGTGGCGCAGGATCTCTGCGTCTCCGGCGCTGCCGAGGTCACGATGATCCAGCGCAGCCCGTCCCTGGTCGTCAGTCTCAAGGAAGCGCAGGCACCCTATGCGCTGTACGACGAGGACGCACCGTTCGAGGATCTCGATCTCCTCGCCGTCGCCTCGCCCTTTCCGGTTTACCGGCAATCGCACCAACGCATCACCGCGATGAACCGCGAGGCCGACCGGGACCTTCTGGACGGGCTGCAGCAACGCGGCTTCCGCCTGTACTTCGGGCCCGACAATACTGGCTGGCAAATCATGTACCAGCAACGCGGCGGCGGGTATTATTTCGATGCCGGTTGTTCGCAGATGATCGTCGACGGTCGCATTGGCCTGATTCAGTACGCCACCATCGAACGCTTCGGCCCTGACAGCGCAATCATGCAAGACGGCACGGCAAAGCAGGCCGACCTGATCGTGCTGGCCACTGGCTACGAAGGCCAGGCCGCGGCGGCGCGGCGGATCCTCGGCGACGCGGTCGGCCATCGCATGGGCCCGGTCTGGGGCTTCGACGCAGAAGGCGAGCTGCAAGGCATGTGGCGCCCCACTGGACAGACCGGCCTCTGGTTCCTCGCCGGCGGCCTCGCGCAATGCCGCATCTTCTCGAAGGTGCTCGCGCTGCAGATCAAGGCACGGGAACTGGGCCTGACGTCGTGACGGCCTGTTTGCGGGCAAGGTTGCGCGTACCGGCTGGTTGAAGCCGCGGACACGGTTGGCAACCCGACGTCCGACCGCTGACGACTGACCACAGTGGTCGGGAACGGATACCGCGCGGCCGCAGCTCGGAAATCCCGTATCTGAATTGTGACCCTATGCTGCGGCGCAGCAATCCCTATATGTTGCAGCGCAGCGTATTGCGGAGATCGGGCCATGGATCAGGTCGGAACCACCATGCAGACGGATGCGGTCAATGTCGGCGGCCTCCAGGTCGCTCAGATGTTGTACGATTTCGTCACCCGTGAGGCGATCCCTGGTACCGGGATCGCCCCCGCCGCCTTCTGGTCCGGCCTCGAGGCCCTGCTGCGCGACCTCGCCCCCCGTAACCAGGCCCTGCTGGTCAAGCGCGACGAGGTGCAGGCCGCGATCGACGACTGGCACGTCGCACACCGCGGCCAGACCTTTGATGCCGCCGCCTACCAGGCATTCCTGTACGAGATTGGCTACCTTGTCGCCGAACCCGCCAGGGTCACCGTCGACACCGCCAACGTCGATCCCGAGATCGCCACCATCGCCGGCCCTCAGCTCGTCGTCCCCGTCACCAACGCCCGCTACGCGCTGAACGCCGCCAACGCCCGCTGGGGCAGCCTGTACGACGCGCTCTACGGCACCGACGTGCTGGCGGAAGACGACGGCGCCATGCGCGGCCCCGGCCTGAACCCGGTCCGCGTCCAGCGCGTGGTCGCCCGCGTGCGTGCCTTCCTCGACCAGGCGGTGCCGCTGTTCAGCGGCAGCCATGCCGACGTGGTGTCCTATGAACTCACCGACGGCCGCCTGATCGCCACGCTCGCCAGCGGTGCCCACACCGCGCTTGCCCATGAAGCCCAATTCGCCGGCTATCGCGGCGACGCCGCCGCGCTGACCGTGCTGCTGTTCCGCCACCACCATCTGCACATTGAGCTGCTTATCGACCACGCCCATCCGGTCGGCAAGCTGGATGCCGCTGGCATCAGCGACGTCGTGCTGGAAGCCGCCATCACCACCATCCAGGACTGCGAGGATTCCATCGCCGCGGTCGACGCCGCCGACAAGGTGCTGGCCTATCGCAACTGGCTCGGCCTGATGCGCGGCACACTCGCCGTCACTTTCGCGAAGAACGGCAAGCCGCGCACGCGCCGGCTGCACACTGACCGCGTCTACACCGCGCCTGATGGCGGCACGCTCACGCTGCCCGGCCGCAGTCTGATGCTGATCCGGAACGTCGGCCATCACATGTATACCGATGCGGTGACACTGGACGGCGCCGAGATCCCCGAGGGCATCCTGGACGCGGCTGTCACCTCGCTGATCGCGCTGCATGACCTGAAGAGCAATGGCCCAGTGCGCAACTCGCGCGCCGGCTCGATCTACATCGTCAAGCCGAAGATGCACGGGCCAGAGGAAGTGGCATTCACCAACACGTTGTTCAACCACGTCGAGGACCTGCTGGGCCTCGCGCCGTACACGTTGAAGATGGGCATCATGGACGAGGAACGCCGCACCTCGGCCAACCTGAAGGCCTGCATCGCTGCGGCCAGGCATCGCGTGGTGTTCATCAATACCGGCTTCCTGGATCGGACCGGGGACGAAATACACACCTCGATCGAAGCTGGGCCGATGATCCGCAAGAACGAGATGAAAGGCACCGCCTGGATCAAGGCGTACGAAGACCAGAACGTCGATATTGGCCTGCAATGCGGCCTGCGCGGCAAGGCGCAGATCGGCAAGGGCATGTGGGCGGCGCCGGATCGGATGGCAGACATGCTGGCGCAGAAGATCAGCCATCCCGAGGCGGGCGCGAACACCGCCTGGGTCCCCTCCCCCACCGCCGCGACCTTGCACGCGCTGCACTACCACACGGTGGACGTCGCCGCGCGGCAGACCGCTCTGGCGCAACGCACCCGCCCGCCCTTGGCGTCTCTGCTCATCATTCCATTAGCGGACCGGCCCAACTGGGCACCTGACGACATCCAGCAGGAACTCGATAACAACTGCCAAGGTATCCTGGGCTACGTCGTGCGCTGGATTGACCAAGGCGTCGGCTGTTCCAAGGTCCCGGACATCCACGACGTGGGCCTGATGGAGGACCGTGCAACGCTACGCATCTCCTCTCAGCACGTCGCCAACTGGCTGCATCACGGCATCACCACCGAGGCGCAGGTGATGGCAACACTGAAACGCATGGCGATGGTCGTGGATCGGCAGAACGCGAGCGACAAACTATACAAGCCGATGGCGCCGACGTTCGACGGCGCCGCCTTCGCCGCCGCCTGCGACCTGATCTTCAAGGGCCGCGCGCAGCCGAACGGCTACACCGAATTCATCCTGCACGCCCGCCGCCGCGAGGCGAAAGCCGCCGCGTAACGTTCCGCCATGGAACTGCATCACGTTCTGCGCGCGGACGCCTGGGAAGCCGCCCAGGCTGCTGGAGAACACGCCCCGCCCGAGCTGGCGCGCGACGGTTTCCTGCACTGCTGCACGCAAGCCCAGCTCGATTTCGTCCTCAGCCGCCACTTCGCCGGCGCCACCGACCTGGTGCTGCTGGCATTCGAGGCGGACGAGGTGCCAGCCCGCCTTGTCTGGGAAAATAGCGAGCCGGATCAGGACCCGTTCCCTCACCTCTATGGCCCGATACCATGCCGCGCGGTCAGGCGGGCGATCGCGGTACCCCCGGTTCCTCTCCCGGAAGACCGCTGACGGCGCCCCGGTCACTTGTAATAGCCCACCCCACACATCTGATCCGCCACCCGAGTGACGAACGAGACCTTCTGCATCGGCACGTGCGACCCCGGCTCCGGCCACATATAGCTCACTGCCTTGATCTCACCCGCCGTCGCGATCGCCATCATCTCCTGACCGAACGCCACGCCATCGACGTCATACTGGTCCTTGATGTTGCGCCCGAGCTGCGACGGATCGATA
>DATHNE010000267.1:0-13299 GCA_035486355.1 Acetobacteraceae bacterium
CCGCCGGGGTCGACGGTGGTCGCCCCACACCGGGCTTTCATGTACCGTGACGACAGATCTCGGCATCGCCGCCGCGCTGTCGCGTCGATCGAACGACAGATCACCACGCGGCGATCCAACCCGGTAACCAAACAGCGTGTCGTTCCACCGCAAGCCGCCGGAAAGCGAGCGCGTATAAGGATCGAGCAGCAGCTTGTTCGGATTAAAACGATGCCCGCTCTCAGGTTGATAGGGGCCGTGCGCGCGATAGCCGTAGAGCAGGCCCGGGCCAACATCGGGCAGATAGCCGTGGAACACTTCGTCGGTGCAATCCGGCAGATCGTAGCGTGCGATCTCACGCCGGCCGGATGGATCAAAAAGGCACAGCTCGATCCGCGTCGCATTTGCGGAAAACACCGCGAAGTTGACCCCGAGCCCATCCCAGGACGCACCAAGCGGCGCGGATTGGCCGGTCAGGAGGCGCCGCGGCAGATGCGGCATCAGGTGATCCTCTTGAGCACGATCACCGCGAGCGGCGGCAATGTCAGGGCGAGCGCCGCGGGCAAGCCGTGGCTTCCGCAGGCCGTGGCGTTCACGCCGCCAAGATTGCCCATCCCGGAGCCGCCATACGTGGCGGCGTCGGTATTGAGGATCTCAGTCCAATAACCGGTTTCAGGCACGCCAACGTGGTAATCCTGCCGTGGTACCGGCGTGAAATTGCAGATAACGAGCAGAGGCGAATCGGCTTCGGAACCGTATCGTATCCAAGCGAAGATGCTCTGGGCACGGTCATCGCCGACCACCCAGCGGAAGCCCTCGGACGAAAAGTCGCGTGCGTGGAGCGCGGGTTCCTTTTGGTAGATCGCGTTGAGGTCTTTCAGCAGGCGTGACACGCCCGCGTGCATCGGATTGCCGGTGAGCTGCCACGACAGTTGGCTGTCGTGGTTCCATTCTTCAGGCTGGCCGAATTCCCCGCCCATGAACAGCAGTTTCTTGCCGGGATGCGTCCACATGAACGCGAGATAGGCACGTAGGTTGGCGAATTTCTGCCAGTGGTCGCCTGGCATCCGCCCGAGCAGGGAGCCTTTGCCGTAGACCACCTCGTCATGCGAGATCGGCAGGATGAAGCGCTCAGTGAAGGCGTAGAGCAGACCAAACGTCATATCGTCGTGGTGATGGGTGCGGTGCACCGGGTCGTGGCCGATGTAGCGCAGCGTGTCGTGCATCCAGCCCATGTTCCATTTATGCGTGAAGCCCAGCCCGCCAGTGGCGGCCGGACGCGTCACGCCGGGAAATGCCGTCGATTCCTCGGCGATCAGCATAGCGCCTGGAACGTTTTCGGCGATCGCATGCGACAGCTCCTGCAGGAAGGCGATCGCCTCGAGATTCTCCCGTCCGCCATAGCGGTTCGGAATCCACTCGCCCTCGGCGCGCGAATAGTCGCGATACAGCATGGAAGCGACGGCATCGACGCGAAGCCCGTCGACGTGAAAGCGTTCCAGCCAATGCAAGGCGCTGCCGATCAGGAAGCCGCGCACTTCGTTTCGTCCAAGGTTGTAGATGAGGGTGTTCCAATCACGATGCATGCCCTCGCGCGGGTCGGCATGCTCATAGAGCGCGGTGCCGTCGAAGTGGGCCAGCCCGTGCGCGTCGGTCGGGAAATGGGCCGGCACCCAGTCCAGGATCACGCCAAGCCCGGCGTGGTGGCAGCGATCGACGAAGGTGGCGAATGCCTCTGGCGGGCCCAGTTCCGGCATCGGCACGAACTGCCCGAGCGGCTGATAGCCCCAGGACCCGCCGAACGGATGCAGCATCACCGGCATCAGCTCGATATGGGTGAAGCCGAGATCCCGCGCATAGGGAATGAGCTGGTCGGCCAGCTCATGCCAGGACAAGGACCGGCCATCCGTGTGCCGTCGCCATGACGCGGCGTGCACCTCATAGATCGCCAGTGGCGCGGCGTCCCTGCGCTGCGGCCGTGCTGCCTGCCAATCTTCATCCGACCAGGCGAAAGGGGCAGGGCTCGCCACCATCGAGCCCGTGGCAGGCGGCACCTCAGCCGCGCGTGCGACAGGGTCCGCATGGGCCACAAGCGTGCCATCGGCGCCGAGGATCTCGTATTTGTAGAGTTCGCCAATGGAAAGACCTGGGATGAAAATCTCCCACACGCCACATTCAATGCGAAGTCGCATTGGATGCCGCCGTCCATCCCAGGCATTGAAATTGCCGATCAGCGAGACGCGACGCGCGTTCGGTGCCCAGACCGCGAAACGCACGCCCGCGACGCCATCCACCTCCATGGGTTGCGCGCCAAGGCAGGCGCCCATCCGCCAGTGTCGACCCTCGGCGAGAAGATAGACATCGAGCTGACCCAGAAGTGGCGGAAACGCGTAGGGGTCTTCCGTCTCCTGCATGACACCCTGCCAGTCGATCCGAAGACGATACGGAACCCTGGCCGGGAGGGTCGCCTCGAACAGCCCGTTCGGATGCGTGCGGCGGAACGTGGCCAGGGTCTTGCCCTGAAGGTCGACCACCGTGGCGGACGACGCCCCCGGCAGGACGGCGCGGATCACCGTGCCCGACGTGGTTTCATGCGGACCAAGCAGCGCGAAGGGATCGGCCTCGCGGCCTTCGATCAATGCGCCGACCGCGGTTTTGTCCAGCAAGCGGTCGTCATGCATGCGCTTCCTCCCGTTCCAGCTCGAGTAGCCGCTCGGCCAGCCCGAGTAGGCCTTGCAGGGGTATTCCGATCCAGTCAGGGCGATTCGCCGCCTCGTAGGTGATCTCGTAGGCCGCCTTCTGCACCAGGAAGAGGTCGATGAGCGCCTGCGCTGCCGCATTGTCGTCGAACCATTGATGCTCGGCCAACTGGGCCGCCGCGTGATAGCTTTCCAGGAAGCGTACAGACGCGGCCGCGACGAAGCGGCTGAGGAAATCATCGCGCCGCTCCG
Source organism: Acetobacteraceae bacterium (assembly GCA_035486355.1). Lineage (GTDB taxonomy): Bacteria > Pseudomonadota > Alphaproteobacteria > Acetobacterales > Acetobacteraceae > Palsa-883. The sequence goes on from DATHNE010000267.1 coordinate 2,931, forward strand.
CACTCTGCTCGGACCCCGGCGCCGGCTCGCGCGCGAGCGTCGCTGCCGCATAGTCGAAGGAACGCAACAGCCCGGCGACATCACGCAGCGGGCAGCTCTTGGCCCGTCGTTCCGTCAGCGTTTTCGCAGGCTCGCCTTCAAAGTCGATCAGCATCGCATCGCCCGGCGTCACCAGCACCTGGCCGAGATGGAAGTCGCCATGGATGCGCGTGCGCAGCGTGCCAGATGCGGCCTGCGCGAGTTCGTCGAGCTTCGCGGCGAACCGGTCGCGCAGGGCGATCAGCGCTGCTGCCTTGGCGCGGTCCTCCGTGTCTTCCCATGCGGTGAAGCCGGCCAGCGCGCGGCACGCGGACGACAGTTCCGCGACAGCCGCCGCCGCCCAGGTCTCGGCCTCGACACGGCCGACCGCCTCGGGCGCGAATGCCGGTTCCTCCGTTGGTGTTGCCAGCACCGCATGCAGTTCGGCAAGCCGCTTACCGATGGCGGCTGCGAGCGCCAGACAGGGCGCAAGCGCATCGTCCTTTGCCTCCTCATCCGCGTCAGCGATCGAAACCGGATCGATCGCCCGCTTCAGCGCCTCGAGCGTCCACCGCCAGGCGTCCCCTTGGTTGCGTACGAACCGCTCGACAATCACCAATGTGTGCGGCGTGCCTGCCGCATCGACGCGGATGAGCTCGCCGAACAGCGCGGGGATATTCGCAAAACCGCGCTCCGTCAGATAACGCGCCATTTCTGTCTGCGGGTGGCGGCCGGGCGCGATGCGACGGATGATCTTCAGCACCGCGATGTCGCCCAGGATAAGCGACGTGTTGGACTGTTCCGCCGACAGGCGAAGAATCTCCAGCTCCTCCGGCAGCGGCGGGATCGTCTCGCTGGTCTTGACCCAGCGGAACTCGCCGTCCGGCAGCGCGGCGGCACGACCTTCTGCAAGGCTCTCCAGCACCGCCCGTGGCAGCGCATCGACCGCGAATGCGTCCGTCAGCACGCCGGTACGCTGCCGGCGCCTGACGCGTGCCAAGGCCAATTGATGCGCGATCGGACCGGGAGCTTCGTCGTCCCAGACAATACCCACAGGCATGAAATACCGGTCGGTGCGGCCTTCGAAGGTCACCGCCGTTTCGAAAGCGATGAAAGTTCCCGCTTGCCCTCGGATCACATCCGCGCGGGCGATGGCAAATGTCTTGACCTTCTGGTCTTTGGCCGCGAACCAGCGCCGGCGCGCAAGATAAGGTGCCAGGATCTCCTGTTCGATGACCCGTCGCGACTCGGGCTCGGGGATCTCGGCGATATCGTGGCGAAGCACCAGCGTCATCAGCTCAGGCAGCGGCTCTGGTGACGGCACACGCCACGACGGCGTCGCTGTCTCGCGTTCGAGGCTGAACCAGTAGAACGCATGCGGCGGCAGGGTGAGCAGATAGGTCAGCGCGCCGATCGGGGGAAACGCCGAGCCGCCGAGCAGGTCGACCGGCACGCGGCCAGCGAACGCCGCCAGGTCGAGTTCAACCGCCTCCGCGGTGCGCGCAAGGTTACAGACGCAGAGGATCGTCTCCTCCTCCCCGTCACCCTCATACTCCCGCAGGAAGACCAGGATCTTGCGATTGCCCGGATAAAGCAGCCGCAATCGGCCACGGCCGAAGGCACGATGGCGACGACGCACTGCGAGCATCCGTCGGTCCCAGTTGAGCAGCGAATGCGGATCCCGCGCCTGCGCCTCGACGTTCACCGCCTCGTAGCCATAGATCGGATCCATGATCGGCGGCAGAACGAGCGATGCTGGATCGGCGCGCGAGAAACCGCCATTGCGGTCAGGTGACCATTGCATGGGCGTTCGCACCCCGTCGCGGTCGCCAAGATAGATATTGTCGCCCATTCCTATTTCGTCACCATAATATATAACCGGCGTTCCAGGCATCGAAAACAGCAGGCCCTTCATCAGCTCTATCTGGCGCCGATCGTGCTGCAGCAGCGGCGCGAGCCGGCGTCTGATACCAAGATTGATGCGCGCGCGGCGGTCCGCGGCGTAGGTGTTCCAGAGATAGTCGCGTTCCGCGTCGGTGACCATTTCCAGCGTCAACTCATCGTGGTTGCGCAGGAAGATCGCCCATTGGCACGTCTCCGGTATTTCCGGTGTCTGGCGTAGGATATCCGTGATCGGAAAACGGTCCTCCCGCGCGATCGCCATGTACATGCGTGGCATCAGCGGAAAGTGGAACGCCATGTGGCATTCGTCGCCCCTACCGAAATACTCCTGCACGTCCTCCGGCCACTGATTCGCTTCGGCGAGCAGCACCGAGCCTGGGGCCGCTGCGTCGAGCGCGGCGCGGATCTTCTTGATGACCGCATGCGTCTCCGGCAGGTTTTCGCAATCCGTCCCATCGCGCTCGACGAGATAGGGCACGGCATCGAGCCGGAACCCATCCACCCCGAGGTCAAGCCAGAACCGCATCACCGCAAGCACGGCCTCGAGGACACGCGGATTGTCGAAGTTGAGATCCGGCTGGTGCGAGTAGAACCGGTGCCAGTAGTACGCGCCGGCGACGGGATCGAAACTCCAGTTCGATTTCTCCGTGTCGACAAAAATGATTCGCGCATCCTTGTACCGGCGGTCATCGTCGGACCAGACATAGAAATCGCGCGCCCGCGATCCTGCCTTTGCCCGACGCGCGCGCTCGAACCAGGGATGCGCATCCGAGGTGTGGTTGATCACCAGCTCGATGATGACACGGATATTCCGCGCACGCGCCGCGGTGATGAAGCGCCGCATATCCCGCAACGTGCCATATTCAGGATGCACAGCCCGGTAGTCGGCGATGTCATAGCCGTCATCGCGCCGCGGCGAAGGATAGAACGGCAGCAACCAGATCGCACTTGCCCCGAGCTCGGCGATATAGTCGAGCTTCGCCGTCAGGCCGGCGATATCGCCGATGCCATCACCGTTCGAATCAAAGAACGATTTGACATGGGCCTGGTAGATCACACCGTCCTTGAACCACAGCGGATCCTCCGCCACTGTCCGGAGCCGTGTCTGCGACATGCGTGAGTTCATGCGATACCTCCCGCCTGCGGCGCAAGCCGCCAGATCGCGAATGGCAGGTCAGCGGGGTCGAGCCGGATGTGCTGACGCTTGCCGTGCCAGATGATCGGCTGTGCGCGCATCAGCTCCTCCGCACCGATCGAGGCATGATCCGACAGGCCGTAGCGCCAGAGCGGGATTTCGATCTCCGTCTCGACAACGCGATGCGGATCAAGGTTGACCGCGACCAACAACGTATTGCGCGCGTCGCGCGATGTCTTCGCGTAGTACAGGATGGCGTCATCGAATGCGTTCAGGAACGTCAGGCCACGATGACTGTGCAGTGCCGGGTTCGCCCGGCGGATCTGGTTGAGCCGTGTTATCTCCGCAACGATATTGCCGGACCGATCCCAGTCCCACGCGCGGATCTCGTATTTTTCTGAGTTGAGATATTCCTCCCGGCCCGGCAATGCGCGTGCCTCGCACAGCTCGAAGCCATTGTACATCCCCCACAGGCCGGAGAGCGTGGCAGCCAGCGCAGCGCGGATCAGGAAGGCGGGCCGCCCGCCCTGTTGCAGGAAATACGGATTGATGTCCGGCGTGTTGACGAACAGATGCGGACGATAGAAGTCCGCCACCGGCGCCTGCGACAGCTCGGTGAAGTAGGCCGCGAGCTCTTGCTTGGTGTTGCGCCAGGTGAAGTAGGTGTAGGATTGCGAAAAGCCGATCTTCGCCAGCCGATACATCATGGCGGGACGCGTGAAGGCCTCGGCAAGGAAGATCGCATCCGGCGCGCGCGAACGGATGTCGTCGATCAACCATTCCCAGAACGGCAGCGGCTTGGTGTGCGGATTATCGACGCGGAATATCCGCACGCCCTGATCAATCCAGAATCGTACCACGTCGCGCAGCGCGTTCCACAGCGACGGCATCGCCTGGGGTGCGTGGAAGGTGACGTTGACAATATCCTCGTAGCGCTTGGGAGGATTCTCCGCGTAGCGGATCGTCCCGTCCGGCCGCCAGTCGAACCATTCCGGATGCGTGTGAACCCAGGGATGGTCGGGCGCGCATTGGATCGCAAAGTCGAGCGCGATCTCAATCCCCAGCCTGGCGGCTTCCTCGCGCAACGCACAAAAGTCCTCCAGCGTGCCAAGCGCCGGGTGGGTGGCATCATGCCCGCCTTCATCGGAGCCGATCGCGTACGGGCTGCCGGGATCATCTTGGGCGGCGGTCAGCGCGTTGTTGCGCCCCTTGCGATGGACGCGGCCGATCGGATGGATCGGCGGGAAATACAGCACGTCGAATCCCATCGCGCGGATCGCCGGCAAGCGTGCGATGACATCGGCAAAGGTGCCGTGCCGCGCCGGGTCGCCGCTCTGGCTGCGGGGAAACAGTTCATACCAACTGGCAAATCCGGCGGCCGGCCGTTCAGCCTCCACGCTGAGCGCCGGTGCGAGGCAGGTGAGAAACTCCCGCCGCGCCACGCGCATCGCTGCCGCGACTTCCGATTGCGAAATGAATTCCGATTGCGCCTCCAACGAAGCCTGCGCGGGCACGGTCGGTAACGCTGTCAGCGCCGGATGCTCTGTCGTGCGGATCAGGGTAACCGCTTCTTCGATTTCGAGCGCGACAGAGGCGCCTGCTTGCTGTTTCTTCGTGATATCGTCGAGCAGACTGGCAAACGGATCGTGCCAGGCCTCGATCGTGAACAGATGGCGGCCAACACGTGCGAGCGGGAAGGACGCCGCGTAGCGGTCATTGCCCAGCGCGACCATCGGCGTGTGCCGCCACTCAGCTTCGTCCGCCGCCCGCCACAGCAGGTCGGCCGCAAGCCGCCCATGCCCATCACCGATCAGGTCTGCCTCGACCTGAACCATTTCGCCTGCAATGCGTTTGGCCGGGAACTGCCCGCCATCGACGGACGGGGTCACCGCCTCGATCGCGATCCGCGTGCTGGTGGCGCGCGCCACGGTCGGCGGGGTGGTCTTGCGCGAGACACGACGGATGGCAGGTGTGGCGACGAACTGGAATATCTTCGCTGCTCCGGGTGACAGCCGGAGCAGTCCCCCGAGTGCAATCTGCTCCTCCTCGGCACCAAGCATCCCCGCGCCACCGATTTCCGGCAGCAACGCACAGGCGGGCAGCGTTGCCGCACGCGTGAGGTCGGGGTTGATCGCGAGCACCAGCCCGGGCGCCTGCGTCGTCCCGCGCACCAGCATCGCGATGTCCGCGCCTGGCGCGGACACGAGCCGCGCGGGGTGGCCCGCGAAAAGCGCGGGTTCCGCACGGCGTCGGGTGTTGATCGCCGCAACCTCGGGCTCCAGGCCGTTGGCGAGGCCGAGTTCCATCATCCAGAGCGGTGCGTAATGCCCGGCGAATGCGATGGCCCGGCGTCGTTCCGCGACGTCCCGATGTGGCTGCTCGCCAGGGGGAAAGGGCAATGCGATCACTGCCCCCAATGCGGCCACGCGCGCGGCGTCTTGGTCGAGCCAACCGGCGCGAAAATCCCACCAGCAGGACGACGCCGCGGCAGCATCGAAACCGCACGGCGCGAGGCGGGACATCGTTATGGGATGACTGCCGTGGGTGATCGCGATGAAGCATGTCCCTGGGTGACGCGCGCGCGCGGCCGTGATCAGCCGGCTCCAGGTTTCTGGCGGAACATGGTGCGCGGCTCGGCAGCAAAAGCCGGCAACCTCGGCGGCACACCAGGACGTGAGCACCGTCTCGGCGTGTTCGGGCAACAGATCGAGGATGACGCCCAGCCGCTTGGACGCAGCACGGGTGACAATCGCCGCAAGGTCTTCTGGCGCCACGACGTCAGGCCTGGCATCCAGCACGACGGCATCGAAGCCCAGCTCCGCGGCAAGCGCGACCTGCGGTTCCCAGGTTCCGGCGGACGGGTTCGTCAACTGACAAAGTGCAGCCGTGCCGCCGCGCAGCACGCGTATACCCTCCTGCATTGCCGCCTCACATCAGCGCAGGAGCTGATGCAGGCGTGTCATTCTCAAAGGCTGACATCATATCCCAACCCTTTTGATCATTAAGAATGCGAGACACTGTTGGTTGCGTCGTTGCGTGTGAATTCTCGATGTGAGGCATCCTGCGCGCGTATTGTGATGAGAGTTTGGCATGATGCGCGCGGCGATTTATCTCACGTGTTAGCGTGCTTCCGGTCCGGCGTGCAGGTCGCCGAGATTGCGTCACGAAGCCGTGCGTGCGCGATGCTCACGGAATTTTGCGTGATACGTGCGCGTCGCGGTGTCGGACCATTCGCGCCGTGCCGTGGTGCTTACCCCAGCCGAGATGCGGGCGGCCATCGCTCGGCAGGTGTCGTACGTGCGCCTCCGGCCGCGACAATCGGACCCGTCGCCCTCATTCGCGCCATCCGTGGGCTTGCAGCTTTTGTGCGAGGCCTAGGACCCAACGCGCGAGCCCGGGGTTTGCGAGGAATTTGGGTATCAGGCGGCGAGGCGGAAGACCTGCATTTTGTTGGTGTCCTGTCGTTCGGTGACGAATTTCGCGACGATGGAGCTTTGGGGGTATTCAAGAGAAATTCGGGGAGACTCTGGCGTAGCGCGGTGGCGACGACGAGTTCGGAGGGCGGGATGCCGGGGCGAATGGTTCGCAGCCGGGAGCCGAAAGAATTCCAGACCAGCTGGGGAAAGGCAACGGCGAGGTACTGAAGCGGTCCCTGGCAGATGATGCCGGCCTGGCTGAAGACGTGGTAAGCGTGAAGCTTGCGCTTAACGTCGTTGCGGTACATGAGCGAGGTACGCTGGAGATGCTGATTGCCGTTGTTGCGGCGCAGCGGCGTCATGTTGAACATCCAGAAGTGGTAAGTGAACGACCCGATCTGGCGCACTGCCTGCTTGAAAGTGTGCTCGATCTTGAAGCGCAGGCCGTAGCGACGAATGATGTCGATGGCGTCAAGGGAAGTGTCGGTGCACATGACGAGGCAGGCGCCTCTTGCGGGATGGATCACGGCGACGAAGCGCACCAGCCGACAGGCGGGACGCCACAGCAGGTCGCGGACCCGATACTGGATGATCACCTTGTTCCCGCCGTAGACGGGGCTTGGGGCTGGTTGGAAGTCCCTGGAGGCTTGCAACAGGGAGCTGAGCTTGATCTTCCTGCCATAGACCCGGCGGGCGGCCTCGCTTGCGCGGCCCCTGCTGCCGGCAAGTGGTATAGGCGACGGCGTTGGACTTCATCCGGGTGAGCAGGTGGTTGTTCTGCTTGAGCAGCCCGGCGACGATGTTATGGGCGGCGTAGTCGGCGTCGGCGACAAAGTAGAAGGGTTGTTCGGCGGCGGCGATGCCGAGGAGTGCGAGCATTTTGTCGAGCAGGGGGCGGCGATCGCGATTGGACCACACCAGTCCCTCATGGATGCGCACGGCGAGCGGCACGGCGAAGAAGCTGGAGGCCGCCGGAACGAGCAGGCTCACCGCCTGCAGCGAACCCTCCGTGCCCCATGATATATTCGGGCTTGGTATATGCTTCGGACTGCTGATGCAGGAGCTTGACCGCCGGCATCGTGCGGCCGCACGTGGGGACCTTGATGCCGTCGCCGACCACGACGCACCTGCCGTTGACGCGCAGCGGCTGAGGGAATAGCCGCAGCACCACCTGGGTCCACAGCGCGGTGAGCCGGTCGAGTTTCACGGCGGAGCTGTGGAAGCAATCGATGAGGGTATTGTAGCAACGCGCATCGAGGTTCAGTGCGCGCACGGTGCTGGTTACGCCCAGCATGTCCGTACGCACGGTGAAACCTGCCACGGCGGTGGCGAACCAGAGGAAGGTTTGCAGGCGGGAGAACGCCGGGCGCAGCCGCCAGATCGCGTTCCACCAGTGCATTCACAGTGACATCGGGTCGGCTTGTTGTTGTTCCTGATGAATGCTGTTCGTTACCCCGACAATCACTGTAACGTCCGTTGAATCCCTCGTGATCGACTGTGATTCTATCGTGAGCTGTCGCGGCAGCAGCGGCCAGCGGCGCTATTCTCATCCAATGGGCCAGCGGCGCGCGAAACACCCCTTCGAGGACAACCCCTTCATCGACGACTTTCTCGAATGGATGGGCGCACCCGAGGGACAACAGTCGATCGAGGCACTCGATCTGGTGTTCGGCGCACTGGAACATGCCGGCGTCGACGCCAGGCAGCGCAAGATCGTCTGGGCCGACCGGAAACGGCTATCGATCGAGCAGTCGCCGAACCGCGTCCATGCGGGGCATCCGGGCGTGCCTCGCCACCTGATCGAAACTCACGTGCTGGGGTGGCTCGAAAACTGTGCGCCAGAATCCTACTCCAAACGCCAACTCGAGGAACTCGACCGGCTCATCGGACCCTGGCTCGACGACTATCAGCGCAGGTCACCAGCCGCAAAAGTGTAGCCGAGAACGCGGCACTCTCGAGTAGCGTTCTGCATAAGGCCATTCGTCTGGTGCCACACGCAAGACGTTACGTCCCGACGCTGTGGTGACCACCCTCGCCACGCGTGCTATCGCTATTCCCTTGGAAACATATTGCAGACAATCCGATGCGGTGGCGCTGCGAAGGTGCATAAATCGGGGAGATAATCAGTGAGCTTTTCGGCGGCTTTCTCACGCGTGGTCGCGCTGGTTGGTGGTGCGGCATTGTTATCACGGCGGCTGCGGCAGGGTGATCATACCCCCGCCTGGGGGGATAGCCCTGCCATTCCCGAGGCGATGCCCCAAGGTTTGATCCCGACATTGAAAATGCCCACGGCCAAGGGATGGTTCGCGGGTCAGACGCCCACCGCGGCACCCGGCCTCAAGGTCAATGCATTGGCGACGGACCTTGATCATCCGCGCTGGATCGAGGTGCTGCCGAATGGCGACATCCTCGTCGCCGAGGCGATGAGTGTGGACCGATCTCCCCGATCTCTGTTTGATTTTGCGATGGTCAGCACGATGCGTCGTGCCGGTGCGATGGGCGTGAGCGCCAACCGGATCACCTTGCTGCGCGACGCGGACGGTGATGGTGTTGCTGAGATCCGCGAGGTCTTTCTGGACGGTTTGAACCAGCCGTTTGGGATGGCGCTGTTGAACGACACGTTCTATGTCGGAAACACAGACGGTCTGGTGGCCTTCCCCTATACGCCAGGTGCAACACGCATCACGGCACCGGGACGGCAGTTGGCGACCTTCAAGCCCGGCGGTCATTGGACCCGCAGCTTGCTGCTGAGTCGCGACAAGCGGAGGATTTATATCGGCGTCGGCTCGTCATCCAACATCGCCGACTACGGCATGGAAGAAGAAGAAGGCCGTGCGGCAATCCACGAGTTTGATATCGCCAGTGGCACGACCCGCATCTTCGCCTCTGGGTTACGCAACGCCGTCGGCACGGCGTGGGAACCCAACACGGGCGTTCTGTGGACCGTGGTGAATGAACGGGATGGACTGGGCGATGAAACACCGCCGGATTATCTGACCTCGGTGCGTGACGGCGGCTTCTATGGCTGGCCCTACTGCTATTGGGGTCGGACGGTCGATGACAGAGTGCCGCAGGACCCGGTGATGGTGGCGAGGGCACTGACACCAGACTATGCGTTGGGCGGCCACACGGCGTCGCTGGGCCTGTGCTGGCTACCGGCCGGCACATTGCCCGGATTTCCTGATGGCATGGCCATTGGCCAGCACGGTTCGTGGAACCGTAGCAAGCTGAGTGGATACAAACTGATATTCATTCCGTTCGCGGATGGCCGCCCGTCCGGTACACCGCGCGATATCCTGTCGGGGTTTCTGGCGCCGGACGAAAAGGTGTCGTATGGCCGGCCAGTGGGCGTGACCATCGGCCCCGACGGGTCCGTGCTGATGGCCGACGACGTGGGGCACGTTATCTGGCGCGTCACCGGTGCATAGCCCGTGATCGCTCGAGGTAAACGCGCCCGTGAGCGTGACTGACGGGCTCGAACTCAGCCAAATTATATCGGTTCGGCATTGCGCTCTGCCATCATGGCGGTGAAGGCAGGGCGCGACTGACAGGCCTTGATCCAGCTTTGCACATAAGATGCGTTGGCGAACAGCTCGGGTGCCGCCTGGGCGTAGCGGATGATTTCCGCGACGTTCAGATCCGCCACGGTGAACCGGCTGCCAACCAGGTGACCGCCGCCATCGTGCAAAGCCTTGTCCAGCACGACGAATTTCGGCTGCAACGCGCTGACGCCAGCGTCGTAGATCGCGGGGTCGCGCGTCTTCACCGCGCCCGCATTCTGCATGACGCGCAGCGCGGACGGTTCGCATTCGGTGGCAGCCCACAGGCTCCACATTGTCATCAGGCCCTCTTCACGCACATCGCGCGGGGCAAGTGGGCCGCCATGCTTACGCGCGAG
>DATHNE010000268.1:0-2029 GCA_035486355.1 Acetobacteraceae bacterium
TCAAGCAAAAGCACGCTCCCCACCGCTTGGCAACTCATGCCGTTGTCCAACAAAACCAGCGCGTTCGCCCGGTGCGCCAGGCGATGCTCGGCCGACCCATCACGGGCCAACTCGATCAAGTCTCGCCGCGATGCTGGGTCCAAACAGCCGCGCCGGGTCATAAGCCGCGGCAAGGCGGAGGGCGTCTATCTCGACGACCACAGCTACGGATGAGGCGAACCATGTTAACGATGAAGCGCAAGCTGGCCCGGTCGGCGAAATCCTTGTCGAGGAGTTCATGCAGCCGACGGGTTGACCCAGGCTGCGTTGGCCGAGGCGATGGGCGTTCAGCGCAAGCACGTCAACGAGTTGTGCAACGATCACCGGAACGTGACCGCGGAGACGGCGCTCATCCTCGCCCGCGTCTTCGGCAACAGCCCCGACTTCTGGCTCAACATCCAGCGACGCAGCGATCTGTGGGTGGCCATGAACAGTCCCCGCGAGTTCAAGCGGATCGAACGTGCGAAGCCGCTAGGTGCGGCGGCGTGATCCCACGCGCCGTGCGGTCGCCGGGAGGCGTCGGTTCACCGCTCTCAAAGCTGGCTACACCCGGCGCTCGCAGTCTAAGAAATGGCGGACAGGGTGTCCGCCGCACTTCCGTCCGGTGTCGTTCGGCACCGCTCGGCTGCGCAGGTTGATGGCCCAAGTTTCATTGATATATGCTCACCTTCCACCGACAATGCGTTCTCCGATGTCCACTTGCATTCGCCACCGTTCGGCGCGAAGAATAGGGGACTGATTAGGGGATCGGTGCAAACATGCCACGCAAGGCGGCGGGTTTGACGGCAGCGAAGGTGCGGACGGCAGCGCCCGGCCGTTACGGCGACGGCGCGGGTTTGTATCTGCTGGTCCGATCACCAGCGTCACGGTTTTGGCTGTTCCGCTATGTGCGGGACGGCAAGATGCGCGAGATGGGGTTAGGCACGGCAGCCGGCCCCGGCGCGGTGACGCTGGCCGACGCGCGGGTGAAGGCCCGCCGGCTGCATGACGCGGTGCGCGAGGGCCGCGACCCGCTGGCCGATCGCGCTGCCGCTGATGCCGCTGCCAAGGCAGCCGTCCAGCAGGCTCAGATACGGGGCAAGACATTCCGCGAGGTGGCAGACGGCTATCTCGCGGTACATGAAATCGGCTGGCGAAATGGCAAGCATCGACAACAGTGGAAAAACACATTGGCCAGCTATGCGTACCCGCATATGGGTGCCGTGCCGGTTGCCGACGTGAATACGGCGCACGTCATGACGGTGCTGGAACCGATCTGGCGATCGAAGCCGGAGACGGCAAGCCGACTGCGTGGCCGCATCGAGTCCGTGCTTGACTACGCAAAAGCGCGCGGCTGGCGAACAGCGGAAAATGCGGCACGGTGGCGGGGTCATGTGGAGAACATGCTGCCCAAACGTACCAAAGTGAGGGCTGTAGTGCATCACGCGGCGCTGCCGTGGCGGTGGATTGGAGCATTCATGGCCGAACTGCAACAGCAGGATGGTATCGCCGCTCTGGCGATACAATTCGTGATCCTGACCGCATCCAGAACGAGTGAAGTGATCAACGCACGATGGTCGGAATTCGACATGCAATCCGGTGTGTGGACAGTACCGGCGACGCGGATGAAGGCAGGGCGGGAACACAGAGTACCACTATCGACATACGCCAAAACGGTACTGTCAGCGGTAGCACCCATCAGTCATACCGCGAAGAATGATGGGTTTGTATTTCCTGGAATACGGGCTGGAAAACCACTGTCCGGCATGGCCATGCTGATGCTGCTGCGCCGTATGGAACGTGGTGATTTGACGGTACACGGGTTCCGCAGCACGTTTCGTGATTGGACTGCGGAAGCCACTGGTTACGCCCGCGAGGTCGCAGAGGCGGCGCTGGCGCACACGTTAGGCGATAAAGTCGAAGCAGCCTATCTGCGCGGCGATCTGATGGAGAAGCGCACGCGGTTGATGACTGATTGGGCGATATTCTGCGCACGTATCGAGTCGCCCAG
>DATHNE010000269.1:0-5396 GCA_035486355.1 Acetobacteraceae bacterium
TTTGTGGCTGAACTCGGCGATACGCCAACGCTTGCCAAGGTCGTCGAGCACAGGTCGCAGGTCCCAGGCGGATTCGAACAGTTGCAGGTAGCCAAAGGGACCTTCGAAGATCTCGCGGGGTGGTGCCAGATCCAGCGTGGCCAGCGCGCACGATGTTAGCGCGGCGCGGACGTTGAGGCCGACCTGCATCGGCAGGATCGCGCTGCCTTCCAGATGGGTCTGCATGGTGCCGCTGGCCTGGGCCAGCTGGAAGGCGAAGGCGCGTTGCACGGTGGCGACGTCGAGGCCGAGCAGACGGCCCGCCGCGGCAACGGCGCCGAAGCCGCCGGCTGTGGCGGGACGGAAGAAGCGCATACCGGCACGTGCGGCGAGGCCGAGGGTGGCGGCAATGTCGCAGCCGACGGCCACCGCGACGATTAGATCGTGCCCCGATATGTTCTCCCGACCTTCGGCCACCGCCAGCGCCGCCGGTAACACACTGGCCATGGCGTGCACCACCGCGCCTTCGTGCAGACAGTCGAATTCCTGATTGTGCATCTGCCAGGCGTTCAGGAAGGCGGCACCAGCCGCGGGCAGGCGCTTGGTATGCCCCCAGGCGGGCACATCGCCGTGTGCGCCCCAGCCTGACGCGATGGATACGAGCGTCGCGGCGTGTGGCACCGACCCGCCCGCAATCCCAACACCGAGGCTGTCGAGGATAAAGACCTTGGCCTGCGCCACGGCCTCGGGCGACAGGTCGGCAAAGCGCGTCCTGTACACATGCGCGGCGAAGCGCTGCGCGGCGGTCACAACGCGGCCTCGATGCCCCGCACGTAACCGATGGCGCGGGCAGCGCTGGTAGGGCCATCGGGAATATAGTCGAATGGTTCGATGCCGATCCAGTGCGTGTAGGCGCCGGCGGCGAGCGCGCGCAGGATCGGCGCAATCGGTGTGTCGCCCTGCCCCGGCCCCTGGCGCGAAGTGTCGTTCAGATGGACGTGGCCGATCAGGCCGGAGGGGAGCCAGCGTGTGACCAATGTGGCGGGAGAGCCGGCTTCGGTGCGCGTTGCAGCGGAGGCATCGAGCATCGTGCACAGGCCGGGGCGATCGATCGTTTCGATGATGTCGGCCGCCTCGGCGATCGTGTTGATGAAGTTCGTTTCATTGCGCGACAGCGGTTCCAGGCAGTAGCGCAGGCCGGCAGTGGTGGCGGCGTCGGCGGCCATCCAGCACGCCTCCATGGCCCAGGCGCGCGCGTCCGCAGCGCCGCAGTCCGGCAGGCGACGCTGCGCCGGACTGCCGTGCACCAGGTATTCGCCGCCGAGCTCCGCACACAGAGCGACAAGCCGGCGCATCACATCGATGCTACGCAGGCGCACAGTCGCATCGGGATCGGTCAGTGATAGGCCAGCAGGCTTGATCAGTAACCAGTGCAGACCCGAGATGACAATCCCGGCGTCCGCGGCGATACGACGCAGCTCCGTCAGCCGTGCGGAAGACAGCAGATGCGGCGTATCGCTCAGCGTAAACGGCGCGACTTCCAATCCGTCATAGCCAAGCGATGCTGCAAGCGCACATTGCTGCGCGAAGTCCAGCTCGCGCAGGACTTCATTGCAGAGTGCAAGGCGAAACCGCAGCATCAGCAATCTCCGATTGACGGATGTTGGCATGCGGGCGGACGCTGCCCCGGTCAAGGGGCTTGAGCCGGGGGCGAATGGCACGCAACACTGTGACTGTTGGCTGAGCCGGCCCCCAATGGGAGGATAACCATGGCATTCCCGCACGCCAGTCTGCGCGCCATGATCGTGAGTGATGAGGCGCCGGTGTACGCGCCGCTGGTGCTCAACCCGCTGATGGCGATGCTGGCCGAGCAGGCGGGGTTCCGCGCGTTATACCTGGGTGGCGGGTCGATGGGGTATCTGAAGACCTGCACCGAGGCCAATCTGTCACTCACCGAGATGGTGCAGGCGGGCGTGGAGGTGCGGGCAGCGTCGCCTCTGCCGCTGATCCTGGATGGCGCGTGCGGCTGGGGCGATCCGATGCATATGCATCACACGATCAGCATGGCGGAGGCAGCGGGATTCTCGGCCATCGAGGTCGAGGATCAATTATTGCCGAAGCGGGCGCATCATCACATCGGCATCGAGCACATCGTGCCACTGGAGCTGATGATCGCCAAGCTGAAGGCGTGCCTGGCGGCGCGACGGTCGCGGGAGTTTTTGATCATTGCTCGGACGAATGCGGCACGCGGTGAGGGGCTGGATGAGGCATTGCGGCGCGGTGAAGCGATGCACAGGGCAGGTGCCGATGTGCTGCTGGTGCTGCCTGGGAAGCCAGATGACATCAGGGTGATTGCCGAACGGCTGCCGGCGCCGCTGATGTTCATGATGAGCGGCGCGCGGCTCACGTCGAGCGGGCTCACAATGCGGGAATGGGGGGATTTGGGGTACCGGCTGTTCGTGGATGCCAGCACGCCATTCATGGCGATGCATCATGCGCTGCGGCAGTGCTATGCGGCGATGGCACGGGGGGAGGCGGATCCGCTGATCGGGGCGGATACGCGGGACGAGCAGAGGCGGGTACACGAGACGATCGGGTTGGAGACGATGCTGGCGGTAGAAAAAAGGACGGTCGAACGATGACATCGTACGCCTCGCCCGCGCTTGCGGGAGAGGTGCGCAGTCATTGCACGGTGGGTCATGTCACGGCGGGGGGATACGCGCGACGCGCGTGGGGTCGATTTGCAGCCACACGTTGGCGCCGGTTTCGTGCATGTCCATCGGCGAGGCGGCGGCACGCAGACGCAGCGCTGAGCCTTCCGGTTGCACCAGATAATCCCAGGCCTCGCCGAGATACGCACGTTCAATGATGCGGCCGTTGATCCACCAACCCGCGGTGGAATCGGATGGCACCGTACGATGGATCGCGATTGTCTGCGGACGCACCGAAAAGCTCGCCTGAGCCGTCAGACTGGCAACGTCCGGTGCCAGGTCGGCGCGTAGCGCGAAGCCGTCGAAGGCGATCATACCGCCATCCAGCTTGCCATCGATGAAGTTGGTGCGACCGATGAACCCGGCGACGAAACGGGTCTTCGGGCGGTTATACATCGAGACCGGGTCATCGACCTGCTCGATGCGGCCGTGATTCATCACCACGATGCGGTCGGAGATCACCATCGCCTCGGCCTGGTCATGCGTGACATAGACCGTAGTGATGCGGAACGCATCGTGCAGGCGGCGGATTTCACTGCGCATCTCCTCGCGCAGATTGGCGTCGAGGTTGGACAGCGGTTCGTCGAGCAACAGCACCTCGGGCTCGATGACGATCGCGCGGGCCAACGCGACACGCTGCTGCTGACCGCCCGACAGCTCCGCCGGGTAGCGGTCCTTCAAGGCCCCGAGCTGCACCACCTCCAGGATCTTATCAAGCCGGCGCTTGATATCCGTGGCCGACAGCTTGCGCAGCTTCAACCCGAACGCAACGTTCTCGCCCACCGTCATGTTCGGCCAAATGGCATAGCTCTGGAAGATCATCGACATGCCACGCTTTTCCGGTGGCACCGCATGATCAGGCGCGGAGATCACCCCGCCGTTCACCTCGATCGTTCCCGCCGTGGGACGAATGAAACCGGCGATCATGCGCAGCGTGGTGGTCTTGCCGCAGCCGGACGGCCCCAGCAGTGACACCAGCTCGCCCTCTGTGAGCGACAGCGACACATCGCGCACCGCATCGGTGTTCCCGAAGCGCCGGCCAAGGCCAATCAGATTGAGTTTACTCATGAACGATCCCGACGCTCCATGAAGTCGCGGCCCGCCAGGCGGTAGCCGAGCCAGACAATGACAATGGTTGATACCAGCAGCATGAACCCGAGCGCGGAAAGCTGCTCGAAATTGCCCTCTTCGCTCATGTCCATCAGCATCACGGACATGGTGCGCGTGTGCGGCCCATACAGGAACAGCGCGGTCGACAGCTCGCGGGTGGCCGGGATGAAGACCAGGAACCAAGCACCGATCAGGCCGCGGCGCATCAGTGGCGCCAAGACGCGGCGGATCGCAACAAAGCGACTACCGCCAAGCACGCGCACGGCTTCTTCCAATTCCGGATTGATCGCGCGGATCGCCGCCTGCGCGTTGGCGTAGCCGATCGGCAGGAAGCGGGTGGTGAAGGCCAGGATGAGGATCCACGCAGTACCGTACAGCGACAGCGGCGGCGGCGCGTAGGCGGAGTAGAACGCGACGGCAAGCACGATGCCCGGCACCACGAACGGCGCCATACACAGGAAGCCCAACACCGACGCGCCCGGCAGCAGGCGGCGCGCGACGATGTAGGCGATCGACAACGACAGCAGCAGCACTAGCACCGCGGCGGCGGCGGCGTAGGTGAAGCTGTTGATCACCGATTGGCCGGCGGTCTCATGACGGAACAGCAGGAAGGTGAAGTTGCCAAGCGTAAGATTATCGACATGCCATCCCCTGCCCCAGGCCTTCGCCAGCGCCGCCTGCGCCATCGCGGCGTAGGGCAGCAGTACCGACAGCGACAGCACGAAGACCGCGTAGCCGGTCATCACCCAGCGCCAGCGTCCCAGCGGAATGATGCGACGGTCTCCCCCCTTCCCTGTCATCGCGACATAACCGCGGCGCCCGGTCAGGTGGCGCTGCAACAGGAACAGCACGACAGTGATCGCCAGCAGCGGGATGGCGTAGGCACAGGCAACCTCGGTGCGGATGGGCGGGCTGAAGAACTGCAGCAACTGGGTGGTGACGACGTTGAAGCGAGCGGGGATGGCGATCAGCGCGGGCGATCCGAACAGGGCGATTGCTTCCAGAAACGTGACGATCGCGCCGCCCAGGATCGCCGGCAATACCATCGGCAGGGTGATACGCAGCATAGTGCGCAGCGTGCCGGCGCCAAGGATATTGGCGGCATCTTCCATCTCGGATGATACAACCTCCAGCGCCGAGGTGGTGAAGATGAAGATGTAGGGGAAGGAATACAGCGCGATGACGAAGCCAAGTCCGGCGAAGGTGTAGATGTCGAACAGCCCGTCGGATGCGCCGGTGGCAAGCTTCCACAAGCGGTTTAACCAGCCGGCATTGGGGCCGGCGAGCAGGATCCAGCCCAGCGCACCCAGATACGGTGGCGTGACAAACGCGCCCAGCACCAGCAGCCGCACCGCGCCCTTCCCTGGCATGTCGGTGCGCGCGACCGCCCAGGCCAGAGGGACGCTGATCAGCAGGCACAGCGAGGTGACCAGCACGCCAAGTTCCAGTGAATTCCACAGGGATTCACGATAGCGCGGACGTGCATAGGCCGTGACGTAGTTATGCAGCGTGAACGCGCCGGTGTCGGCGTCCTGCAGGCTAGTGATCGCCAGCCGCAGGAGCGGATTGACGACGAGGAACACCAGCACTGCCGCG
>DATHNE010000270.1:0-24989 GCA_035486355.1 Acetobacteraceae bacterium
AATCCCCCCACAGCCAATCCCCCCAGCCAACCCCCCCCATAGCCAATAACGCCTAGGCCGGGGGGACAATCGTCGGCGTTGCCGTGGGCTTCACCTTCTGGTTACCCAACGTGCGCGCGAGGCGATCCCGACGGCGTTGCAGAGCGTTCTGATTTGCTGCCGTCGATGCGCGCCGGATGCCGCGGGTGAAGCGGCGCTTTGCCGGCCCGCGCGACGTCCAAGGCACTTGTTGTACAGGCGCGCGCGTACGAACGGCCGGCGGAGGGCTGGAACCCGCCAAACTGCAGTTGCGCCAGTCGACCGACCGGCCTGCGCGCCTGCACGAACCAGATTCCCCTCAAACAAGCCAGCTCGCTGCCTGCGGATGAGGCCAAAGTGAAGCGGTCAGAATTGCTCGCTACGGTCGAGTGCGGCGCGCAGGTGGTCGCCACGCGAGATGGCAGGCCGATCGCGCGGCTGGTACCCGAGCGCGGTCATGAGGTCGCCAAGACGATGGCGGTGGTCTGATCGCGATCGGCAAAGCCGTCGGGGCGCGTGCGGGTGACCCAGGGGAGATCCGGGCCATGCGCGGTGAGGGGCAGTCGTAAGCGTCTTGGCGGGACCTTCATGACCACCACTAGCGTCAACGCTTCCGTAACCATTCGGCCGCAGCATCGCAAAGCCAGAGCTTAGCGCAGCAGATGGTTTAATCCTCGTTCTCGTTCAGACGATTGCGGTGCTCAGAAGACACGATCGGACCGGGCACGCATCCCCTCCCCCTCGTTGGTCGCCCGGCCCCTGTCCACAGGCAATCCGGCCGCCCGCTCCACGTGATGGAAGGGGTTTGGACCCTTTGGAAGATACCCAGCCACCGCCCGTTGCACCCCCAACCACCCCATGCTAGAGGCCCGCCCGCCGGTCTGGGCGCCGGCATCTCCCTCGCCCGCGCATTGGCGCGCTCGCAACGAACAGGCCTGCGCGTGAGCGCAGAGAGCATTAGGACGGTACCGGTGGCCTCAGGCGGCACAGTCATTTCCTCCGGCGGCGGCCTCGTCGACCGCTACGCGGCCGCGCTGTACTCCCACGCCGAGGACGAACGCGCCCTCGATACCGTGGTGGCCGAAATGGAGACCCTCGGCCGCCTGATCGACGCCTCCGCTGATTTCCGCCGCCTGCTGGAATCCCCGCTGATCGATGTCCAGACCGCCCGCCGCGCCGCATTGGCCGTGCTGGAGCAGGAAGGTTTCGGCAAGCCGGTCCGCGATTTCGTTGGCGTCGTCGCCTCCAATCGCCGCCTGCGCGCCCTGCGCCAGATCGTCGCCGCCTTCGCCACCCTGGTGGCGGAAAAGCGCGGCATTATCACCGCGCACGTCGCCGCGGCCCACGCGCTGAACGACCTGCAGCGCCAGCAATTGCGTGCCCGGCTGATCGAGGCTGGCTACGGCAACGTCAACATCGATGAATCGGTGCAACCCGACCTGCTGGGCGGCCTTGTCGTGCGCGTCGGGGCCCGCCTGTATGACACTTCGCTGAAGTCCCGCCTCCAGCGCCTGCAGTACGCCATGAAGGGAGCCGCCTGATATGGAGATCCGCCCAGCCGAGATCTCGGAGATCCTGAAGAAGCAGATCGCCGCGTTCGACACCGAGGCCAATGTTGCCGAGACCGGCCAGGTGCTGTCCGTCGGCGACGGAATCGCCCGTGTGTTCGGCCTGCAGAATTGCATGTCCGGCGAGATGGTCGAGTTCCCGGGCGCCGGCCTGCGCGGCATGGCGCTGAACCTGGAAACCGACAATGTCGGCGTCGTGATCTTCGGCGATGACCGGCAGATCCGCGAAGGCGATACCGTTGCGCGCACCGGCTCGATCGTTGACGTGCCGGTCGGCGACGGGCTGCTCGGCCGTGTGGTCGACGGGCTCGGCACGCCGATCGATGGCAAGGGCCCGCTGACAAACGTTTCGCGCGCCCGCGTCGAGGTGAAGGCTCCCGGCATCATCCCGCGCAAGTCGGTGCATGAGCCGATGCAGACCGGGCTGAAGGCGATCGACGCGCTGATCCCGGTCGGCCGCGGCCAGCGGGAGCTGATCATCGGTGATCGCCAGACCGGCAAGACGGCGGTGATCATCGACACGATCATCAACCAGAAGGGCATCAACGCCGGCACCGACGAGAAGAAGAAGCTCTACTGCATCTATGTCGCGATCGGGCAGAAGCGCTCGACCGTGGCGCAGTTGGTGCAGACGTTGGAAGAGAACGGCGCGCTGCAATACTCGATCGTGGTCGCCGCCACCGCGTCCGACCCGGCGCCGATGCAGTTCCTGGCACCGTATACCGGCTGCACGATGGGCGAGTTCTTCCGCGACAACGGCCGCCACGCGGTGATCTTCTACGACGATCTGTCGAAGCAGGCCGTATCCTACCGTCAGATGTCGCTGCTGCTGCGCCGCCCGCCGGGCCGCGAAGCCTATCCGGGCGATGTGTTCTATCTGCACTCCCGCCTGCTGGAACGCGCGGCGAAGATGTCGGACGCCAACGGCGCCGGCTCGCTGACCGCGCTGCCGGTGATCGAGACGCAGGCCGGTGACGTGTCGGCCTACATCCCGACGAACGTGATTTCGATCACCGATGGGCAGATCTTCCTGGAGACGGAACTCTTCTTCCGCGGCATCCGCCCGGCGGTGAATGTCGGCATCTCCGTGTCGCGCGTTGGTTCCGCGGCGCAGATCAAGGCGATGAAGCAGGTCGCCGGGCGCATCAAGTTGGAGCTCGCGCAGTACCGCGAAATGGCGGCATTCGCGCAGTTCGCCTCGGATCTCGATGCTTCCACCCAGGCCCTGCTGGCGCGTGGCGCGCGGCTGACGGAGCTGCTGAAGCAGCCGCAGTACCGCCCGGTGCCGATCGAGGAGCAGGTGGTGGCGATCTTCGCCGGCGTGCGCGGCTATCTCGACAAGATCGATGTCGGCCGTATCGGGACCTTCGAATCGCAGTTCCTCGCCGACCTGAAGTCGCGCGCGCCGGCGATCCTGCAGGCCATTCGCACCGACCTGGAGATCAAGCCGGACACGGAGAAGCAGCTGACCGCCTTCCTCGACGGCTTCACGAAGAGCTTTGCATAGGGCCTGATCGCACATGCCCAGCCTGAAAGCGCTGCGGACACGCATCAACAGCGTGAAGTCGACGCAGAAGATCACCTCGGCCATGAAGATGGTCGCGGCGTCGAAGCTGCGCCGCGCGCAGCAGCAGGCCGAAGCGGCGCGGCCGTACGCGCAGCGCATGGAACGGATGCTGGGCGCGCTGGCGGCGTCGGTGGTCGGGTCGCCGAGCGCGCCACCGCTGCTGGTCGGCACCGGCAAGGAGCAGGTGCACCTGCTGATCCCGGTCACCGCCGATCGCGGTTTGGCCGGCGCATTCAACACGAATATCGGCCGTGCCACGCGAACCCTGGCGCGCAGGCTGGAAGCCGAGGGCAAGACGGTGAAGATCCTCACCGTTGGCCGCAAGGGGCGCGACTATCTGCGCCGCGAACTGGCCAGCCGGATCGTCGACGGCATCAGCTATGCCGGCAAGAAGCGCATCGATTTCACCGACGCCGAGGAGATCGCCAGCCGCGTGACAGCGATGCTGGACGCGGGTGAGATCGATGTGTGCACACTGGTGTACAACCGCTTCCAGTCGGTGATCGCGCAGGTTGTCACCGAGCAGCAGTTGATTCCCGCGCCGCCGCCGGCCGGCCAGGAAGAGGCCACGGCCGCATTGGGCGGCGCGACGTACGAATTCGAACCGGACGAAGAAACCATCCTGGCGCGCCTGCTGCCGCAGGCCCTGGCGATCGCGCTGTATCGTGCGCTGCTGGAAAGCGCGGCCGGCGAGCATGGCGCGCGTATGACGGCGATGGACAATGCGACCCGCAACGCCGGCGACATGATCAAGCGCCTCACGCTGAATTACAACCGCGCCCGCCAGGCGAACATCACACGAGAACTCATCGAGATCATCTCGGGCGCGGAAGCGCTCTGACGATCCACGCGACGGAAAGGGAAGACAGACCATGGCCAGCAACATCGTCGGACGCGTGACCCAGGTGCTGGGCGCCGTGGTGGATGTACAGTTCGACGGTGAGCTGCCGTTCATCCAGAACGCCCTGACCACCAAGATCGAGGACCGCATCCTGGTGCTGGAAGTGGCGCAGGAGCTGGGCGAGCGCACCGTGCGCTGCATCGCGATGGACAGCACCGACGGTCTGGTGCGGAGCCAGGAAGTGGTGGACACCGGCGCGCCGATTTCCGTGCCGGTCGGACCGGAGACGCTCGGCCGCATCCTGAACGTGATCGGTGACCCGATCGATGAGCGCGGCCCGGTGGGTGCGAAGATGCGTTACCCGATCCATCGCGCGGCGCCGAGCTTCGAGGATCAGGCGACCTCGGCCGAGGTGCTGGTGACCGGCATCAAGGTTGTGGATTTGCTGGCGCCGTACCTGAAGGGCGGCAAGGTCGGCCTGTTCGGCGGCGCCGGCGTGGGCAAGACGGTGTTGATCCAGGAGCTGATCAACAACATCGCCAAGGCGCACGGCGGCGTGTCGGTGTTCGCCGGCGTGGGCGAGCGCACCCGCGAGGGCAACGATCTCTATCACGAAATGATCGACGCCGGCGTTATCAAGCTGGGCGAGAACGGTTCCACCGAAGGGTCCAAGGTGGCGCTGATGTATGGCCAGATGAACGAGCCGCCGGGTGCTCGCGCCCGTGTCGGCTTGTCGGGCCTGACGCTGGCCGAATACTTCCGCGACGAAGAAGGCCAGGACGTGCTGTTCTTCGTCGACAACATCTTCCGCTTTACCCAAGCCGGCGCCGAGGTGTCGGCGCTGCTGGGTCGCATTCCGTCGGCGGTGGGTTATCAGCCGACACTGGCGACCGACATGGGTGCATTGCAGGAGCGCATCACGTCGACCAAGAAGGGCTCTATCACCTCGGTGCAGGCGATCTACGTGCCCGCCGACGACCTCACCGATCCGGCGCCGGCGACATCGTTCGCGCACTTGGATGCCACGACCGTGCTATCGCGGCAGATCGCCGAGCTTGGGATCTATCCGGCGGTGGATCCGCTGGACTCCACCTCGCGCTCGCTGGATCCGCGCATCGTCGGCGAGGAGCACTATCTGGTGGCGCGCGAGACGCAGCGCATCCTGCAGACCTACAAGTCGTTGCAGGACATCATTGCAATTCTCGGCATGGACGAGCTGTCGGAAGAGGACAAGCTGGTGGTGGCGCGCGCGCGCAAGATCCAGCGCTTTCTGTCGCAGCCGTTCCATGTGGCCGAAGTGTTCACCGGCTTCCCCGGCGTGTTCGTGCCGATCGCCGATACGGTGCGCAGCTTCAAGGCGATCTGCGCCGGTGAGTATGACTACCTGCCGGAAGCGGCGTTCTACATGGTGGGCACGATCGAGGAAGCGGTGAAGAAGGGCGAGAGCCTCGCCGCGACCGCCTAGTCTGACGAAACGCAGGAACAGAGCCCATGCCCGTCGCCCTTGAGATCGTCAGCCCGGAAAAGCTGCTGCTGTCCCGCGCCGTGGACATGGTGGTGATTCCGGCGAGCGAGGGTGATATGGGCGTGCTGCCCGGCCATACGCCGATGATCGTGACGCTGCGTGGCGGCATGATCGCGCTGTATGAGGGCGACACGGTGACCGACCGGATGTTCGTCGCCGGTGGCTTTGCTGAGGTGACGCCGGAGCGGTGCACCGTACTGGCCAATGAGGTCGCGCCGATCACCGAGTTCAACCGCACCGAGGCGGAGCAGCGGCTGGCCGAGGCGCAGGAAGCGCTGGCCTCGCTGGATCCGAACGACCTTGTGGGTGAGGAACTGGCGCTGGAGCGGCAGCAGACCGCACAGGCGTTGATCGAGGCGCTGGAAGACCTGATCGGCGGCGGGCACTAGGCTCGGTTTACGGCTGATCCGACGGCGCGCCGTTCGGAAACGCGGCGCGGCGCAGGTTATCGGCGGAGTAGTCGATTTCCTCCGGCCAGGTCAGGCCACGACCGCCGCTCAATACCATCATGGTTGCAACGAAGTAGTCCGGATCGCGCAGCGGCGTGAACCAGCCGCCGCGATCGATGAGTGGCAGGAAGTCGACGCCGCCGCGGACGCCGTCCGACCAGGTGATCGTGACGGTATGGTCGGGGTGCGCGACCGCCTCAACGATCTCATACAGCATGGCCGGCCGTTCTGGTCGCGGCTCGGTCATGCTTGGGTCGTTCGCGGTGCGAGGCAACGGTGCGGACCCGGATCAGGTAACGACGTCCGCCTCCGGCCGGTCGCTGCCTTCCGACAGCTCCACATGCCAGTGGCCGACGGCATCCTCGTATTCGATCAGGGTGGTCTCGCCGGGGACATGCTGCTCGACGGCGATCCGCTTGGCGGCGGACTGGGCCGCCTCCTTGCTGGCGAACGGCTCGGAGAACACACCGTCGAGCGTATACGCCCAGCCGCCGTCATGTGCGACGACCTTGTAGTGGAGTTTGGGCATGTCTGTTCTCTCCGGCGACCTGTGCTGAGTCTGGAAGATGGGATGTGACGAGGGTTTCCAAAAGAAGCGGCGCTGTCGGCCGAGGCGACGTCAACGGGCCGCCGGTTCCCAGCCACACGAGTGCAACGCCGCTTGCATATGCCCCGGTGGCTCCGCCACGGCACTCACTTGCGGTTCCAGCGGCAACACGATCGCGCGCGCCAGCAGGTGCAGCCGTCCTGTGCCACCGCCGTAGACTGGATCGCCCAGCACCGGGCAGCCGAGCGTGGCACAATGCACACGCACCTGATGTGTCCGCCCGGTGCGGGGGAGCAGCTCCAGCCAGGCGAGGTCATCGGTGTGCCCACGCAGGCGCCAGTCCGTCACGGCGTCCTGGCCAGCATCGTCCACCACCATCCGCCAGCCCGCCTGCGTGCTGATGCGGCGCAACTTTGCTGCGATCGTGCCCTCGGTCCTCGCGGGCGCTCCGCGCACCACCGCCCAATAGGTTTTGCGCACACGCCCCTCGGCGAAGGCCGCCTGTGCTTCGATCAACGCCGCCCGCCGCAATGCCACTACCAGGCACCCTGCGGTGTCGGCATCCAGCCGGTGCGCCAGCCACGGCCCGTCCTTGCGACGTGACAGGTGGGGAAACCAATCCTCAGCGCTCGCGCCGCGGCGCGGCCCAGAATGCACCGGCAGCCCCGCCGGCTTGTCCAGCACCACGAACCGCTCATCACGAAACAACACCGGCGGCATTTCAGGCACTGACAAACACCCCCGCGATGAGGCACGCTGCACCGCATCATGCGCATTCACATCCAAAATCCCAATGATGACCCGCTGTTCCTGTTCTCGCACAAACAGTGGGACGAAGCCGCCGCCCGGGCTGGTGAGATCGCTCGGGGCCACGTGGTCACCCTCGGCGACACCGACGACGCCTTCGCTGCCGGCATGGAAGACGCCGAGATCCTGGTCACCGAGATGGGGGTCATGCTGCGGCTGTTCCCCTGCCGCGCGCCCAAACTGCGGCTGATCTTCGTGACCAGCGCCGGGTTGGAGCGGCTGGCGCCCTATGACTGGCTGCCTGGCAATGTCGCGCTGCTCAACAACAGCGGCACCCATTCGAAGAAGGCCGGCGAGTTTGGCATCATGTCGGTGCTGATGCTGGCGAACGGCGTGCCGCAACTGGTAACGAACCAACGCGCGGGGACCTGGAAGAAGAACTGGGGCAGCACGGTCGGCGGCAAGCGCCTGACGGTGGTAGGGTTGGGCGGCATGGGTGCGCCGATTGCCGCCTGGGGCCGCACATTCGGCCTGCACGTGACCGGTGTGCGTACCGTCGCGACGCCGCACCCGGACTGCGACGTGGTTATCACCACCGGCGAAATCGAGGCGGTGCTGCCGACGACCGATTACCTGGTGCTCGCCGCGCCGCTGACGCCGGCGACGCGTGGCATGCTGGATCGTCGGCGCCTGAATCTGCTGCCGACAGGCGCCGGCTTGGTGAATATCGGCCGCGGCGCGTTGCTGGATCAGGACGCGCTGTGCGACCTGCTCGACAGCGGTCATTTGTCGGGCGCGGTACTGGACGTGTTCACGCCTGAGCCGATCCCGGATGACCATCGGCTGTGGACCACACCGAACCTGATCATCTCGCCGCACACCTCGGTGGACGAGCCGTCCACCTACAATGCGGTCAGCTTCGACATCTTCTTCGAGAACCTGTGCGCCTGGCGCGACGGGAAGCCGATGCCTAACGTGTTCGACACCACGCGGGGCTATTGAGGGCGGTGCCCCTCTCCCGCCGTGCGAGAGGGGTCGCGGAGCACAGCGACGCGAGTGAGGGTGCTGCACGCGGCACGCGCCCTCACCCGGCATGGCTGCGATTGCCTACCTCGCCCACTTCGTGGGCGACGGGTACGGGTCAACGTTGAGGCGACACCATGAAAGTCTGGCGCTTCCCCACGGCCGATGCGATCGACAGCCTGGTGCTGCGCGAGGAGGACGTGCCGCGCCCCGCGCGCGGGCAGGTGCTGGTCCGGATGCGGGCCGCGTCGCTGAACTATCGCGACCTGATGATTGCCACCGGACGCTCCGCGCGTGGCGCGCCGCTGGCGGATCTGGTCCCGCTGTCGGACGGTGCCGGCGAGGTGGTCGAGCTGGGGCCGGAGGTGACGCGCGTTGCCGTCGGCGATCGGGTCGCCGCCTGCTTCATGCAGAGCTGGCTGGGCGGTGAGATCTCGCCGGAGGACGCGGCGAGTTCGCTGGGTGGTGCGATTCATGGCGTGCTGGGCGAATACCGGCTGTTCGATCAGCAAGGTCTGGTGAAGCTGCCGGATCCTCTGTCGTTCGAGGATGGCGCCACGCTGCCGTGCGCCGCGCTGACCGCATGGAATGCGTTGTTCCATGGGCCAAAGCCGCTGATGGTGGGGCAGAGCGTGCTGGTGCTGGGCACGGGCGGCGTCTCGGTTTTCGCCCTTCAGTTCGCCCATGCGGCGGGAGCGCGGGTGATCGCAACCTCGTCGTCAGACGGCAAGCTGGCGCAGGCGAAGGCGCTGGGGGCATCGGACGGTGTGAACTATCGCCAGCATCCCGAGTGGCAAACGCAGGTGCGCGCGCTGACCGGTGAGCGCGGCGTCGACCACGTGGTGGAGGTCGGCGGCCCCGGCACCCTGCCGCGCTCGATCGAGACGGCACGGCAGGGCGGGTTCATCCATCTGATCGGCGTGCTGACCGGAGGCGGAACGATTGACCCGTCGACCGTGCTGCGCCGGGGCGTGGTGATGCGCGGGATCTATGTCGGCTCACGCCAGATGTTCGAGGCGATGAACCAGGCCATCGCCCTGCACCGGATCACCCCGGTGATTGATCGCGTGTTCGATTTCGCTGACGCGAAGGACGCCTATCGCCACCTGCAGGCACAGCGCCATGTCGGCAAGGTGGTGATCCGGATCGCGTAGTGCGTGATCGCTTGAGGCAGAATTGCCAGCAAGCGTGCATCGCGCGATCAAGCGAGGAGCCGGGCTCAGGCCTGCTCGATCGCCGTGGCTGCGGCGTCCAGCGCGGCGGCGATAATGCGCGCCTGCTCTGGGGTGAGCCCGCCCTGGTGCAACTTGAGCCGCAGCGCCAGTCGAAGGTTCTCTGTCGCGCGAACCACGGAGGGTGGCGCGGCCTCGGCGCGGCTGGCAGCGACTTGCGCCATGCGGGTCTGGAGCACCGCCACGGCGGCCCGGTTCTCTTCGAGCCAGGAGCGGCCGGCTGCGGTGATGGTATGCAGCTTTTTGCCATCCTGCTCCGCCACGGTGACCTGGCCGAGTTCCTCCAGCAGCGTCAGGGTCGGATAGACCACGCCGGGGCTGGGCGAGTAGGCGCCGCCCACCTGCTCCTCGATCGCCTTGATGATCTCGTAGCCGTGGCGGGGCTTTTCCGCGATGAGCTGGAGCACGACCAGGCGCAGGTCACCATGGTCGAATACCCGGCCGCGGCGGCCGCCATGGCTCATCCGGCCGTGGTCGTGGTGGCGGTCGCGATCTCGGTCCCAGTCGCCGTCGCGCGTCATGCGGGCGAACTGCCGGCAGTCGTGGCCGTGCCGGTGGCCGCGGTCGTGCCCATGGTCCCGTCCGCGGTCGCGGTGTGAGTCGTGTCTGTTATGCATGTGGTATCCTAGAGTGTGTTTTGATATATCGGATGACATATCGCGCATTAGATATATCTGAACACACTCTAAGTCAAGGGGTCAGCGTGTGGCGGGGTTGTGCTGGGCGTAATGGGCGACGAAACGCGCGCCCAGCTCGGTGAGCTGCTCGACCAGCTGGCTGCCGGTTTCCGGCGAGCACAGCCGCGCATCGCCGGCGCGCACGCCCTGGGGCGCGATCTCGTGATACTCGACCGGAACGGCGATCTCGGCGCCTTCGAACTTTGCCACGCCGAAGGCGGTGGCCGGCATGCCCATCACCTGCTGCAGCGGTTCCGGGCCGGGCACCAGATCGGGGCGCATCAGCTCCGGGAACAGGTGCATGGCCACGCTGGTCAGCGGGTCGGCGCCGTGGCCGGAGACCTGCTTGGCCTTCTCCTCGCCGACGATGCCGGGCAGCAGGCCGTAACCGACGCGCCAAAGGTAGAAGCTGGGGATCAGGACCTGGCGTTGCAGCCAGAAGGGCTGCGTGGCGTCGTGGATGGCTTGCACGTTGCCACCGTGGCCGTTGATGACGATCAGGCGGGTCAGCCCGTGGCGGACCAGGCAACCCAGCATATCAGACAGCACCGCGCGCAGGGTGGGCTGGGTCAGCGAGATGCCGCCGGGCATCGAGCCGAAATAGTCCGCGCCGCCGAAGGGCAGCACCGGGGCGATCATGGTTTCCACACCGCGTGCCGTGGCGCGGCGGGCGATGCGTTCGGCGATCGCGTCGGCCGAAAGGTAGTCGCCCATCGGCGCGTGCGGGCCCTGGTCCTCGTGGCTGCCCATCGGCAGCAAGATCACCGGGTTGCGCGGATAGATGCCGCGCGCCTCACCGCCGGTGAGTTCCGCCATGCGGACTTTGGTGGTGTTCATGATCACTCCGCCGCCTCTGCGTATGCTTCCAACGGTGCGCAGGTGCACGCCAGGTTGCGGTCACCATAGACGTTGTCCACGCGCTTGACCGGCGGCCAGTATTTCGCGGCCAACACCCACGGTAGCGGGAAGGCGGCCTGGGTGCGCGGATAGGCGTGCGTCCAGACATCCGCCATCACTTCGCGCGCAGTGTGCGGGGCGTGCTTCAGCGGATTGTCGGTCTTGTCCAGCTTGCCAGCGGCAATCGCTGCGATCTCAGCGCGGATCGCAATCATTGCCTCGCAGAACCGATCCAGCTCTGCCTTCGACTCGCTCTCGGTCGGTTCGATCATCAGTGTGCCGGCGACTGGCCACGACATGGTCGGCGCGTGATAGCCGAAATCCTGTAGCCGCTTGGCGATGTCTTCCACCATCACGCCCGCCTCGGCCTGGAAGCCGCGGCAGTCGATGATGCACTCATGCGCGACCATGCCGCCCGGGCCGGAATACAGCACCGGATAATGCCCGCGCAGACGTGAGGCGATGTAGTTGGCGTTGAGGATCGCCACTTCGGTTGCTCGCGTGAGACCAGCCGCGCCCATCATGCGGATATAGGCGTAGGAGATCGGCAGGATCAGCGCGCTGCCGAATGGCGCGGCGGAGACCGGACCAATCCCGCTCGCCGGTCCGGCATCCGCGCGCAGCGGATGGTTCGGCAGATGCGGCGCCAGGTGCGCCGCCACGCCAATCGGCCCGACGCCCGGGCCGCCGCCGCCGTGTGGAATGCAGAACGTCTTGTGCAGGTTCAGATGGCAGACATCCGCACCGATCGCCGCCGGCGAGGTCAGGCCCACCTGTGCGTTCATGTTGGCGCCGTCCATGTAGACCTGCCCGCCATGACGATGCACCAAGGCGCAGATGTCGCGGATCGCACCCTCGAACACACCGTGCGTGGACGGATAAGTGATCATCAAAGCCGCCAGCCGGGCGGCGTGCTTCGCCGTTTTCGTTTCGAGATCGGCGAGATCGACATTGCCGTCGCGGTCGCAGCCCACCACCACCACGGTCAACCCCGCCATCGCCGCGCTTGCCGGATTGGTGCCGTGCGCGCTGGACGGGATCAGGCAGACATCGCGATGCGCCTCGCCGCGTGCCTCGTGATAGGCACGGATCGCCAGCAGCCCGGCGTATTCGCCCTGCGAACCGGCATTTGGCTGCAACGATACCGCAGCGAAGCCAGTCGCCGCCTTCAGCCAGTCCGCCAGCCGCGTGATCAGCGTGGTGTAGCCCGCGGTCTGCTCGGCCGGCGCGAAAGGATGGATGTCGGAGAAACCCGGCAGCGTGATCGGTATCATCTCCGCCGAGGCGTTCAACTTCATCGTGCACGACCCCAACGGGATCATGCTGCGGTTCAGCGCCACGTCCTTGTCTTCCAGCCGCTTCAGATAGCGCAGCATCTCGTGCTCGGCGTGGTGCTGATGGAAGACGATTTGCATCAGGAACGATGTCGTCCGTACCAGTGCTGGCGGAATGCTGGGCGCGGCCTCCGTCAGCCCGCCGCCCAGCACCACCGCGAGGCGTGTCAGGTCCGTGCGCGTCACGGTCTCGTCCAGCGCGATTCCCACGCCGGTCGCATCGATGCGCCGCA
The DNA here is from genome assembly GCA_035486355.1 of Acetobacteraceae bacterium. Taxonomy (GTDB): domain Bacteria; phylum Pseudomonadota; class Alphaproteobacteria; order Acetobacterales; family Acetobacteraceae; genus Palsa-883. The sequence goes on from DATHNE010000270.1 coordinate 12,659, forward strand.
AGTTGAACCCGGCCGCCGCCGCCGTGGCGATCAGCCGATCCGGCTGCGCAGTCTCCAGCGCCAGCGTGTCGAAGAACGCCGTGTGCCGCAACCGATGTCCGCCATGCCGCGCGGCCGCAGCCAGCAGACGCGCCTGCAAATTCACCCGCCTGGCGATGCGCGTCAGGCCCTCCGGCCCGTGCCACACCGCATAGAACCCGGCGATCACCGCCAGCAGCACCTGCGCCGTGCAGATGTTCGATGTCGCCTTCTCGCGCCGTATGTGCTGCTCACGCGTTTGCAACGCGAGCCGCATGGCCGGCGCGCCCGAAGCGTCGACCGATACACCGACCAACCGCCCCGGCATATGCCGCTTGTACGCATCACGCGTGGCGAAGAACCCGGCATGCGGGCCGCCAAACCCCATCGGCACGCCGAAGCGCTGCGCCGAACCGACGACGACATCCGCCCCCATCTCACCCGGCGACGCCAGCAGCGCGAGCGACAGCGGATCCGCCGCGACGATCGCCAGCGCGCCGACTGCCTGCGCCGCCGCGATCTCGGCACTCAGATCGCGCAGCGCGCCGGTGCTGCCGGGATATTGCAGCAGCAGCGCGAACGGCTTGGCGGCGCGAATGGCATCGACATCGCCCGGCATGACATCGAGCAGCGTGATGCCGATCGGCTTTGCCCGCGTCGCCAGCACCGCGCGCGCCTGCGGATGCACATCCGTCGCCACCGCGATCACATCGGACTTCGCCTTGCTGGTGGCATGCGCCATGGCCATCGCCTCGGCTGCCGCCGTCGCCTCATCCAGCAGCGACGCGTTGGCGATCTCCATCCCGGTCAGGTCGCAGATCATGGTCTGGAAGTTCAGCAGCGCTTCCAGCCGGCCCTGCGCGATCTCCGCCTGATACGGCGTATACGCCGTATACCAGCCGGGATTCTCCAGCACGTTGCGCAGGATCACCGGCGGCGTGACCGTGCCGTGGTAGCCCATGCCGATCAGTGACTTCTTCAGATCATTCTGGGCCGCCAGCGCCCGCAGCTCCGCCAGCGCACCAGCCTCATCGATTGGCGCCGGCAGGTCTAGCGCCTGATTGGTCCGGATCGTTCCAGGAACGGTCTTGGCCGCGAGATCCTCGAGGCTGGCCGTGCCAATCGCGTGCAGCATCGCCGCGATCTCCGCCTCGGACGGCGCGATATGCCGGGCGACGAACCCATCAGCCGCCTCCAGTTCGGCCAGCTCAGCCAAGGCGTCCATGCTCACAACGTCTCCAGGAATTCGGTGTAGGCGGCTTCGTCCAGCAGCGCGTTGAACGCCTCGGTGTCATCGATCTCCAGCCGGAAGAACCAGGCCTCGCCCATCGCGTCGCTGTTCACCAGCGCCGGTTCATCGACGATCGCCCCATTGGTCTCCACCACCTTGCCGGCCAGCGGCGCATAGATGTCAGACGCCGCCTTCACGCTTTCCACCACCGCACAGGCCTCGCCGGGCTCCACCATGCGTTCCAGCTCCGGCAGCTCGACGAACACCACGTCGCCGAGCGCCTCCTGCGCGTGATCGGTGATGCCCACGGTGGCAATGTCGCCATCCAGGCGGATCCATTCATGGTCTTTCGTGTAGCGGGTGTCGGTGTCGGCCATCGTAGTGATCCTTCAACGGATGTAGCGGTGGGGGACAAACGGCATCGGGGCGACGGCGGCTGGCAGCGCCTTGCCGCGCACCAGCAGCGACAGGGCGGTGCCGTCGCCCGCCAAGTCGCGTCGCACATAGCCCATGGCGATCGGCACGTTCAGGCTGGGGCCGAAACCGCCTGAGGTGATCGTTCCGGCCTCGGTGCCATCCAGCGCGACGATCGTGGTCAGCGCACGCGCCGGGGCACGGCCTTCGGGCTGGATGCCAACGCGCAGCCGCGGCGCGCCGTTGGCGAGCTGATCGCGCACCACAGCACCGCCTGGGAAATCCCACGATATCCTGCGGCGCTTGCCGATCGCCCAGGTCAGACCGGCTTCCACCGGTGAGGTCAGCTCATCGATATCGTTGCCATAGAGGCACAATCCGGCTTCCAATCGCAGCGAGTCGCGTGCACCCAGGCCGGCGGGTACCACCTCCGGCTGCGCGACCAGCAACGTGGCGAGGTCGACCGCGCGGTCGGCGGGTACCGAGATCTCAAACCCATCCTCTCCGGTGTAGCCCGAGCGGGACATCAGGCAGGGGATGCCGCGTACCAGGGCAGACGCGACGCCCATGAACGCCAGCCCGGCGGCCGCCGGGCATAGCCGACCCAGCACGGTCGCTGCCTGCGGCCCCTGCAGCGCGAGCAGAGCCCGGTCGTCGTGCCGTGTCAGCGTCGCACCAGCGGGCAGAGCGGTGCGGATATGGGTGAAGTCCACCTCCTTGCGACTGGCGTTGACCACCAGGAACAGCCGCCCCGCCTCGAGCGTCGCCACCATCAGGTCGTCGATGATGCCGCCGGCCGCGTTGGTCAGCAGTGTGTAGCGCTGCCGCCCTGGCTTCAGCCCGGCGATGTCGCCTGGCACCAGCGATTCCAGCACCGCGGCGGCGGCGGCACCCGACAACGTGCCCTGGCCCATGTGCGAGACATCGAAGAGCGCCGCCTTCTCGCGGCAGTGCAGGTGCTCGGCCATCACGCCGCCCCGGCAGCGCTCCGCCAGCGCGCCGGCGAAGTCGTACTGCACCGGCATGGCATAGCCCGCGAACGGCACCATGCGGGCGCCGTGCGCGCGATGCCACGCATCCAGCGGTGTGGTCAGCAGGGGCGGCGGTGTGGGATCGTCCGGCAGTGCGTTCTGGGCCAAGCGGCGGCTCCGTGACACAGGTCGCCCGCCGGCGACATGCCGGCGAGAGCGACCCCCCTCTGTCACGGGACCTGAGAGATTCGGGGCCTCCGCCCCTTACTCCGTCGGTGCGATGGACTTGCGCCCACCGGCTTTCCAGAGATCCCAAATCCCGCCGCGGTCCCTGATGCCTGAGCGTTTCCGGGGGCCGGTTGCGCCTTCGGCGGTGAGGGGACCCTCACACTCTCCCGCGCCGGGTAGCCGGGACTCGGCCAGGATGACGGATCAGCCTGGGTTGTTCAATGGCGGAAATGGCGCATGCCGGTAAACACCATGGCGACGCCGGCCTTGTCCGCGGCGTCGATCACCAACTGATCGCGCATCGACCCGCCTGGTTGGATCACAGCGGTGGCGCCGGCGGCGATCGCCGCCTCTAATCCATCCGCGAACGGAAAGAACGCATCGGATGCCACCACGCTGTTGTGCGTGAGCGTTGCCGCCAGCCCCGCCGCCTTGGCAGCCTCCTCAGCTTTCCATGCCGCGATCCGCGCGCTGTCCACGCGGTTGGGCTGGCCACCACCGATGCCGACCGTGGCGCCTGCCTTCGCATAGACAATCGCGTTCGACTTCACGTGCTTGCAGACGCGGAAGGCGAAGATGAGATCTTCCAGCTCCGCTTCCGTCGGCGCGCGCTTGGTCACCACCTTCAGCATGTCGCGTGTGATGCGGCCGTCGTCGCGTGTCTGCACCAGGAAGCCACCGGACAGGCGCTTGAACGTGAGGCTTTGCGCGGCGGGATCGGGCATGCCGCCGGTCAGCAGCAGGCGCAGGTTCTTTTTGCCGGCGACCGCTTCCTTCGCTGCGTCATCGGCGTCGGGTGCGATGATGACCTCGGTGAAGATCTCGGCGATCTTCTCCGCTGCCGCGGCATCGAGTGTGCGGTTCACCGCGACGATGCCGCCAAAGGGCGAAACAGGATCACAACGGAACGCCAGATCCCAGGCTTCGGATAGCGTGGCCGCGCTGGCCACACCGCAGGGCGTCGCATGCTTGATGATCGCGACGGACGGCGTATCGAATTCTGCGACGCATTCGAACGCAGCGTCGGTGTCATTGAAGTTGTTGTACGACAGCTCCTTGCCTTGCACCTGCACCACGGTCGCGACACCGGGACGCTTGTCGGTGGCGTAGAACGCCGCCTGCTGGTGCGGGTTCTCGCCATAGCGCAGCTCCTGGCGCAGCGTGCCGGCGAATCCGAAGTGCGGCGGGAAGCCGGTGTGGTGCTGGCGGGCGAACCAGCCGGTGATGGCCGAGTCATATGCTGCAGTCGACGCATAAGCCGCGAACGCCAGACGCTGGCGCAGCGCGAGTGTGGTGCCGTCTTTCTCCGTCAGCTCGGCCAGCACCGCGTCGTATTGTGACGGATCAGTCAGAACGACCACGAAATCATGATTCTTGGCTGCGGCGCGGATCAGCGCGGGGCCGCCGATGTCGATATTTTCGACGCATTCCTCATACGGCGCGCCGCGCGCGACAGTCGCTTCGAACGGATACAAATTGACCGCGACCAGGTCGATCGGCGCGATGTTGTGCGCGGCCATCTGCGCGCGATGCTCGGGCAGGTCGCGGCGGCCTAGGATGCCGCCATGGATCTGCGGCACCAACGTCTTCACGCGTCCGTCGAGGATTTCGGGGAATCCGGTGTGCTCGGAGACCTCCTTCACGGCGATCGCCGCTTCACGCAATGCGCGCGCCGAGCCGCCGGTGGACACGATTTCCACACCGCGCGCCGCCAATGCCTGGGCGAAGCGCACCAACCCGGTCTTGTCGGAGACCGAGATCAAGGCACGCGCGATTGGTACGATGTCAGGCATGCCGGCGTCCCAGAGGCTCATACACCTCGCCCCCAAAGTGGGAGAGGTCGGCGAGCGAAGCGAGACAGGTGAGAGTGGTGCGGCGCGCACCATCCTCAGCCGCGTCGCGACGTTCCGCGACCTCTCCTGCATAGCGGGAGAGGTGTGTTCAATGCGCACTCGCTCTAGACCGTCACTCCGAGCAGGTCCAGCGTGCGCGCGACCACGGCAGCCTCGTCGTAGAGTGCGCGGGCGCGGTCACGGCCAGCTTCACCCAGCGTGGCGCGCAAGGCAGGGGCGGCGACCAGGTGAGCCAGGGCCTTTGCCAGGGCAGCGGCCTCCGCCGGGGGGACCAACAGCCCGGTGACGCCATTCACCACCTGCTCGCGCGGGCCGCGTATATCGGTGGCGACCACCGGCAGGCCGCACAGCATCGCCTCGATCACCGACATCGGCAGACCTTCGAACTGGCTGGGCAGGGTGAAAATGTCGGCGGCTGCGAGCAGGGCGGGGATGTCCTCGCGATAGCCCAGCAGGCGCAGCCGCTCCCCCAACCCAGCCGCTTGCAGCAGCGCAACCATGTTCTCGCCCCGGTCGGAGGCAAGGCGTTCGCCCACCACCCACAGCTCCGCCTCCGGCACGTCGCGCATCGCGGTGGCCAGCTCGGGGTAGCCCTTGTGGCGCACCAGACGCGACACGGCGATCACCACGGCACGCGTTTCCGGCACATCGAGTTCGGCGCGGATGCGCGCGCGCGCCGCAGGGTCGGGGCGGAACAGCGCGGGGTCGCGGCCGTTGCCGATCGCGATCGCATTGGGGGCGATATGAAGCCGTCTGGCGTCCTCGGCCTCTTCCCGAGACACGGTGAGGAACACATGGGTCACGCGCGCCGCGATCCATTCCATCAGGAGGCCGGCGGCGCGGCGCGGCCAGGGGCCGGGATTGTTGAACCAGAAACCGTGGCATGTGTATGCGATCCGCTTCACCCCAGCACAGCGCGCGGCCAGGCGGGCGAGGAAACCGCTGATCGGCATATGCGCGTGCACCAGGTCGGGCCGCTCGGCGCGGAACAGGCGCACCAGCGCGATGAACGCGCGCAAATGCGCCAGCGGCGAAATCCGCCGCGCGAGAGGCAGTGCTTCGACGCGAAACCCTTCGGCCCGCACGGTCGCCACCAGCGGCCCGTCGGCACACACACCGATCACCTCGTGCCCGCGCGCGCGGATGCCACGCATCAGCGGCAGCAGGAAATGCCGGAGGGAGAAGTCGACGTTGGTGAGCTCGATAATTTTCATGCGGTGATCAGGGATTGGTCACTGATCACCCGACCTTGCTGATCGCCCATTTCACCTGCTGCGGACCGTCGGCGTGGCTGGTGATCACGACCTGCTCACTGCGGCGCGGTTCCGGGCCACCGAGATAGATGCTGTCCTCGATGCTCATCTGCCCACCTTCGGCACGCAGCCGCCAGCCGGCGCCGGACCGCAGGCGCAACAACACCGCCTCACCGCCCTGCTGCGAGCTGGCGGTGACGTCGGGGTGCAGGTGGAAGCGCAAGGTGAAAGGCTGCGGGATCGGCGCCTCGATCACGTCTTCGCCGCGCAGGTCGTCGCCGCTGATGGCGATGTAGAGGCTGCGGCGATGCAGGGCGCCGAAGGATTGCCGCCAGCCGTCGTGGCAGGCCTCGATGAACTGCGCGCCCTCGGATTCCTGGCGCTGCACTTGCTGGACACCGGCGCGGTGGCCGAGGCCGGTGGGGCGCAGTTCCGAAGAATTGACGTCGGCGATCACCAAGGTGGAGTGCGCCGCGGTGGCACGCGTTGCGTCACGCCAGGACTCACCACCCGCGGGAAAGCCGCCGCAGTTCACCACCAACCGCTCGCGCCCGACGGACATTTCCATCGAAAGCGTGCCGGCGTGCGTGTAGCGGTCCAAGCCCGCCGCCGGCGGCCCGCCGCAATCCACCAGCACCACCGTCCGTCCCGCCTGGAGCCGGTAGAACCCGGTGTCCGGCAGGTGGGTCGGCAGTTTGCCGGTGCGCCCGGCGCGCGCCAGCACATGGTCGATCAGCGCGCCGTTCTCTTCCTTGGTGCCGTTGAATTGAGCCAGGCCCGAATCGCCATGGCGGCAGAAGCGCAGCGCCAGCGCCATACGGTCGATGGTGCTATTGAGCCCGGCTGGCGGCGTCGCCTGGGCTGATTGCAGCAGGGCGCGGATGTCGATCAGGTCCTGCAGCGCCGTGAGCTGGGCCATCGGGCTGCGCTCGACATGGCCGCCGTCCGGCAACACCTGGCGGGCGATCTCTTGCGGCAGGAAGCGCAGCACGCGCGTCAGGAAGGCCGACTGATCGGGCAACGCTACAGCGGCGGCGGTCAGGCCCTTGATCGCGGTCAGCGCGCGGCCGTCGATCTCCTCGGTCGGCAGCGCCGCCGACAGGCGGCGGGCGTCGGTCAGCACGCGCGCCATCAGCTTCTGGCGAAACCCATCGTCGGCGGTGGAGGCGAAGAAGTCGTAGTGGCCCAGCCAGGCGGCAATCCGCGTGCTGACCACGTCGGGGCGCTGGGCGATCGGATCGTTGGGCACCGCACCAATCCAGTCGCTGACCAGCGCGCGGGCGCGCAGCAGGGCGGCGGGCGAGCCGATCTCGCGCAAGTCGCGCAACCAGGCAAAGCCGTGCGCCGCCGCGATCAGCAGCGACGCCGGCGCATTGGTCGCCCAGTTCCCGGGTTGCAGGCTGGCGGTGGCCCCGCCGAGTTCGATCTCGCCGCGCAACAGGCGCGCGCCGCGCACCGGGTCGCCCGGCCAGACGTCGCGCATTGGCTGGATTGGCGCGTCGGGCACACGCGACATGCGCGGGCGCGGCAGCCGCGCCAGAAACTGGCGCAGGCCGCGCAGCCTGCCCCCCCGACCGCGTGCCGTCATGGGGTGTGTCCGGCGGCGCGCAACGCGGCGATCGCCGCCGCGTAGTCCTTGGTGCCGAACACCGCGGTGCCGGCGATCAGCGTGTCGGCGCCGGCTTGCAACACGCTGCGCGCGCTGGCGGCGTCGACGCCACCATCCACCGCCAGCGCGATCTTGCGGCCGGTGGCGTCGATCATCCGCCGCAGCGCTGCGATCTTGGGCAGTTGGGAGGCCAGGAAGGACTGCCCGCCGAATCCAGGATTGACCGTCATCACCAGCACGATGTCGGCCAGATCGAGCAGCCAGGCAACCGCCTCCACCGGCGTGCCGGGATTCAACACCACGCCAGCGTTCTTGCCCAGCGCGCGGATCAGTTGCAGCGAGCGATGCGGGTGCGGGCCGGCCTCGGGGTGCAGCAGCAGATGATCCGCCCCCGCCTCGGCGAAGGCGTGGATGAACGGATCGACCGGGCTGATCATCAGGTGGACGTCGAACGGCAACTTGGTGTGCGGACGCAGAGCCTTCAGCACCAGCGGGCCGAAGCTGATATTGGGCACGAACTGCCCATCCATCACGTCCAGATGCAGCCAGTCGGCGCCGGCGGCCTCGATGGCGCGGACCTCTTCGCCCAGGCGGGCGAAGTCGGCCGCCAGCAGGCTGGGCGCGACGGTGACGGGGCGGGTGGCCATCAGAGCTCCGGGCGCCGACCGCGCGTCCCGGCGGCGTGTTCGAACTGATGGCCAAGCCGCAGCAGGGTGGCGTCGCCCCAGGCCGGGCCGATAAATTCCACGCCCAACGGCAGGCCGCCGACCGTCCATCCGGCGCACACGGCCAGGGATGGCACCGCGGCGACATTGGCCAACGTGGTCAGCAGCGGGCGGGCGAAGCCGTCATCGGGGCGCTGGTCGGTCAGGATCGGCGCGGCGCCTTGGGTTGGGGTGGAGAGCAGCACGTCGACGCGCTCGAACGCCTTGGCGGTGAGGGCGATCAGGTCGCTGCGGCGGCGTTGCGCGGCGATGTAGTCGGACGCGCGGACCAGGGCGCCCGGCAGCACCCGGATGCGGAAGGTGCGGGAGTAGTCGGAAATCCGGCTGTGCAGCGTGGCTTCGTGCAGGGCGTAGGCCTCGGCGCTGATGATCACGCGGCCGACCGCGTTGTATTCCTGCAGCGACGGCAAGGTGACGTCATCTACGCGGCAACCGAGCGACGTCAGGGTGGCGATCGCGTGGTTCATCGCATGCAGCAGCTCGGGCGTGCCTGGCAGGTCATGCTCGTAGAGATGGCGTAGCACGCCGACGCGCAAGCCCGTCACCGGTACGTCCAGGGATTTGGCGTAGGAGATTTTCGGCCCGGGCACCGAGGCGGGGTCGGCGGGATCATGACCGGCCAGGACATCGAGCAGAATGGCGCAGTCTTGTGCCGTCCAGGCCATGGGCCCGGCGGTGTCGAGGCTTGGGGCGAGCGGGATCACGCCGCGGCGCGAGACCAGGCCTGGCGTCGGCTTCAGTCCGGCGATGCCGCAATAGGCGGCGGGCAGGCGGATGGAGCCTCCGGTGTCGGAGCCAAGTGCGCCCAGCGCCAGGCCGGCGGCCACCGCCGCGGCGGAGCCGGAGCTGGAGCCGCCGGTGAAGCGGCGGGTGTCCCAAGGGTTCTTCGCGGGTGGCCAGGGCAGGTCGAAGGCCGGGCCGCCGATGGCGAATTCGTGCGTCGCGAGCTTGCCCAGCATCACCACGCCGGCCTCGCGCAGGCGTCGGACGGTCTCGGCGTCGTCCTTCGGCACGTTGGTCCGCAAGATGCGCGAATGCGCCGTGGTGGCGACGCCGGCGGTTTCGTAGATGTCCTTGTAGGCGACCGGAATGCCCAGCAGCGGCGATTTGTTGCCGGCCATCACCGCTCGTTCGGCGGCGCGGGCGGCGGTCAGGGCCTGCTTTTCGGTGACCGCGAGGAAGGCGTTGATCTTCGGGTCGACCGCCTCGATGCGCGCCAGCAAGGCCTTGGTCAGCTCGACCGGCGACAGTTTCTTCGCGGCGATGAGGCGGCTGGCCTCGGCAATGGTGAGGAAGGGGGCGACGCCTGTCATCGGCGGCGTCGGGCCGGTTTGCGGCTGGCGGGTTTCTTGGTGGGCTGCTTGGCGACCTGAGATCGGGCCAGCTTCCTGGCGGCTTGGCGGGCCGTCGGTTTGGCCGCCTTCCGCACGGGCGTGGCCTTGGGGGCGGGCTTGGTGGCCGCTTTGCGCGCTGGCGGGGCCTTGGCGGCCGGCTTGGATGCGGGACTTACCCCGACCGTGGCCGCTGGTGGCGACAAGCGGAACACATAGGCCTGATCGTCGGTCATCGGCCGGTCGCGCGGGATCAGGGCCAGCAGCCCCGCGACCTGCCGCCAGGCCAGGACGAGATCCGCCATCTGCCCCGGATTGAGCGACAGGCCGGCGCGGGAGACGAGCGTCTGCATCTCCGCGGGGCTGACAGGGGGCAGTGGTGGGGCCGTGGACGCGGACATCCGATTCGACGACCTTTTGTTGCAACTATCTTGCGACCCTATCCAGCGCGGTCCGCGGCTTCAAGCCGAGCCGGGCGAGTTTCTGCGCCGGTCTGCTGCGCGTCAGGTGTCCGCGAGGCGCTGGCCGGTGGCGCGGTCGAACAGATGCAGGTGTTCCGCCAGCAGCCGGATCGCAAGGCGTTCGCTCGGCGGGGCGCGGCCGGGTAGCCGGACGACGAGGTCTTGGGGATCCGAGTGGTCCAGCCGGCCGTGCACCACGGATTCGGAGCCGAGGGGTTCGATCAACTCGACGTGGAGGTGCAGCGCGCCCGGCCTATCCGACGCCGCGGCGGACGGCACCTCGGTCAGGACAATGTGCTCGGGCCGGATGCCAACGGTGACGGGCTGTCCATCTGGCCCGGCTGGACGGGTGCCCGGGAGAGGGAACTCGACGCCGGTCGACAGTCGGACCGCGGCCCCGCCGGCGGTGAGGTCTCCGGGCAGGAAGTTCATCGCGGGGGCGCCGATGAAGCTGGCGACATAGGTATCGGCAGGGCGCTCGAACACCTCCATCGGGGTGGCGAGCTGGGCGGGGCGGCCTTGGTGGAGAACGAGCAGGCGGTCGCCCAGGGTCATCGCCTCGGTCTGGTCGTGGGTGACATAGAGGCTGGTGACGCCGAGGCGGCGCTGCAGACGGCGGATCTCGGCGCGCATCTGCACGCGTAGCTTGGCATCGAGGTTGGAAAGCGGCTCGTCGAACAGGAACAGCTTGGGTTCGCGGACGATGGCACGACCCATCGCGACGCGCTGGCGCTGGCCGCCCGACAGCTGGCGCGGCTTGCGGGTGAGCAGGGCGTCGAGGCCGAGCAGAGCGGCGGCTTCATCGACGCGGCGACGGATGTCCTCGCGGGCCAGGCCGCGGATGCGCAGCCCATAGGCCATGTTGTCGAACACGCTCATGTGCGGGTAGAGCGCATAGTTCTGGAACACCATCGCGGCGTCGCGCGCCGACGGGTCGAGGGTGGTGATGTCCTTGCCGTCCAGCAGGATGCGACCCTGGGTCGGTTGCTCCAGTCCCGCAACGATCCGCAGCAGGGTCGATTTGCCGCAGCCTGAGGCACCGACGATGACCAGCATCTCGCCATCGGCGAGCGCGAGATCGATCTGCTGTAACACCTGCGTGGCGCCGAAGCTCTTGACGATGCCAGCGAGTTCGAGCGTCGCCACTATTTTTCTCCTTCCGTCAGGCCGGCGACGAACCAGCGTTGCATCAGCACGACGACGATTACAGGCGGCAGCAAGGCGAGCACGGCGGTGGCCATCACCGCGCTCCAGTCGGTCTGGGTTTCGACGCCGATCATGCGGACGATGCCGATGACGATGGTGTCGAGATGCGGGTCGGTCGCGACCAGCAGCGGCCAGAGGAACTGGTTCCAGCCGTAGACGAACAGGATGACGAACAGCGCGGCGATGTTGGCAGCCGAGACCGGGAGCAGGATGTCCCACAGGAAACGCAGTGGGCCGGCGCCATCCATGCGCGCGGCTTCGACGAGCTCATCGGGGATGGCGGCGAAGACCTGTCGGAACAGCAGCGTCGCGGTGGCCGAGGCGATCAGCGGCATGGTCAGGCCGGTGAAGCTGTTGATCAGATGGAAATCGGCCATCACCTCGTAGGTGGGAATGATGCGCACTTCCACCGGCAGCATCAGCGTGATGAAGATCACCCAGAAGACGAGCTGGCGGAACGGGAAGCGGAAGAAGACGACGGCGTAGGCGGAGAGCAGCGAGATGACGATCTTGCCGAGCGCGATGGCCAGCGCCATGCCGAGCGAGACCAACAGCATGTGCCAGACCGGCCGCGCGCCCATGGTGCCTTCGGTGAGCACGCGCCAATAGGTGCCGAGGCCGGAGAGGCGGGGGAGGAAGGAGAGCTCGCCGCGGGCGATGGCGTCGGTGTCCTGAGTCGAGCCGGCGAGGGCGAGCCAGACCGGGAGGGCGAAGAGGATGACGCCCAGGATCAGGACAATGTGGGTGAGGTAGTCGGGTTTGTTACGCATTGTGCGGCATTGGCAGGCGACGGCCTGTGGGGTTGGCTTCGGTTGGGTTAACCGCAGAGGGCGCTGAGGCGGCTTGGACAAACCGGCGCAGGCCGTGTCGCATCATGACGACGTTGACGTCTAGTACTGCGTTTCCGTGAAACGACTCCTATCACGCCGCCTCGCTGATTTTGTAGTTCCAGATATGGACAACGGGATCGCGATTGAGGTCGTCGAGGTATGCCAGGATCCTGGCTTTGAGTTCGGCCTTGGATGCGACGC
>DATHNE010000271.1:0-19147 GCA_035486355.1 Acetobacteraceae bacterium
CTGGTTGCAGGTTCGAGTCCTGCCGGGCGCACGCCCCGCCGACAACGGCGGCACGAAAGACCATAGGGCACGGCCCGTGGAACCCGCCGTTGGTTGGTGTGGGGATGGGCGCCTACGCGGCCCCCTCAGGGCACCTCAGGCGCCCACCCCCACACCAACCAAACGATTGGATTGCCAAGGCCAAGCCTTTGCCGGGGGGACAGCGTCCGCCTGGCCTTCCTCGCCACCGCTCCGGCGGTGCCGTTATATCGGCGGTCGGGGGGAAACGGATCCTAAATCTGTTCCGGAAGCGACCCCAATACCTTGTCCAAGGTGATCGGATAGTCACGCACCCGCACGCCGCAGGCATTATACACCGCGTTCGCCAGCGACGCTCCCGCGCCGCAGATGCCCAGCTCTCCGATCCCCTTGCTCTTCAGCGGGTTCGATTTGGTATCAAGTTCCGGCAGGAAGATCGCATCCATATCCGGCACGTCGGCATGCACCGGCACGTGGTAATTCGCCAGGTCGCGCGTGACATAGGCGCCGAAGCGGGGATCAACCGCAATCTCCTCCTCCAGCGCCGCGCCGATGCCGAAGGTCATACCGCCGATCGCCTGCGATCGCGCAGTCTTCGCGTTCAGGATGCGCCCCGCGGTGAACACACCCAGCATGCGGCGCAGTCTTATCTCGCCCGTGTCACTGTCCACACCCACTTCGGCGAAATGCGCGCCATAGGATTGCTGCGAATAGTTCTTCAGCGTTGCGCCAGGCGTGATCGACCCGTCGGCCTCGATGCCGTCACCGACCAGGCTGACCAGTGACTTGCTCTGGCCGCCGCTCTCGATCGAGCCATTGGCGAAATGGGCACCCGTGGGGTCCATACCCGCCGCCTGCGCCAGTTTTGCACGCAGCGCCGTGCAGGCTTCGAACAGCGCCGAGCCCGAGCTCGCCGCGCCGAACGATCCACCCGACCCGGACGCGCGCGGAAACCGCGTATCGCCCATGATCACCTTCACACGCTCCATCGGCAGCCCGAGCATCTCGGCCGCGAGCTGGGTGAGAATTGTGTAGGTGCCGGTGCCGGGATCGGTCATCGCCATCGTCACGACCGCCACGCCGTCGCGACCCAGACGCACCTTGGCTGAGGACGGCTGCAGCGGGTTGCCACGGGTGGCGGCGGCCACACCCATCCCCACGAGCCAGCGCCCGTCGCGCACCTGGGCGGGCTTCGGATTGCGCTTGTCCCAACCGAAGCGCCGCGCGCCTTCCTGCAAACAGGAGATCAGGTGCCGGCTGGAATAGGGCACGTGCTTCTCCGGATCCTCGGTTGGTTCGTTACGAATCCGGAGCTCGATCGGATCGAGATTCAGTTGCTCGGCTAGCTCGTCCATCGCGCATTCCAGCGCGAGCAGTCCCACTGCTTCTCCCGGCGCCCGCATCGCAGACGCCACCGGCATGTCCAGCGCCGCCAGCCGGTGCCGGGTCTGTCGGTTCGCGCCGGCGTACAACGTACGGGTCTGGTTGGCAGCGGCTTCGTAGCTGGATTCGGTCCGCAGATTGCCGGCCAGCACATCGTGGCCGATTGCCAGGATATGGCCGTCGCGATCAGTTCCGATCCGGATCCGCTGGATGGTGTCGGAGCGGTGCGTGGTGACCTCGAACACCTGCGGGCGGGTCAGCGCGACCTTCACCGACCGATTGAGCTTGCGCGCCGCGATCGCCGCCAGGATCGCATCCGCCTCCACCGCCAGCTTCGATCCGAAGCCACCGCCGATGAACGGGCTGAGCAGGCGTACCTTCTCCACCGGCATCTGCAACGTGCGTGCAACCGACTGCTGTCCGCGATCCAGCATCTGGTTGGCGGTGTGCAGCGTCAGCGTGTCGCCATCCCATATCGCCAGTGTGGCATGCGGCTCCATCATCGCGTGGCTTTGCAGCGGTGTGGTGTAGGTGACATCCAGCTGCACCGGCGCCGCGGCAAAGGCCGAGGTGAACTCGCCCACGTTACTATCGGGTGCCGCGTTACCTTTGGGCGGCGTCCGCGCCACAGCCGCGCCATCATGCAGCGTGTAGCTGCCGCGCGTCTGGTCGTACCGTACCTGGACCATATAGGCCGCAGCCCGCGCCTGCTCGAATGTGTCGGCCACGACGAAAGCGATCGGCTCGCCGTGATACGCGATCTCCGGCCCGGTCATGACGGAGTGCGCCGCCGGATGCGGCCCGCTGTCCTGCGGCGGCGCGTTGCGGTAGGTCAGCACGAGCCGCACGCCAGGAGCCTGTTCCGCCGCGCTGGTGTCTATCGCGCTGATGCGGCCCTTCGCGATAGCGGATTGCACGATATAGCCGTACAGCGTCGCCGGCCCTTGCGTGACCTCATAGGCGTAGCGCACGCCGCCGCTCACTTTTGCCGGCCCATCCACGCGATCGAACGGCCTGCCAACCAGCCCCTGCGTGGCCTCCGCGTCCAACACGTTCGTCCCGACGGGAGCATTCATCTCCATCGCCTTCGCTCCTCAGGTCCGGGTGGCTTGGGTCAGCACCGCATGCAGTGTGCGACGCGCCAGCGCGATCTTGAAATCATTGCCGCCGTAGCCGCGCGCGCCTGCCAGCGCCGCCTGCCCCGCTGCATCGAAGCTGGCGTTGGTGGGCGCGACACCGTGCAGCAGTGCCTCGGCCTGCGGCACGCGCCAGGGTTTCGGCGCGATGCCGCCGAACGCGAAACGCGCGGATCGGATACGGCCATCCGCCACGTCCACCACCGCGCCGACCGACACCAACGCGAAGGCATAGGACGCGCGATCGCGCACCTTGCGATAAACCTGCACGCCAGGCGGGGGCGGCGGCAGGACGACCGCTGTGATGATCTCGCCCTGCTTCAGGGTCGATTCGATCTGCGGTGTCTGGCCCGGCAGGCGGTGAAATTCAGCAATCGGGATGGCGCGGTTGCGGCCGGTGGCGTCCATCGCTTCCACCGTCGCATCCAGCACGCGCATCGCCACGGCCATGTCAGACGGATGCACGGCGATGCATTGATCGCTGGCACCAACGATGGCATGCATGCGGTTAATACCCTGCAGTGCCGCGCAGCCCGACCCTGGCGTGCGCTTGTTGCACGGCATCGTTATGTCATAGAAATAGACGCAGCGCGTGCGCTGCAACAGGTTGCCGGCGGTGGTCGCCTTGTTGCGCAACTGCGCGCTGGCCCCGGACAGCAGCGCACGGCTCAGCACGCCATAGTGCTGCCGCACGCGTGAATCCGCCGCCAGATCGCTGTTGCGCACCAGCGCGCCGATCCGCAGTCCGCCATCCGGGGTGTCCTCGATCCTGTCGAGCGGCAGGCGGTTGATATCCACCAGCCGTGTCGGCGTTTCCACCTGCAACTTCATCAGGTCGAGCAGGTTTGTGCCGCCGGCGATGAACCGGGTGGAACTGCTCGCCGCCAATGAGGCGGCCTGCGCAGGCGATGCCGCGCGCGCGAAACTGAATTCCCTCATACCGGCGTCCCTGCGACCTGCTTGATCGCCGCAACAATGTTGGGATAGGCGGAGCAGCGGCAGATATTCCCGCTCATCCGCTCGCGGATTTCCGCCTCGGTCAGCGCGGGTTGCGGCTGGGCCAGATCCTCGGTCACCACGCTGGGCATACCGGCACGGCTTTCCGCCAGCATGCCGACGGCGGAGCAGATCTGCCCCGAGGTGCAATAGCCGCACTGAAACCCGTCATGTTCCACGAAGGCGGTTTGCAGCGGATGCGGATGGTGGTCTTTGGCCAGCCCCTCGATCGTGGTGATCGGCTGGCCGTCGTGCAGCACGGCCAGCGTGAGGCAGGAATTGATCCGCCGCCCATCCAGCAACACAGTGCAGGCGCCGCATTGGCCGTGATCACAACCCTTCTTCGGTCCGGTCAGCGCCAGGTGTTCCCGCAGCGCGTCGAGCAGGGTCGTGCGCGGGTCCAGGTTGAGCTGATGGGAGGTGCCGTTCACCTCCAGCGTCACTGCCATGCGCTCCGCCGACGCGCTGTCTTTGGCCGCGGCCAGCACCTCCGGGGCGAACCCGACCAAGCCCACCGCCGCGGTCCCCGCTTCCAGCAGGCCACGCCGTGTGATCCTCAGATATGACTCGCTGATATCGTCCATCACAGCTCCTGCCACCCAGACCTATCGACGGTGATGAAGTGAGATGTGGCGCGGCCTCCCGCCAGTGAATTCAGTTTTAAGCGACCAACGCGGCGGCACAGGCCACAATGGCCGCTTTACCGGTCAAAGCGCTGCGGCGCAGTAACAGGGACGGTTGCCCCGCCCTGGGCAGATGCCGAACGTCAACAGGTTACGCGGGAAATCTGCACAAAACCCACACAGAAGCCACAGAAGAAACCTGCATAGAAAGGCTGGCGCCTATGCCGTCTCCGAGTAACGTCCAGGGGCTGAAATCCGGCCTTTGTCAGCTTCCGGCGGCCGCGTCCAGTACGTCGTGGATGGCACAACCCAGAACACCCACGCTCAGCACCGAGCGGTCGCAGGCCACCGGGCGCAGTCCCCTGGCGGCGTATAGTGACGGCGCGGGATGACAAAATCCCGCGCCGTGCCAAGCGATCACGGCGCCAGGGGATTTTCGGCTCTACCAGGAACCGGTGTTGGGCATGCTGGTCCAGGGTTCCGCCGGCGCCAGCGCGCCGCCGGCCTGCAACAGCTCAATGGAGATGCCGTCCGGCGTACGGATGAAAGCCATACGGCCGTCACGCGGTGGGCGATTAATCGTTACGCCTCGCGCGATGAAGGCATTGCAGGTGTCGTAGATGTTGTCCACGGCGTAGGCGAGATGCCCGAAATTGCGGCCGCCAGTGTACGGCTCAGGATCCCAGTTGTAGGTGAGTTCCAAGGCCGCCGCTTCGTCACCCGGCGCGGCGAGGAACACGTTGGTGTAGCGACCCTTCTCGTCCGGACGGCGGCGGATTTCGTGCAGGCCGAGCAGCTCGAAGAAGGCGAGGCTATCTTCCAGCGAGCTGACGCGGATCATGGTGTGCAGATATTTGGTCATGGCGTGTCCTCAGGTCAGGGGGCGACGTGTTCGTGGCGGCGCAGCAGACGGGTCGAGCTGTGGTGACAAGGATGGTGCGAACGGCCGCCAAGGCAATCGAAATCGGCTCACACGATAATGCGAGAGGCGATATGACGTCTGCCGAAAGAGCAAACCCCCTGCCGCACCCCTGCGAAACGTCTGCTTTAGAAGATTAGCGAGATTTGGCGGTACTACCGCCTCGGACGCTCACCAGCCAGCGCTATGATCTCGCCTTCAGCGGGCGCATTCGCCGACAGGCCCGAAATCAGACCTGGATCATTGGAGGGACCCGCGCTCCAGCTGAGTAGATCCAACTCCCTCGCCTGGAGAAACTGACGATGCCATACAGGCGGCCAATCGGCGCCCTGAAAGGGACAAGAGCATGTTTTCGGTGGGACAGAGGGTCTGGCGTCGCGACGGCCAGCGCAGCGGCACGGTACTGGAGTGCGACGGGGACTGGGTTTTCATCGCACAGGACAACGGGGTCGAGCTGGATTTTCGGGCGAGCGACCTGAGCGCGACACCGCCGCCTGGTGCGCAGGCCTCTGGAGCCAAGCTGAAGGATCGTGGGGAGGCGAACAGGTCGGCGGCCTACGTGGTGCCGAGCCGCACCCTGACGTCTGGCGATATCACTCCGGAGCACGTGCGGGTGCTCGGCATCGTGCCCGTTCGCACGCTGCAGGCCATCGCGGCCTTGTTCGAGCGCAGGCCCAGGGCCGGAAAGTTCAGCGCGCTTGACGTGGCCGAGAAGTTGAACGTCATCGCGGAGATCACCGCCGTCCCCTATCGCGCGATGCGAGAGTACAGCGACCGCCCGGGCGAGCTCGGCCTCCTCATGGGCAAGGGCCTCGCGGATAGCAGGAGGACCGTCTGACCCAGAACCGAGGGCGTTTTTATGTTGCGACCGCGCGACCATGTCGGATCTTGCGACCCACGGAGGGAGACAAATCCTCCACCATTGGATGTGATTCTCTGTACATTCACACACCGACCGGCACACGCTCCGTCGTCGCGCACCGCTGAGCGGCAACCCAATAAGCTGACGATACAGCAAAGCTGCACACCAGATCTGTTAACCTGGTGCACGTGATGAGCATACGCATCGCACACCACGGCCTGGATCGGCGGTCTGGACCCTCTCCCGCGCACGGTCTATCTGTTCGCGCGTGAAATTGGCGCGGTTTCCCGTAGTGGCAGGCCGAAAGGTCCGATTTTACCAGCTACATCAATAAGTTATGGCGATTCGATCATAATGTTGGGCATCTTCACAGTTCCTGCATAGATTGACGTCGGGCGAAAATATCGAGGTATATCAATAAGATGGCCAGCTATCAATACGTCTATGTGATGAAAGACCTGACGAAGGCCTACCCCGGCGGGCGGGAGGTCTTCAAAGGCATCACCCTCTCTTTCCTGCCCGGCGTGAAGATCGGTGTGCTGGGCGTCAACGGCGCTGGCAAATCGACCCTGCTCAAGATCATGGCCGGGATCGAGACCGAGTATGGCGGCGAGGCCTGGGCGGCCGAAGGCGTGCGCGTCGGCTACCTGTCGCAAGAACCCGCGCTGGATGCCGGCGAGACCGTCGGCGAAAACGTGCGCGCGGCCTTCGCGCCGCTGCACGCGGCGCTGGAGCGGTTCAACGAGATCTCCAACAAGTTCGCCGAACCGCTCAGCGACGACGAGATGAACGCGCTGCTCGCCGAACAGGCCGATCTGCAGGAGAAGATCGACGCCGAGGATGGCTGGGAGCTCGACCGTAAGATCGACATCGCGCTGGACGCGTTGCGCTGCCCCCCGGCCGAGGCCGAAGTGGCCAAGCTGTCGGGCGGCGAGCGCCGCCGTGTCGCGCTGTGCCGGCTGCTGCTGGAAAAGCCCGACCTGCTGCTGCTGGACGAACCGACCAACCATCTGGATGCCGAAAGTGTCGCCTGGCTGGAGCACACGTTGGAGCAATATACCGGTACCGTAATGATCGTCACGCACGACCGCTACTTCCTGGACAACGTCACGGGCTGGATCCTCGAGATCGAGCGCGGGCGCGGCTATCCGTTCGAGGGCAACTACACGTCTTGGCTGGAGCAGAAGCGCAAGCGCCTGAAGCAGGAGGAGAAGGAGGAAAGCGCCCGCCAGCGCGCGCTGGCCGCCGAGCAGGAATGGATCGCGTCCTCGCCGCGGGCCCGCCAGGCAAAGAGCCAGGCGCGTATCCAGCGCTATGAGGATTTGCTGGCGAAGTCACAGGAGCAGGCGACGGGCGTGGCCGAGATCGTCATCCCGCCCGGCCCGCGCCTGGGCGCCAACGTGATCGAGGCCGCGGGGCTCAGCAAAGGCTATGCCGACCGGGGGCTGATCGAGAACCTCGATTTCAAGCTGCCGCCGGGCGGGATTGTCGGGGTGATCGGTCCGAACGGCGCCGGCAAGACGACGTTGTTCCGCATGATCATCGGCCAGGAGCAGCCGGATTCCGGCACGCTGACGGTCGGCGAGACGGTCAAATTGGGCTATGTCGACCAGTCCCGCGACAGCTTGAACCCCGACAACACCGTGTGGCAGGAGATCAGCAACGGCGAAGAGGTGCTGTATATCGGCAAGCGCACCGTGCAGTCGCGTGCCTATGTCGCGGCATTCAATTTCAAGGGCGCCGATCAGCAGAAGAAGGTCGGCATCCTGTCAGGCGGGGAGCGCAACCGCGTGCATCTGGCGAAGATGCTGAAGGCCGAGCACAACGTGATCCTGCTCGATGAGCCGACGAACGATCTCGACGTCGATACGTTGCGCGCACTGGAAGATGCGCTGACCGAATTCGCCGGTTGCGCGGTGATCATCAGCCACGATCGCTGGTTCCTCGATCGGCTGGCGACCCACATTCTGTCGTTCGAAGGCGACAGCCGCGTCGAGTGGTTCCAGGGCAATTTCGAGGCATACGAAGAAGACAAGCGCCGCCGCCTCGGGGCGGACGCGACCGAGCCGCACCGGATCAAGTACCGGCCGCTGGCACGATAACATCGGGCGTCCCTGCGTCCCATCCATCCGCGTCATGCCTGCGAAAGCATCCACGACAGGGCGCCAAAAGACGGGCCATCCCATGGACATCCGCTTTCGCAGGTATGACGGGGATGCGGCAGGCCCGACGACCGGTGGTATCAATCATCATGGCCGGCCCGTCCCGGCCATGATGTTGGCAGAGGGCTATGGCGTCGCTTCCGCCACCAGCCGCTTCTGCATGCAAATCCGCGTATGCCCTGGCGGATCGCACGCGATCCGCCCCACCTCCTGATACCCCAGCCGCGCATAGAACTCCGGCGCCTGGAACCAGATGGTGAACAACACCGCGGCGCTGCAGCCACGCCGCCGCGCCTCCTCCTCCGCCAGGCGCATCATCGCGCCGCCGACGCCCTTGCCGCGGGTGGCGTCCGGCAGGAACACCAGGTCAATGAACAGCAGGCCCAGCGTCGTCTTGCCTAGCACGCCGCCGACCACCTTCGACGTCGCCGTGTCACGCACCAGCACGGCCAGCGGACGCGAATCCACATAACCCGCCTTCAGCCGATTGAAGTCGTGCAACCCGCCTTCGATCATTGCCTCGGCCTCAGCGCCAGGCGCATCGGTCACTGTCAGTGCAAAGCCACGCCGCTCGGTGCCAGACACGTGTCACATCTCCCGCTCACGTCCGTGCAGGCTAGAGGATGCCTGCTGACAACGTCATGTCAGCGGTGGCGCATCACAATCGGAAGATCGCCCGCGCATTGCCCTCGCGGATCGCCTGACACGTCTCGGACGGCAGCGCCGCCGTATTCGCCATCGACCCTTTGATGTCATGCACCTGGTGCGGGTAGTCGGTGCCGAACAGCACGCGATCCGCACCGACCACCGAGATCAGGAACCGCAGCACCCCCGGATCATACGTGATGCAGTCGTACCAGATTCGCTTCAGGTACTCCGACGGGCGCGCTTTGATCCGGCGCCGTGACGGAATCTCCACCTCGTCGCCCTTGTCGAACCGCCCCACGAGATACGGCAGCGCGCCGCCACCATGCGAGGCGATCAACTTCAGGTTCGGATACAGGTCCAGGAACCCATCGAAGATAATGCGCGTGAACGCCAGCGTGGTGTCAGCGATGAATCCTACCGACCAGCTTAGGTCATATTTTTTCATGTCCATCGCATCGATGCCGGGCAGATCGGTCGGATGCACCAGCACTGGCAGCGCACGCTTGTCGATCGCCTCCCACACCGGTGCGAACAGCTCATCGGTCAGGCTGCGGCCGGCAATGTTGGCCAGCACCATCACGCCCACCGCACCGGCATCACAACTGCGGGCGAGTTCATCGACGGCGCGCTGCGGATATTCCCACGGCAGCGACGTGAACCAACGGATCCGGTCGGGCCAGCGCGTCTGCGCCGCCGCCATGCTGTCATTCGACTCGCGCGCCGCCTCGCAGCTGGTGTCCGCGGTGCCCCAATACACATTCGGGCAGGTCAGCGACACGATCGCCATGTCGATCCCCGCCGCATCCATGTCACGCAGGCGCAGCTCGTAATCGAAATGGCCACGTTGCGGGATCGCCACCGGCGTGGCGTGGCGGAAGATCTCCACCTGCCCGTCCGGCCGCGTCTGCAGATTGTAGATGCCGCCTTTCACCTTCAGCAGGTCCATGAAGGCCCGCGTGAACATGTGTGTGTGCACATCAATGACTGGCATGGTTTCGTTTCCCCGGATTTGCCACCTCACGTGCGGCGGCCCGGTGCTTCGCCATTTGGCGTCGTGTTGTCAACGTGCCACGCCTGGGCCGTTGCCCGCACGCCGGGCGGCATGTCCCCCCCAATCGTCAATGCGCTGTCAGGTTCTTGTCAGCATGCCTCGCTTAAGTGCCGCCGGGTGCGTCGCTTCGTCCACAACTGGAACGAACGATCGAATTGCGTCGGGTGCAAAGGATGTCACGATCGTGTTCAACTGGGTGACTTTCACCCTTGTGTTTGCCGGCTGGGTCTTGATTGGCTGGCCGCTGTGCCTGCTATGGATGGCAATCGCGAACCCCGCGCCCCCGCCCATCGCCTGGCGAGAGGCCGAGTGGAAGCCAGGGAATCGGCGAAGATCGCGCTGACCTGGGCCGATCGCGTGAGCATGGCGCGGGCCCGGGCCAGATTTGCCCGGCGTATCCCCCCGACGCTACAACCGGCGCCGGCCCCGCCCGGCCCCACGGAGCTCAACCATGCTGCGCTTTCCCGCGCTGAACCCAGCGCCGTCCTGCGGCCTCCGCCGCCGTTGCCGGAAATAGCGCGGAACGGCGCGGGATGACGCGCCGCGCGCGCGTCGCCCGCCATGAGCATCGCCTGGACCCTGCAGACCGCGCGCCTCGGCCTCTCGCCAATCGGCGGGCGCGATCTTGCCGACCTGCAGGCCCTGAAAGCCGATCCGCGGGTCTTCGCGATCATGCTCGGTGGCGTACGCTCGCGGGTGCAGACCGCCGAGGAGCTGGCGGACGACGTCGCGTTCTGGGGCGCACACGGCTACGGCGTTTGGGCGGTGCGCGAGCGGCCGGCCGGCCATTTCCTGGGCATCACCGGCCTGAAGGACCGCCCAGATGGTCGCGGTGTCGCACTGCGCTTCGCGTTGTGGCCCGAGGCGCAAGGCCGCGGCCTGGCGCGCGAAGCGGCGAGCGCGGCGCTACGCTACGGCCACGAACAGGCCAACCTGCCCCGCATCATCGCGGTGGCGCGCGAAACCAATTTCGCGTCCCGCACCGTGCTGGGTAGTATCGGCATGCGCGAATGCGACCGTTTCACCCAGGGCGGATTCCGGATGCTGGTCTACGAGAGCACCCGGCTTAGCTGTTCTCACTGACCTGCTTGCGCATCGCATCGATCAGCGCGGCAATGCTGTTGTTATTGTGCGTGAGGAACGATGCGTAATCCTCGCGCTGGGTCACCCGCAATGAGGTACCTTCGGCGACCACGTCGACGATCTTCGGGTCAGTGGCAGCATTCGCGATCAGCCACTGCACCGTGGCCGGTGGATTGTTCGGCCGTTCGATCACGGTGGACACCAATTCACCGTCGTCGCGATCCTGCGCACGCCCGAGGGTGAACTTGACGCCGCGATAGTCGCCAAGCTTCACGGCGATATTCCCGACCAGCACACCATGAAACAACTGCGTGTATTGCTGCTGTTGTTCAGCCGTCGCGGACCGCCAGAAGCGGCCCAGGCAGAAGCGGGCTACGCCTTGCACATCCACCGTACTGTCGATGATCGGCATCAGCGCCTTGCGCCGCGCATCGAGCGACCCAGCGCCATTGACGACGGCGACCAATCTATCGCCCGTCGTTTTCACAAAGCTACTTGCCGCCTCGGCCGCGGATGCGGCCTGTGCGCGGACTGTCAGACCCACGGACAGTGCAGATAAAAGGCCCAGGGCATTGCGTCTGTTCAGCATGGCTGTTCCTCGCAGTCGCTCAGTTCGTCGCTTGACGCTTTACTCAGTCCTTGCCTGACGAAGCGGGCTGGGATTGCGGAAACCAGATCGGGATCGTAGCACGGTTATCATCACGCGCCGCCCGGATTTGCGCCTTGCGATGCTGGCGATACAGGCTCCGGAACGTCGCGTAGGGATCCAGCGCCGTCTTCTTGATCGAGTCGATCGCGTCCAGCACCCGCTCGCGCTCATCAACCGCGGTCATGGCGTAGCGCGACCAATCGAGCGCTGTGACCGCGGCGCCTTGTCCGACCCAGGTGAAGGGATCGCCCGCGATGTCGACGCCGTGACCGATGGCGTCACGCGGATCGCTAGGCCCCAGCACCGGCAGGAACAGGAATGGTCCCTCCGGCACTCCCCACAGCGCCAGCGTCGTGCCGAAATCGTTGTCATGGTTCGGGTAGCCCAGCTCCTTCGCCACGTCGAAGATGCCCACCACACCGATCGTCGTGTTGATCAGGAAGCGCATCGTGGTGTCGCCGGCGCGGCGCGACTTGGCCTCCAGGACGTCGTTGCCGAGTTGCACCGGCGTGCCCAGATTCGACAGCACGTTATGCACACCATGGCGCACAGGTTCTGGCACCACCTTGCGGTACGCAACCGCGACCGGATGCAAGATCACCGTATCCAGCCCATTGTTGATCGCGTACATCACGCGATTGGTGGGCTCCAACGGGTCGTTGGTCTCCTTGAAATCGGCCACCGCATCAGGATCGCTCGCCGGCGGCGGCGTGGCGCACCCCAGCAAGGGACCCAACAACAGCAAGCCGGCGGCCAACGTCAGGCGTAAACGGGGCGCAGGCGGCATCTTGCTCCTCGGTATGGCGCGCATGCGGTTGACCGGCCGCAAGGTTGGAACATGGCTGGGGGCGACGCGAATGGTAGTATGCACTTGGTCAGGCTTTCGTGAACCGGTTCTAGCATGTGCGTCGGTCCGCGCAACGTGAGGCCGGTCACATCGCGACGGGCCGCGGCCAGCGCAAGTGCTTGCGTTGGCGGGGAATTCCAGCGAAGGGACGGCATGCAGCAAGGTCTCGCAGCACCAGGGTCACCCGCCGGCGGCGCACCCGGCGCGCCGACGCTGGAACGATGGCTTACCGGCCCCCGGTTCGGCCCGCTGCCAACGCGCGATGCCGGCCACGCGCCGCCCCAGCTGTCCTTCGAGTTCTTCCCACCGAAGACCGAGGCACTGGAACAGCAGCTTTGGGCCTGCATCCGCCGGTTGGAGCCGCTGCACCCCCGCTTCGTCTCCGTCACTTATGGCGCTGGCGGCACCACCCAGGCACGCACGCACGCCACCGTGGCGCGCCTGGTGAAGGAGACCAGCCTGGTGCCGGCCGCGCATTTGACCTGCGTCGGCGCCAGCCGGGCGGAGGTAGAGGCGATCGCCCGCAGCTACTGGGAGGCGGGGGTGCGCCACATCGTCGCGCTGCGCGGCGACGCCCCGCCCGGCGAGACCTACACCCCGCACGCCGACGGCTATCCCTTCGCCGTTGACCTGGTGGCGGGGCTCACGCGCGTCGCGCCCTTCGAGATTTCCGTCGCCGCCTATCCGGAAGCGCACCCCCAAGCGACCTCGCGCGTGGCCGATCTGGACAACCTCAAACGCAAGCTGGACGCTGGGGCAACCCGCGCGATCACCAACTTCTTTTTCGACACCGCGGTATTCCTGCGCTTCCTGGATCTGTGCCTCGCCGCCGGCATCACCGCGCCGATCGTGCCGGGCATCATGCCGGTCACCAACCTGGCCGGGCTGCGGCGGATGGCGACGCTGTCAGGCGTCAGTGTGCCCGACTGGCTGGGGCATATGTTCGATGGGCTGGACGATGACCTGGAAACGCGGCGCATGATCGCGGCGTTCGTGGCCGCCGAGCAGGTGCGCCTGCTACAGGCCAACGGCGTGGACGAATTCCATTTCTACACGCTGAACCGTCCCGACCTGTCCTTCGCAATCGCGCGCATCCTTGGCGCGCGCCCCACGGCGACGGCGCAGGACCCGGGTTGACACGCAATGACGGAGCACCTCGCCCGGCTCAATGAGGCGCAGCGCGCCGCGGTGGAGACGGTGGATGGTCCGCTGTTGGTGCTGGCGGGCGCCGGCACCGGCAAGACGCGCGTGCTGACCACGCGGTTTGCCCATATGCTGATCACCCGCCGCGCCTGGCCCAGCCAGGTGCTGGCCGTGACGTTCACCAACAAGGCCGCGCGCGAGATGCGCGAACGCGTCGGCGCCATGCTGGGCCAGCCGGTCGAAGGGCTGTGGCTCGGCACATTCCACGCGCTGTGCGCGCGCATGCTGCGCCGGCACGCGCCGCTGGTGGGGCTGGAAGCCAATTTCACCATTCTGGATGCCGATGACCAGTTGCGCCTGCTGAAGCAGGTGATGGAAGCGGAACGGGTTGACACCAAACGCTGGGCGCCGCCGGCGATGATGGGGATCATCCAGCGCTGGAAGGATCGCGGCCTGCCACCCGCACGCATCACCCCGACCGAGGACACCGACTTTGCCGGCGGCCATGCGCGCGCGCTGTATGCTGCCTATCAGGATCGGCTGCGGGCATTGAATGCCGCGGATTTCGGCGACCTGCTGCTGCACATGACCGAGATCCTGCGCGAGCAGCCGGAGGTGCTGGCGCAGTACCATCGGCAGTTCCGCTACATCCTGGTGGATGAATACCAGGACACCAATCTGGTGCAGTATCTGTGGCTGCGGCTGCTGGCGCAGGACCATCACAACATCTGCTGCGTCGGCGACGATGACCAGTCGATCTATTCCTGGCGCGGCGCCGAGGTGGAAAACATATTGCGGTTCGAGAAGGATTTTCCTGGCGCGCGCATCGTCCGGTTGGAGGCGAACTACCGCTCGACCGCGCCGATCCTCGCCGCCGCCTCGGCGTTGATCGCGCACAACGAGGGGCGGCTTGGCAAGACATTGCACTCTGGCCGGCCGAATGCCGACGGCGAGAAGGTGCAGGTTGTCAGCCTGTGGGATTCCGATGAGGAAGCCCGCATGGTCGGCGATCGGATCGAGACACTGCGGCGCGATGGCGATTCGCTGAACGAGATGGCCGTGCTGGTGCGCGCCGGCTTCCAGACCCGCGCCTTCGAGGAGCGGCTGATCACTATTGGCGTGCCCTATCGCGTGGTCGGTGGCCTTCGCTTCTACGAGCGCGCTGAAATTCGCGACGCGATCGCCTATATGCGCCTGGTGGTACAGCCGTCTGACGACCTGGCGTTCGAACGCATCGTCAACGTGCCACGCCGCGGTGTGGGCGAAGTCGCACTGCGCACGCTGCACGAGACTGCCCGCGCCAATGGCCTGCCGCTGACCGGTGCGACCAAGAAACTTATCGCTGAAGGCGGGTTGCGTGGCAAGGTGAAGGATTCACTGGGCACGCTGCTGCGCGATCTGGCGCGTTGGCGCGACATGTTGGATCGCGAGGGTCACGTGGTCACCGTCGCGACGCTGCTGGACGAAAGCGGCTACACGGAGATGTGGCAGCAGGACAAATCCCCCGAGGCGCCCGGTCGGCTGGAGAATCTGAAGGAACTTGTGCGCGCGCTAGCGGATTTCGAGACGTTGGCGGGTTTCCTTGATCACGTGTCGTTGGTCATGGAGAACGATGAAGCGCCGGACGCCGATCGCATCAGCCTGATGACGCTGCATGGCGCCAAGGGGCTCGAATTCGATACCGTGTTCCTGCCGGGGTGGGAGGAAGGCGTGTTCCCCAACCAGCGGTCGATGGATGAGAACGGACTAAAGGGATTGGAGGAGGAACGGCGGCTGGCCTATGTCGGCCTGACGCGCGCGCGGCGCCGCGCCATTGTCAGCCACGCCGCCAATCGTCGCATCTATGCCAACTGGCAGAGCAGCATCCCCAGCCGCTTCCTTGAGGAGCTGCCGGAGAGCGAGGTAAGCCGGAGCGGTTCG
Organism: Acetobacteraceae bacterium; assembly: GCA_035486355.1. Lineage (GTDB taxonomy): Bacteria > Pseudomonadota > Alphaproteobacteria > Acetobacterales > Acetobacteraceae > Palsa-883. The sequence goes on from DATHNE010000271.1 coordinate 15,441, forward strand.
GCGGTGTTGGCGCGCGATGCGCGGCTAATGGCGCCGCCCAGTTTCGGCGGGCAGTTCCCGATGCTGGCGCGCAAGCCCAAGGTGCTGGAGAGCTGGGAGCAACCGGGCCGCCCCGCGCGCGAGGCGGCGCTGCCGGTCGGCAGCCGGGTGTTCCATCAGAAATTCGGCTACGGTGTGGTGACCTCGGCCGAAGACGATCGGCTGGACATCGAATTCGACAAGGCGGGCGCCAAGCGGGTGCTGGACCGGTTTGTGGAAAAAGCGTGACAATCATTCCGCCTCGCTTGCCACAATGCATCCGGCTGTGCAACAGGTTCGCGTACCTGCGCGCGTGATCCTGCGCGCGTGATCCATTCCAATTCGGAGTCGTGCCGATGCTGATCTGCCAGATGACCGACCTGCATGTCCGCCCCCTCGGCAAGCCCGCCAATCGCGTGGTGGAAACCAACGTGTTCGTCGAACGGGCGTTCCGCGCGGTCGCCGCGTTCACGCCGCGTCCCGACATCGTGGTGATCACCGGCGATCTGACCGAGTGTGGACTGGATGCCGAATACGCCAATTTCGCGCGGCTTGTTCGCAAGTTCCTGCCGATGCCGGTCTATGTCATCCCGGGCAACCATGATCGACGTGGTGCATTCCGCGAAGGCCTGGCGCATCTGCCGGGCGTCACGTCGGATCTGCATTACGTCCAATATGCGGTGGAAGATCATCCGGTGCGGCTGGTGATGCTGGACAGCCTGGTGGCGGGTGCTGGCCATGGCGAGTTGACGGCCGAACAGCTTGGTTTCCTCGACCGCACGCTGGCTGCGAAGCCGCATAAGCCGACGATCGTGGCGTTGCACCATCCACCCTTCGTGTGTGGCATCGCGCATATGGACCGCATCAACCTGCGTGACATACCGGCGTTCACATCGGTGATCGCCAAGCACAAACAGGTGGAGCGAATCATCTGCGGCCACCATCATCGTCCGATTGTGACACGCGTGGCGCATGCCATCGCCTCGATCGCGCCGTCGGTCGCGCATCAGGTGGAGCTGGAGCTGGACCCGCAGGCGATGGGGGCGTTTCTGTTTGAGCCTCCTGCGTTCCAATTGCATCGCTGGACCGCCACGGATGGGATTGTTTCGCATATGGCCTATGTGGATCGGTATCCAGGCCCCTATCCATTCGTGAACGATCCGGAATATCCCGGCGCCGCGCAATGACGTACACCTCTCCCACCCGGTGGGAGAGAGCCCGCCCCGGACTTGATCCTGGGTCAGCGCGCAGCGCCGCCATGTGAGGCTGCGTGCCCGCCCCGCCACCCACAACCGCGCCGCTCCGCGGTCGGTCCCGCATGGTGGAAAGCCATATGTCGGGACCACCCTGACCCTGCGTGCGATGCGTCAGCAGGCCCTCGATGACGTGCGCACCGGCCGCGTGACCGGGGCCGCAGTGCTGACGGTCGGGGATGGATGACCACGGGGTCGCAAGCGTCTTATTTCCCCGACTGAAGCACAAATCCTGTCCCCAAACGCCAGATTATCGCCGCGGTACCCTCGGTCTATAGCTCGGTCATCGGCGGACAGGCCCGGCCCGGCCCCTCGCCGAGGCAACAAAAGGACCGGCCATCTCCAACGGCCGATCTCATGACAGGAGACTGACCATGAAGACTTTCATCCTCGCGCTGATCGCCGCCGTGTCGCTGGGTGTGGGCGGTGTCAACTTGGCCAATGCCGCGATCCAGTCGCCGAACCATCAGTTCCCGCCGTCCCAGTCCAACGGCTAATCGCACGGCGCGAGATTTTAACGTGCGGCCTGTCTCCGGGCCGGCCTGCTCGCGCACCGAAGACGCAGCGCTTGCGCCCAGGCCGCGGCGGTGGATTGATCCCCCCGTCGCAGGGGACGAACATGGCACTCGATCATTGGCTGGCATTCGTCGCGGCGTCCGCTGTGCTACTGGCAATCCCCGGGCCGACGGTGCTGCTGGTGATCTCGTACGCGCTCGGACATGGCCGACGGTCGGCGGCTTCCACCGTTGCCGGCGTCGCGCTGGGTGATTTCACTGCGATGACAGCGTCCCTGGCTGGATTGGGCGCGCTGTTGGCCACATCGGCTGCCCTGTTCACCGCGCTGAAGTGGATCGGCGCGGCCTATCTGATCTATCTGGGCGGGAAGCTGTGGCGCGCCCCGGTGGCGCAGGCCGACGCGGCGATCGACCCACCCGCTGAACGGCCTGGTCGCATCTTCCTGCACGCTTATGCGGTGACCGCGCTGAACCCCAAAAGCATCGTGTTCTTCATCGCCTTCCTGCCGCAGTTCCTGAACCGCGCACATCCGCTACTGCCGCAGTTTGTGATCTTCGAGGCGAGCTTTCTGACCCTGGCGACGCTGAACGCGCTGGGCTACGCACGGCTGGCCGCCGCCGCGCGACGGACGATCCGCCGGCCGCGCATTCAACGGGCCGTCAATCGCACAGGCGGAACGTTACTGATCGGCGCGGGCGCATTGGCAGCCGCATGGCGGCAGGGATGAGCGGCCGCTTGTGCCTCGGCGCGCCGTTGCTTGCCGCGGGCAGGGAGGAATCACCGGCCAGCGCGATTCCTGCGCGCTGCTGACAAAGGCTGCGGGAGCCTCATGTTCCCGTTCCCGTGCTGCAACGGTATCGCCGGCCCCACAACGCGCCGTGGCCATAGTGCGAAACCCGCCACCGCCAGCAACGGCAGGCACGCCAGGTTCACCAATTGCCAGCCATAGGACGCCATCAACGCACCCGCACCGAACGATGCCAGCAGGTTGGCGCTGTAGACGAACAACGAATTCAGCCCTTGGGCTTGCGTTTTCGCGGCCGCGGGATAACTGCTTGCCAACAGCAATGTCCCGCCATTGAAAATGAAGTTCCATGCGATGCCGGACAGGCCGAGTTCGATCACATAGACACCGAAAGTCTGTGCCAGCATCGCCGTCAGGGCGCAGCCGATCGCACCCGCCGCAATCCCGACGCTCACCAGCCCACGCAGCCCGATCCGCACCGCCAGCGGCGGATTGAACAGCGACGGCAGATACATCAACGCGAAATGCGCCTGCAGCACCGCCGCCGAGGCGGGGAGTGCAAAGCCGCATTGCTGCATCGACAACGGCGCCGCGTTCATCGTCAACGTCATAGCCGCGAAGCCCGCCGCGCAGATCACGCTGGCCTTGCCGAACTCGATATTCCACCGGAACGGTACGGCGGGCGCAGGCGCGGTCGGTTCACGACCATCCCGTCCGAGATCGGCCGACAGCAGCATCTGCGAGGCCGCCAGGCAGACGCATACCAGGCTCAACGTGACGAAGGCGCCGACATAGGGCGTGCGGCCGAAGGCGGAGGCGAACTGGCTGCCCAGAAAGGGGCCGGCCAGGCCGCCGGCCACGCCGCCCGCGGTGACGATGGCCACGGCGGCGGTGCGCTCTTCCGGCCGACGCGCGGCGTCCAGTGCCGCGAACCGGTAGTATTGGCCGAATGCGCTGAAGATCCCCAGCAGGAGCGCCCCTAGACCAGATGTTCGCCTGAGATAGGGGCGACCCGTCTCACAGTATGCAGGTTTCGAGGGTTGTGCCGGATGGTCCGGTACCGAGCCTCATGCATAGGAGACGGGTCATGGCGAAGTCTATCACTTACGTCGGCCTTGACGTGCACAAAGATACGATAGCGGTCGCATTGGCCGAAGCGGGCTTACGGGGAGAAG
>DATHNE010000272.1:0-33259 GCA_035486355.1 Acetobacteraceae bacterium
ACTACGGCTGGCTGATCCGCTACGTGCACCAGAACGGCGCATCGATGTTCTTCGTCGTCACCTACATCCACATCTTCCGCGGCCTGTACTACGGCTCCTACAAGACCCCGCGTGAGCTGCTGTGGATGATCGGCGTGGTGATCCTGCTGCTCATGATGGCCACCGCGTTCATGGGCTACGTGCTGCCGTGGGGCCAGATGTCCTACTGGGGCGCCACCGTCATCACCAACCTGTTCTCGGCGTTCCCGATCGTCGGCCATCCGATCGTCACCTGGCTGTGGGGTGGGTTCAGCGTCGATAACCCGACGCTCAACCGCTTCTTCTCGCTGCACTACCTGCTGCCGTTCGTGCTGGTGGGCGTGGTGTTCCTGCATGTCGCGGCGCTGCATATCACCGGGTCCAACAACCCGCTGGGCATCGACGTGAAGGGGCCGCAGGACACGGTGCCGTTCCATCCGTACTACACGACGAAGGACAGCATCGGGCTCTGCGTCTACCTGTTGATCTTTGCGCTGCTGGTGTTCTTCTGGCCGAACCTGCTGGGGGATCCGAACAACTTCATTCCGGCCAATCCGTTGCAGACACCTTCCGATATCGTGCCGGAATGGTACTTCCTGCCGTACTACGCCATCCTGCGCTCGGTGCCGAACAAGCTCGGCGGCGTGTGCATGATGTTCGGCTCGATCCTGGTGCTGTTCGTGCTGCCCTGGCTGGATACCTCGCCGGTGCGCAGCGCGCGGTTCCGGCCGATCTATCGCCAGGTCATCTGGGTTTGGGTGGTGGCGGTGATCGGGCTGGGCGTGTGCGGCGCCCACAAGCCGGAAGGCATCTGGGTGGTACTCAGCCGCATCTGCACGCTGTACTACTTCTTCCACTTCCTGGTCCTGCTGCCGATCCTGGGCAAGCTGGAGAAGCCACTGCCGCTGCCGGAAAGCATCGGCCGCGCGGTAACAGGCGGCGGCGGGGGGCCGCTGCCCTCGGGGGCCGCCGCGAAGCCGATGGAGCAGGCGTGATGCGCGCGCTGAAGACCTTTGCCGCGGCCGCGCTGCTGAGTGCGGTCGTGATCGCCGCTCCCGCGTTCGCGCAGGAGGACGCGCCGACCCCGCCGTCACAGAACTGGAGCTTCAACGGGGTGTTCGGCGGGCTGGATCTGGCCGCGGCGCAACGTGGCTTCCAGGTCTACTCCGAGGTCTGCTCGGTCTGCCACTCGATGAACCTGCTGCACTACCGTGATCTGGAAGGCATCGGGCTGACCGACGACCAGATCAAGGCGGTGGCTGCCGCGGTGACCGTGCCTTTGGGAGTGGATGATTCGGGCGACCCGAAGACCGGTCCAGGGACGCCGGCCAGTATGTTCAGGGCGCCGTTCGCCAATGAACAGGCGGCACGGGCGGCGATGAACGGGGCGCTGCCGCCGGATCTGTCGGTGATCGTCAATGCCCGCGAGGGCCATGCCAACTACGTCTATGCGATCCTGACCGGGTTCCGCGACGCGCCGCCCGGATTCAAGATGATGGGCGGCATGAACTACAACGAGTATTTCCCCGGTCATCAGATCGCCATGCCGCAGCCATTGCATGATGGGCAGGTGACCTTCGCTGATGGCGCGCCGAACCGGATCGAGGACGAGGCGCACGACGTGGTGACCTTCCTCTACTGGGCGGCCAATCCGGAAGCGATCCAGCGCAAGCAGATCGGCGTGCGCGTGGTGCTGTTCCTGATCTTCATGACCGGCGTCACCTACGCGGTGAAGCGCAAGGTGTGGGCCGACGTTCATTAGATGGGGCGGTCATGGGAGTGCGGCGAAGCAATCTCGATGATCCTGCGCACCGGCCACGAGATTGCCGCGTCGCTTCGCACCTTGCGATGACCGTGGAATGACTCGCACGCCCGTCATCGGCATCATCGGAGGCTCCGGCATCTACGACATCGAGGGGCTGGAGGATAAGGCCTGGAAGCAGGTCGAAACGCCCTGGGGCATGCCATCCGACGCGCTGCTGTTCGGCCGCCTGGGCGACATACAATGCGTGTTCCTGCCGCGGCATGGACGCGGGCATCCGACCTCTCCCACCCATCTGAACTACCGCGCCAACATCGATGCGCTGAAGCGCTCCGGCGTGACCGACGTCATCTCCCTCTCGGCGGTTGGCAGCCTGAAACCCGAGCTGGCGCCTGGGCATTTCGTCATCGTCGATCAGTTCATCGATCGCAGCTTCGCGCGCGCGAAAAGCTTCTTTGGCGATGGCATCGTGGCGCATGTGTCGATGGCGCATCCGGTGTGTTCGCGTCTGGGTGACGCGCTGGAGGCCGGAGCGCGCCGCCTTGGCCTGCCGGTGACGCGCGGTGGCACCTACCTGGTGATGGAAGGCCCGCAGTTCTCCACCAAGGCCGAGAGCGAGCTGTACCGAAGCTGGGGTTGTTCCGTGATCGGGATGACGAACATGCCAGAGGCGAAGCTCGCGCGCGAGGCTGAGCTTTGTTACGCGACCGTGGCGATGGTCACGGATTTCGACTGCTGGCACCCCGACCATGATCACGTGACGGTCGAGGTCGTTATACGCGTGCTGCTGAGCAACGCGGATCAGGCGCGCGGCCTGGTGAAGGCGGTCTTGCCCGCCTTGGCCGCGCCGCGGGAGCGCTGCCCCGCGGGCTGCGATCACGCGCTGGACAACGCGATCATCACCGCGGAGCACATGCGCGATCCGGCGCTGGTGGCGAAGCTGGATGCGGTTGCCGGACGGGTGCTGCCCACGCATCCATGATCGCGACGCCGCGGGGAAGCCCCGCGCGAAATGCGCACGCACGAAACTCTGGCGTTCGCACCGCACGTCGTCGCAGTATCGCCACGGTGCGACGTGCGGCGCGATAGGAACCCGGTGCGATGAACGATTTTCGGGCTGGGCGGATCGGGGATTGTGTGATCCTGGCCGCGCGCGTTCTGTTGGTGGTTCTGTTCCTGGTCTTCGGGTGGCGGAAGCTGACCGGGTTCGAGGGGACGGTGGCGTCTTTCACGCAGGGCGGTATCCCGATGCCACCGGTTGCGGCGGTCGTTGCGGTCGTCATGGAGTTCTTCGGCGGGCTGGCGCTGCTGCTCGGGGTAGCGACGCGGCCGATTGCGCTGGCGCTTGCGGTTTACACGCTGGCAACTGCGTTCCTTGGACATCCCTACTGGGCGATGACCGGGGCGGCGCAGGCGGGGGCCATGATCAATTTCTACAAGAACGTGAGCATCATGGGCGGGCTGCTCCTGCTGTATGTGACCGGGGCAGGCAAATACGCGGTGGATGCGTGGTGGTCAGCTCATCCGCGGTGATCGGTGCCGATGCCCCTAATTCACCGGCGTTTCGCGATCCTTCGGCAGCGCCTGCCACGCCGCCAGGAGTTTCGCGTGATCGGCCTCGAACCGTTCGTCGAGCGTCGTTGACCGCGTGATGCGATCGACGCGGAAGTGGCGGAAGTCGTTGCGCAATTCGCACCAGGCAGCGATCAGCGTCACGTCGACGTAGTATGCCATTGCGATCGGCCAGATCGTGCGCTGGGTGCGGCGGTCCTGCGCGTCCAGATAGGCAATGCGCAGCTTGCGCGAGGCACGGATGGCGCTGCGCACCTCGGCGAGGTCGACGCCCTTGGCTGATGGCGTGCTGCCGCTCGAGACGTACATTGGCGCCGCCAGCAGATGCGCGCGCAGTTGCTCCGGCAGCACCGTACCGACCTTGGCCAGCACGCTGTCCGCGGCATCCTGCAGCTTTGGATCACGCAACCGGCGCAACAGCCGCACGCCGGTGACGATCGCGTCGACCTCCTCGGTGGTGAACATCAGCGGCGGCAGATCGAAGCCGCGCCGCAACACGTAGCCAATCCCGGCCGCACCCTCGATCGGCACGCGCCGCGCCTGCAAGGCGGCGATGTCGCGATAGACGGTGCGGACGGTGACCTCAAGCGGCGCGGCAATCGCGGCGGCGGTGAGCGGCCCGCGCGCGGTGCGCAGGCGCTGGATGATGTCGAACAGGCGGTCAGCGCGGCGCACGTGCTCACCTCTCCGGTGGGTGAAGCCTGCTGACAATACGCTGTCAGCAGGCCGCGCCTAGTCTCCGCGTCATGTCAGCAGCCCCAATCACGATGTCGGACGCGGTGGTGCGCGGTGCGCGTGGCGAGACGCTGATCCTTGCCTCGGTGCTGGCGTTCAGTACGGCGGGATACTTTACGCGGCAGATCCAGCAGGACGTCTGGACCATGCTGTTCTGGCGCGGGGTGTTCGGCGGCCTGTTCATCGCCGGCTGCATTATCTGGCGTCATCGTGATCGGACGCGCGATGCCGTCCGCTCGGTCGGTCGCATCGGGCTGTTCGTGGCGGCCTGCTCGACGATCGCGACGATCTGTTTCGTCAACGCGTTGCGTTTGTCCACAGTCGCCGACGTCAACATCATCTACGCCATCGCGCCATTGATTGCCGCGGCGCTCGCCTGGCTGTGGAGCGGAGCGCGGGAGCGCCGATCGACGCTGGTGGCCAGCGTCTTCGCCCTATGCGGCGTCGCGGTCATGTTCGGGGCGGCGCGGCTGGCGGGCCATCTCTTCGGTGACCTGCTCGCGGTAGCGATGACGGTGCTGATGTCCACGATGATGGTGGTCATCCGACAGCACCGGCAGGTTTCGATGCTGCCGGCCTCGTGTCTCTCGGCCTTTCTCAGTGCCGTCGCCGTGCTGCCGCTCGCGCATCCCGCCACCGCAATCGGCCCGCAGTTCATCTGGTTCGTGCTGTTCGGCACGACCCAGTTCGGTCTTGGCTTGCTGTTGCTCACGCTGGGGACGCGCCACATCTCCGCCTCGCGGGCGGCCTTGCTCAGTGCGCTGGAGGTGCCGTTGGCCTGCATCTGGGTGTGGCTCGCCTTCGGCGAGGGGCCTTCCGCTGCCAGTCTTGTGGGGGGTGCAATTGTGATGGTCGCGGTGGTTGGCGACCTGCTGGTCAGTCGCGGCCGAAACGATGGCATGGCGTGAACGGCCCCATCGTGTCGGTCAGTCCATGGCCGCGTGCGACTCGCCCGGCGCGGCCGGCGCGCTTATCTGCGGCCGGCGCATCAGCAACAGCAGCAGCAGCGCCGGCGCGGTGGTGAAGATCATCATGTGATAATCGTCCACATAGGAAATGATCTGTGCCTGCTGATTGATCGTCTGGTCCAGCATCGCGGCGCCATGATGGATCGCAGGATTGAGCATGTGTTGTGCGGCGCCATGCTGCAGGGCGCGATTGAACGGGTTCACGTAGCTGCCGATTTCGGCATGCAGCGCCTGCGCGTTGTGGGCGAGAAGGTCCGAGGTGACCGACACGCCAATCGCGGCGCCAATGTTGCGGAACAGGCTGAACAGCGCCGCCCCTTCGGTGCGCAGCGCGCCCGCCAGGGTTGCGAATGCCAAGACCTGCAAGGGGATGAAGACCAGGCCCAGTCCGACGCCCTGGATCACGATAACGATCGCCACGGCGCGCTCGGTCACGTCCGGCGTCCAGCCGGTCATCACCCAGAACGACCAGCACAACATCACGATACCCGCACCCATCAGCAGGCGTGGGTCGATCTTGGTGGAGTAGCGCCCGGCGAACATCATCGCGGCCATCGTCCCAATGCCGCGCGGTGCCATCACCAGGCCGGCCGTTGCCACGGGGTAGTTGCCCAGGTTCTGTAGCCAGGGCGCCATGAGTGCCGAGGTCGAGACCAAGATGGTGCCCATGGCGAACATCATCGCCAACCCGGCCGAGAAATTCCGGTCACGGAATATGCTCGGGCGGATGAACGGCCGTGGCGCGGTGAACATGTGCACCATGAACAGATAGACGCCGAGGCCCCCCAGCACGCACTCGGCGATCACCTCATAGGAGCCGAACCAGTCCTGATCCTCGCCGCGATCGAGCATGAGCTGGAAGCCGCCGATGCCCATCGACAGCACCAGGAAGCCGATCCATTCGAACCGCAGCGTGCTCTGTCCGCTGGCCCTGGGCATGAATACCAGCAGCCCGAGCGTCGCCAGGATGCCGAACGGCAGGTTGATGTAGAAGACATAGCGCCAGTTGTACAGCTCGGTCAGATAGCCGCCGAGCGTGGGGCCGAGGATCGGCCCGATCATCACGCCGATACCCCAAATCGCCATCGCCGCACCGCGCTTTTCCGGCGGATAGATATCCAGCATCGTCGCCTGCGACAGCGGTACCAGTGCCGCCCCGAAACAGCCTTGCAGGACGCGGAACAGCACCATCTCCGGCAGCGATTGCGCCGCGCCGCACATCATGGACGTGATGGTGAAACCGATCAGGCAGGCGACGAAGAACCGCTTGCGGCCGAAACGCGCGGCGAACCAGCCCACCGGCGCGGTCATGATCGCGGCGGCGGTGATATACGATGTCAGCACCCAGGTGATCTCGTCGCCCGATGCCGACATGCTGCCCTGCATGTAGGGCAGCGCGACATTGGCGATCGTCTGGTCAAGCGCCTGCATGAGCGTGGCGCCCATGGTGCAGACGGTGATGATCGCCCGGTGCGGGACCGGTTCAAAAGTCTCAGTCGCGGCCATGACGGGCCTTTGGGGTCAGAACAGCTCCGACAAGGTCCGGTGGTGGCCGGTGTCGATGTCGGCTTCCACGCTCATGCCGGCGCGCAGTGGAGGGTCGCCGTCCTTGTGATCGACGACGATCCGCACTGGGATGCGCTGCACCACTTTCACCCAGTTGCCAGACGTATTCTGTGCCGGCAGGATGGAGAACTCCGAGCCGCTGTTCGGCGCGATGCTTTCCACATGCGCCTCCCAGACACGGCCGGGATAGGTGTCCACCGTCACGTTGACCTGATCGCCCGGCTTCACCCAGGTCAGCTCGGTCTCCTTCGGATTGGCCTCCACCCACACATCGTCGGTCGATATGATCCCGAAGGCCGCGGTGGCGGCGGCGAGGTACATGCCCGGCTGCACGCTGTCGACCTGCGTCACGATGCCGTCGAACGGCGCGTAGATCACCGTGTGGTCCAGCTCGCGCTGAGCCTCCTCCACCTTGGCCTTGAGCCGCAGGTAGTCCGACATTGTGTGCACATCGATATCGGCACCGCCGCCCAATTTGGCGAGTTGCATCTCGGCATGCACGCGCAAGCTCGCCAGTGCCTGCTGATCGGCGGCGAGCTGATAACGTGCATTGTCGTATTCGGCCCGCGTGACCCCACCCCCCTTCACCAGATTGGCCATGCGGTCGTAATTCGCCTGATCCGCGGCCACCATCTGCTGCTTGCCGTCGGCATCACGCATCATGCGGTGGTAGTCGAGCTTCTCGGCGTTCAGCGTGGAGACCATGCCGTTCATCGCCGCGGTGGCGCCCTCCAGCGCGATCTGGAACTGGCGCGGATCGAGTCGCAGCAGCACCTGGCCCTTCTTGACGAGTTGGCCTTCCTTCACCGGCACTTGCTGGACGATGCCCGAGACGTCGGTCGACAGCGATTCCTTCGCGGCCCGCACATAGGCATCGTCAATCGAGACGTACCGGCCGCCCGTCAGCCAGAATGTTCCGCCACCTATTGCAACCACGATGATGCCAAGCGCCATCAGAAAGGGGCCGAGTGCGCGGCGGCTGATGCGATTGTGCGGCTTGGGCGCGGCAAGCGCCTCGCCGACGCGTGCGCTGCCGGCGGTGGCAGTGGCTTGTGACATCAGGCGACCTCCCTGGCGTCCACCAGGTTGGGCGTGTCCCGGGTGGTCCTGTGGTTGGCAGACGCGTCGCCGCGCGGCTCATGGGTAAGCGTGGTTTTCATGGCGATCAGTACTTCGGTCATGGCCTCGAGCGCGGCCGGGTTGATGCCCTGGGTCAGGCGGCGGGTCATGGCGGCGCGCTGGCGATGGACTTCCCGCAAGGCCGGCACGGCGGGTGGGCACAGATGCAGGCGCCAGATACGGCGGTCCTTCGGATCCGGCCGGCGCTCGACCATGCCGCGCGCCTCCAGTCGATCGACAACCCGCGCCACCGAGATCGGCTCCACTTCGAGTAGCTCCGCCAGTTCCTTTTGCGACAGGCCGGGCTGGCGCTTGAGCCACAGCAGAATGCCCCACTGCGCGCGGGTCATGCCCTCGGCACGGGCCCGCTTGTCGGCGTCCACGCGCAACAGACGCCCGACGTCGTGCAGCAGGAACAACAGATCGCGCTGGAAATCGGTCAATAAAGCCTCACTCGTTTGCCGTGATCCGGGCCACCGACGCCGGTGATGATAAGCGACGTTATTATATCCTGCGAGAGGAACTGAAGAAGATCGTTATGTGCCGATCGCAACACGGATCTGCTAGACGCGCCGGGGCTGGCCGGCACGCGGGCGAAGGCTATCGTTGGCGCCGCGGGATAGGCATGGGAGACAGCTGACGATGACGGCGGCGAGTTATCTGTGGGTTGCGGTCGGCGGTGCCTTGGGCAGCGTGTCCCGCTACTGGCTGGCGGCCTTTGTGGCCAACCTGACCGGCCCGCAGTTCCCTTGGGGTACTTGGCTGATCAACGTGCTGGGCTCGTTCGTGATTGGCTGGTTTGGTGCCTGGACCGGCAGCAACGGTCCGATGGACGTTTCAGCGGACATCCGCCTGTTCGTTATGGTTGGCATCTGCGGCGGCTTCACCACCTTTTCGTCATTCAGCCTGCAGACGCTGGAATTGATGCAGGCGGGGGAGATGTTCCGCGCTGGGGCCTATATCGTCGGCTCGGTGGTGGTGTGTCTGCTGGCGGTGTGGGCTGGAGTGACATGGGGTCGCGCATGAGCCGCGGGTCGGTTCTCGTCCTGCTGACCGCTGCAGATGGCGCTGCAGCGGCGCTGGAGACCGCGGCGGCGGCAGCGCCGGCTCTCGGCGCGCCGCCGATCGAGGTGCTGCATGTGCGGCTGGATCCCGTGCGGACCATCATGCCGAGCGAAGAGGTGCTGACGCCCGAGCGCATCAGCGCCGTGGAGGCTGCCTCGGCCGTCGAAGGTGCGGCGACGTACGACGCCTTCCGGGCCTGGCAAACTGCGGGTCATCAGGGGCAGTGGACCGAAGTGATTGGTGAGCCGGCCGACGAGATCGCCCGGCGCGGCAAGGGCGCTTCCTTGGTCGTTGTGACGCTACCCCGCCCGCATGCCCCGCTCCCCGAGCGGGCCGCGCTGGAAGCCGCCGTCTTCGCGACCGGGCGCCCGGTGCTGGCCGTGCCGGGGGACTGGCATGGCGGCTTTGGCGCGCATCTCGCCGTCGGTTGGCACGACACACCGGCCACGCGCCAGGCGCTGACCGCGCTGCGCCCCTGGCTGCTCGCGGCCAAGGCCGTGACGGCGCTGACCGTCGGCGCGGCCGCGGCGGCCGATGGGCCGTTGGCAGGGCTGCCAGGACGCTTCGATCAACGGGCGGTCACACCAGGGGACGATACCGACGGCGCCGCCCTGTTGTCGGCGGCGGTCGCGAGCGGCGCCGATGCGCTGGCGATGGGAGCCTATCGCCGGGGGCGCATCCTGGAGTGGGCTCTGGGTGGTGTCACCGAGTACGCACTGCACCATGCGAGGCTGCCGCTATTGTTGATGCACTGAGCCCGCTGACCGGCGGTTTCGCGCCGATTTTCACTTTGACCTGCGCGCCTGCGTCGGCGTAGCGTTGCGCTGGTCGCATACGTCGACCGTTTCGACGCGTCTGGTCCAACTATGTTCCGGCGCCGCCTGTGTACGTTCCGTGCCGTTGTACGTTTCGTCGTTTGTACGTCTCGTGCCGAGCCGTTCGTGCCGTCACTGACACCTCGTCACTGAAAACAGGCCCTGGGAGGCTGCAAAATCATGTCCACATCCGTGGGGAGCGCACCCGTACCCTGGTGGAAGGAACCCACCAAGGATCAATGGCTGGCCTGGTGGGCCGCCTGGCTGGGTTGGACGCTGGATGCGTTCGACTTCACCATCTTCCTGTTGATCATGGTGCCGATCGCGAAGGAGTTTAACGTTTCGCTGACCGAGGTGACCGCGGTCTTCACTATTACCCTCTGGGTGCGCCTGCTGGGTGCCACCGCCTCGGGTTGGTTGTCAGATCGTATCGGGCGGAAGAAGCCGCTGATGATCTCGATTCTGTGGTACTCGATCTGCAACTTCATCGCGGGTTTTTCGCCGACGTTCGCCTTCCTGTTCCTGTTCCGCGCCCTGCTGGGCATCGGCATGGGGGCGGAATGGCCGGCCGGCGCGGCGCTGGCAATGGAATCCTGGCCGGCGCGCTCGCGCGGGCTGATGAGTGGTGTGCTGCAAGGGTCGTGGAGCATCGGCTTCGTGCTGTCCGCCACCGCCTACGCGTTGCTGTTTGACCAGATCGGCTGGCGCGGCCTGCTGTGGATCGGCATCCTGCCGGCGCTTGCCGTCATCTGGGTGCGCAAATACGTCAAGGAGCCCGAGATCTGGCTGGAGAACCGCCGTAAGCAGCGGGAATCGAAGAGAGAGGTGCGCGCGCCGCTGTTTGCCATCTTCAAGCCGAGGGTGCTGCTCAACACGCTGACGGCGTGCTGGTGGATGGCGAGCGGCTTTGTCGTTTACTACTCGATTTGGTCGTTGTTCGCGACGCATCTGCAACGCGACCTGCATCTGCCGCCGTTGATGGTCGGTGCGCCGCTGATTGTCGCAAATTTGGTGGCGTTTCTGGCCAGCGGGTTCTGGGGTTGGGTGGCAGATATCTTCGGCCGTCGCTGGTCGATGATGGTTCCGGCCTTCTTCGGGTTGTTCGTCACGCCGGTCTATCTGCTGAGCACCGATCCGTTCTGGATCATCCTTGGCTTCGTCACTCAGGGGTTCTTCGCCGGGGCGATTTACGGCCAGAATCCCAGCTACCTGGCCGAACGCTTCCCAACCGAGGTCCGCTCCACCGCCAGCGGCTTCTGCTACCACCAGGGCGCGATCTGGGGCGGGTTTGTGGCCCCGATCCTCACCTACTTCGCCATCAATACCGGCGTAGGCTTCGCATACCCGATGTTGATCGGCACGATGGGGGGGCTGGTCAGCTTCATCCTGGCCTTGTCGGTCGGCCCGGAAACCAAAGGCAAGGCGCTGGTCGCCGACATCGAGGTGTTCGAGGCCGTCGAAGTGCCGTGATCGCCAGGCCCCTCACCCGAGGCATCGGGTGCGGGCCTGAGTGCCGCTAGGCGGGCCGCCGGGAAGCTGGCCCGGGCTTGCGTGTCGACCTCCCCATGCCGGAGCGGCGATGGCCGTCGCTCCGGGCTTTTTTTGCACTCTGAGTACCGGACACAGCATGTGTGATCGCCGCCTCACGGGGTGTTGTGAGCGTGTTACAATTGGTCATGATAATGCCCCGGTTCCGTTGCATTTCCCTGCCATATTGCCGCTCGCGACCAACCCATGGAGGGCACGATGCGGCAGACGATCGGAAAGCAGACGGGCCGGCTGGCGCTGGCGATCGGACTGCTGGTGGCACTGTCGGGATGCGTGGTGTACCCGGCGGGCGGCTATTACCACCCGTACCATGCGTGTTGCTGGTACCGCTGATCGGCGCTGAGGTATGACCGCAGGTGTGGCGCGCCGGCCAAGCGGCCGGCCGACCACGGCGGACGCGGCGGCGCTGGCGCAGCGCATCCTGGAAATCGCGACAAGAGCCTTCCTCTCGGACGGCTATGCCGCCACCAGCGTGGAGGCCGTCGCGGCCCGCGCGGGTGTCGCCAAGCGGACGCTGTATGCCAGATGGCATGGCAAGCCCGCGCTATTCCGTGCGGTGCTGGAGCGGCTGATGCTACGGTGGCTGGTCTCCCCGGAGCCGCCGCCCGATACCACCCGGGGATTAGCGCCTGTCCTGTTGTGGACCGCGCGCCGCGCGCTGGCCGTGGCGCTGGAGCCGGATGCCCTGGCGCTGCACCGTCTGGTCATTGCCGAGAGCGGGCGATTTCCGGAGCTGGCCGAGATGGTCCGGCAATCGGGTGCCTCGGCCGGGGTGGGGCGGGTCGCCAGCCTGCTTGCCGGCGAGACGGCGGCAGGGCGCCTGGTCTGCATTGATCACAACGCGGCCGCGGAACAGTTTCTGCACCTTGTGCTGACCGGTCCGCAGCGCCGCGCGCTCGGACTTGGCCCGATGCTCGATGCGGCCGGTCTCGATGCATGGGCCCACCAGGCAGTGGCATTGTTCCTGAACGGTTGTCGCTCGCGCTGATACGCGCGCGTCGACTTGCTGTTGACGTTTGGGTGGTGTTCCACGTCACATCGCCGTATGCGTGGCGTGGTAACCCGGGCGTGAGACGGCAGGGCGAAGGGCTTGTTGCGATGCAAAATCGGCCGTGCCAAAGGGCACGCACCCGCGGGGTAGGGTGCGCATGAAAGTGCTTCTGACAGGCGGATGTGGGTTCATCGGATCTGCCGTGGTCCGATACATGCTGCGCCATACCGACCATGTCATCGTGAATGTCGACAAGATGACATATGCCGCGTCGGAGGCGGCGTTGGAGGAAGCGCAGCAGCACAATCGGCACGTGCTGGTGCGCGCCTGCGTGACCGACACCGCAGCGATGCGTCAGGTGTTCGCCACCCACGCGCCGGACGCGGTGATGCACCTGGCGGCGGAAAGCCATGTCGACCGGTCGATCGATGGGCCGGCGGCCTTCGTGCAAACCAATGTGGTGGGGACGTTCACCCTGCTGGACGCGGCCCGGGACTACTGGGCGGGTTTGCCAACCGGACGCCGTGCGGCATTTCGCTTCCATCACATCTCGACGGACGAAGTGTTCGGTTCCCTCGCTGGGGACGCCGCGCCGTTCACCGAGGCCAGCGCGTACGATCCGCGCAGCCCGTACGCGGCCAGCAAGGCGGCGTCCGACCATCTGGTGCGCGCCTGGCATCATACCTACGGCCTGCCGACGATCGTCTCCAACACGGTCAACAATTACGGCCCCTGGCAGTTCCCGGAAAAACTGATCCCTCTGGTGACCATCAATGCGTTGGAAGGCAAATCGCTGCCGGTTTATGGCGATGGGTCGAACCGGCGTGACTGGCTGTTCGTGGAAGACCATGCCGCGGCGCTGACACGTGTGGTGGAGCGCGGCACGCCCGGCACCACCTATGCCATCGGTGCCCGCCAGAGCCGCAGCAATCTGGATGTGGTCCGCGCGATCTGTGCGCGGCTGGACCAGGTGCGGCCCGATCCCGCGGGCCCACGCGAACGGCTGATCCGTTACGTAACCGATCGGCCAGGGCATGATTTCCGCTACGAGATCGATCCGACCCGCAGCGAGGCGGCGCTGGAGTGGGCCGCGTCGCATGATTTCGATACCGGACTGGCACGCACGGTTGACTGGTACCTGGCCAACGCGTCCTGGTGGCAGGATGTGCGCGCCCGCCGCTACGCCGGCGAACGGTTGGGGACAGCAGCATGAAGGGCATCGTCCTGGCCGGTGGATTCGGTACACGGCTGCATCCGATGACGCTGGCGGCGTCCAAGCAATTGCTGCCGGTCTACGACAAGCCGATGATCTACTATCCGCTGTCGACGCTGATGCTGGCGGGTATCCGCGATATCATGGTGATTTCCACACCCGAAGACCTGCCGCAGTTCCGGCGCCTGCTGGGCAGCGGCGATCGATTGGGGGTGCAGTTCACCTATGCCGTGCAATCCAAGCCGGAAGGCATCGCGCAGGCGTTCCTGATCGCCGGCGACTGGATCGCCGGCAATGCCTGCTCTTTGGTCCTGGGCGACAATCTGATTCACGCCGAGCATCTATCCTCGTTGCTGCGTGCCGCGGCGGCGCGGACCGAAGGCGCGACGGTGTTCGCGTATCAGGTACGCGATCCAGAACGATATGGCGTCGTATCATTTGATCATATGGGCCGGCCGGTGGAGATCGTCGAGAAACCGTCGGTGCCGCAATCGAACTGGGCGGTGACTGGGATCTATTTCTACGACCGTCAGGTGACGGAGATCGCGCGCGCGATCCGGCCGTCGGCGCGGGGGGAGCTGGAGATCACCGACCTCAATCGCATCTACCTGGAGGCCAGCGTGCTGCATGTCGAACGCCTGTCGCGCGGCTGCGCGTGGCTTGATGCCGGCACACCGGATAGTTTGCTGCAGGCGGCGACGTTCGTGCAGACCATCCAGTCGCGCACCGGGATGTTGGTGGGCTGTCCCGAGGAGGTCGCCTATCGCAAGGGCTTCATCGATGCGCCGACCTTGCGCGCGCACGCGCTGGCCATGGGCAAGACCGAGCTGGGCCGCGTGCTGATGGAACTGGCCGAAGGCGAGCACGCGTGAAGGTTGAGGCATTGGCGATTCCGGCGGTGAAGCTGCTGACGCCGCGGAAGTTCGGCGACGCGCGTGGCTTCTTTTCCGAGACCTGGCAGCAGGAGCGGTACGCCGGGGCTGGCATTCCCGGTCCGTTCATCCAGGACAACCATGCGCTGTCGACGCAGCGCGGCGTGGTGCGGGGGCTGCATCTGCAGGTGCCACCGAGCGCGCAGGGCAAACTGCTGCGCGTGGTGCGCGGTGCCGTCTGGGACGTCGTCGTGGATGTGCGGCACGGATCCCCGACCTTTGGCAAGTTTGTCGCGGCGGAACTGAGCGCGGAGAACTGGCAGCAGATCTGGGTGCCAGCGGGGTTCCTGCATGGCTACTGCACGCTGACCGAGGTCACCGAGGTGATCTACAAGGTGAGCGGCCCCTATGACCGCGCGGCCGAACGCGGCGTGATCTGGAACGATCCGAATCTGGCACTGCCCTGGCCGGTGGCGCCGGGGGCGGCTTTGTTGTCGGACAAGGATAAGGTGCTGCCGCGATTCGCCGACTGCCCGGTCTGGTTCACGGTCTGAACGATGGCGGCGCCGATTCTGGTAACCGGCGGTACCGGGCAAGTTGCCTCCGCGCTGGCCGCGGCAGGTGGTGCGGCGGTGCGCGTGGTCGGCCGGCCGGCGTTTGATTTCGACAAACCGGAAAGTCTGGTTGCGACGTTTCGTGCCGCCGCGCCGTGGCTGGTGGTGAACGCGGCTGCCTACACGGCGGTGGACACAGCCGAGGACGACGTGGAGGCCGCCTATCGGGCCAACCGCGATGGGCCGGGTGCGCTGGCGCAGCTGTGTCGCGCTGCGGACATTCCGCTGATCCACATTTCCACGGACTACGTGTTCGATGGCGCCAAGGGGGCGCCTTATGTCGAGACGGATCCCACCGGCCCGACCGGAATCTACGGCGCCTCCAAGCTGGCGGGCGAGCAGGAGGTGCTGGCGTCCGGCGCCCGCGTGATCGTGCTGCGCACGTCGTGGGTCTATGCCCCGACGGGACGTAATTTCGTGCGCACCATGCTGCGCGTTGGTGCGGAGCGCGATCGGTTACGCGTGGTGGCGGATCAGAAGGGCTGTCCGACGACGGCAGCGGATCTGGCCGACGCGATCGTGGCAATCGCGGCATGGGTGCGCGAGGGATGGCGCGAGGCGCATGGGGGCATCTTCCACGCGGCCGGGACTGGGGAGACGACCTGGCACGGGCTGGCGGTGGCAACATTCCAGGAGGCGGCGCGGCACGGCGCGCGCGTCCCGACCGTGGAGGCGATCACCACGGCTGACTACCCGACCAAGGCGACGCGTCCGGCGGACTCGCGGCTGGATTGCGCCAAGCTGGCCTCGGTATTCGGCGTGCGGCTGCCGGATTGGCGGACCAGCCTGGCGCGAACGATCGACACGATCCGCACCGCCTGACCTGCGCGCACCTCGCCCGCTTGCGGGAGAGGTCGGCGAGCGCAACGAAGCCGGGTGAGGGCGCGTGCGCGCAGCAACACCCTCACCCGCGTCGCTCCGCACCGCGACCTCGCGCGCGTGGGGGAGGTGTACGTCGGTTGCGGTGGCGCCACCGGCGTCGATCCCCTATCTCCGCCTCATGGACGCCATCACCGTCGAGCACCTGACCAAGCGCTACGACGCCACCCTGGCCGTCGACGATATCAGTTTCACCGTACCCGCCGGCGCGACCGTCGGCCTGCTCGGGGGCAACGGGGCCGGCAAGACCACCACCATCGGCCTGCTGCTGGGTCTGCTGATCCCGACCTCCGGCACAATCCGCGTGCTCGGCCATGACATGGCCCGCGACCGCTTCGCCGCACTGGCGCGCATGAACTTCTCGTCGCCCTATGTCGCGCTGCCGCAGCGGATCTCGGTCGCGGAGAACCTGCGGATGTATGCCCATCTGTATGACGTCCGGCACACCGAGCAGCGCATCGCGGAACTGTCGCGCGAACTCGACCTGGGCGAATTCCTGCACCGCCCCGCCGGCCAGCTCTCCGCCGGACAGAAGACCCGCGTCGCGCTGGCCAAGGCGCTCATCAACCGCCCGGAGGTGCTGCTGCTGGATGAACCCACCGCGAGCCTGGATCCGGACACAGGTGACTGGGTGCGCGGCCTCCTGGAGCGCTATCGGGCCGAAAGCGGCTGCGCGATCCTGCTCGCATCACACAACATGGATGAAGTCGAGCGCCTGTGCGACCAGGTGCTGATGCTGAAGCGCGGCCGGATCGTTGATCAGGGTAGCCCCCCGGACCTGCTGGTGCGCTACGGGCGTGAGGACCTGGTGGAGGTGTTCCTCGACATCGCCCGTGGACGCCGCCAGGCGGCGGAGGCGGCATGAGAACCTCGCTGCGCCGCATTTGGGGGCTGATGTATCGCCACCTCGCGCTATACCGCCGGTCCTGGCCGCGGCTGCTGGAACTGGCCTACTGGCCCACCCTGCAAATGTGCATCTGGGGCTTCACCGCACGCTTTATCGCCGCGCGTGCCGGCAACACGGTCACCTTCGCGGCGGGGCTTCTGTTGGGCGGGGTGCTCTTGTGGGAGGTGGCGCTGCGCAGCCAGATGGGCGTGGCGATCTCGTTCTTGGAAGAGCTGTGGTCGCGCAACCTGGGCCACGTCTTCGTTAGCCCGCTGCGGCCGTGGGAGCTGGTGGCGGCGCTGATCGGCATGTCGGTGATCCGCATGGCCGCCGGAGTACTGCCGGCGATCCTGCTGGCTTGGGCGCTGTATGCGTTCAACCTGTTCTCGCTCGGGCCGATCCTGGTGCTGTTTTTCATCAATCTGATGGTGATGGGGTGGTGGGTGGCGCTGGCCGTGGTGTCGCTGATCCTGCGCCACGGCGCCGGGGCCGAGGCGCTGGCCTGGTCGGTGCTGTTCGGACTGACACCGTTCTCCGCCGTGTTCTATCCCGTCTCCGTGCTGCCCGCCGCGGTGCGCCCGATCGCATTCGCGCTGCCGTCCGCGCATGTGTTCGAAGGCATGCGCGCCATGCTAAATCAAGGCGTCATCCGGTGGGACCACCTCGCCTGGGCCATCGCATTGAACGTCGTCTGGACGCTGGCCGCCGCCCTGGTTTTCGCCCGTCAGTTCCGCGCCGCCCGTGTGCGCGGCGCTCTGTTGAGCATCGGAGAGTGATGACCCCCACCCCCACCCGCATCTGGCTCATCCGCCACGCTCTGGTGGAGGAGAACGCCCGCGCCATCCTGTACGGCACGATGGACGTCGAGCTGTGTCCCGCCACGCTGATCGAGCAGACGCCCATGTACCGCGCGCTGGCCGAGCGGCTGCCGCGCCCCGCGACCTGGTTCGTCACGCCGCTGAGCCGCACCCGCCGCACGGCCGAGGCCATCTTCGCCGCCGGCTATCCGGCGCAACCGCTCGTCGTGGAGCCGGGTCTAATCGAGCAGTCGCTGGGCGAATGGCAGGGGTTGGTGCATGCGGACCTGCCCCGCCGCCTCGCCTTGCCGGCGCATCCGTTCTGGCCGCTGGCCGGCACTGAGCGCCCACCCGGCGGCGAAACCTTCGAGGAGATGATCGGCCGTGTCGGTCCAGCGATCGAGGCGCTGGCGGGACGGCATCCCGCGCAGGACCTGGTCGCCGTCAGCCATGGCGGGGCAATCCGCGCCGCGGTGGCGCATTGCCTGGGCATCGCCGCCGACAACGCGCTGCACCTGTCGGTCCAGAACCTGTCGCTGACCCGGTTGGAGCGGCATGTGGATGGCTGGCGCGTGGTCTGCGTCAACGAGCTGCCAGGATACTGAGCGGCCATGGCGGTCCGCCACATCCTGTTCGTCTGCACCGGCAACACTGGCCGCAGCGTGGCGGCGGAGGCGCTCGCGCACCGCATGATCGCCGACCGCGGCGTTGCGGTGTCGGTCGCCTCGCGCGGCATCGCCGTCGATGCCGCGAATCACCGTACCGAACCGCATGTGGCGACGCTGCTCGCGGCACGCGGAATTGATGTTTCAGCGCATCACGCGCGACAGGTTACGGCAGCGGATATCGATGCGGCCGATCAGGTCCTGACGATGACGGCCACGCACAAGCAGCGCGTGCTCAACGCGTTTCCAAGTGGCGCGGCCAAGGTCCGGATGCTGTCGGAGGCCGCAAACGGCACACATGACGATGTGTCCGACGCCTTCGGTGCGCCGCTCGCAACCTGCACGTCGATGCTCGCGCGGCTTGAGGCTCTGGTCGCGGCGGCACTGACCCGGCTTGCCTGAGGGGCCTATTTCACGGTCAGCGCGAATGCGAAGGCCACATCTCGATGAGCACCATCGATCTCCTCAAAGCGGAGGGCGTCGGCGCCGGTGAAGCCGCTGGCGGGTGTGTCGTCGACCGCCACCACCGGCACACTGACGCCGTTGCACTTGACGAACGGGATGTTGCCGGGAATTTTGCGCGGCCCGCGCGCGTGACCACACTGGCGTGGCCATGCGTTGGCGGCTGTGTGATCCACCGCTTCACCAGCTCACGCAGGCGGCAGTCCGGATTTACGCTATTCGCGCGTCCCGGTCCGGCCCTGGGGCACGATCGCGGTGACCTGCCGCTCCAAACGCGCCGCCACCGCGCTTGGGGCACCGTGCCGGACCACGTCGTTGTCCAGCGCATAGAACCTGACAGCCCGCGGTGCGGGCGCCGCCTGCGTCCACCGCCCGCCGCAGCGGATCGAAGCCACGATCGAAGACCGCTGTGGTGCCATCGGGCGCGATCACGAACATGCGGGGCAGCGGCTTGGTGAGAAACGCGCGATCCAGCGCACGCCCCTTGTCGGAAGGATACGGCACGGCGGTAACGTCCTCCACCGCGGCAAAGTGGCTCGGTGCCGGCCATGGTGTGGGCAAATAGCCTGCGTTGAATAGCCTGCGTTGATCAGCGTGCCGGGCAGGCCGACCTGCGTCAGGAACGCATCGACCTTCGCCGTCCACATCGGCAGGCTTTCCTGATAGCTCAGCATCTGATGCGTGTCGGTGATGAAGCGGCCGATATCGACCAGCTCGGCGTGGCCACCCGCGCTGGTGTCGCGCGCGTACATCGCCCACCAGGTTGACACTGGGAAAAGCTGATCGTTCGCGCCGTAGTACCAGAGCGACGGCACCCGGGTGTCAGCACTGAAATACCCGGTGGCGATGATCAGGCGCGCGTCGTCCGCCTTGCAGGACGAGTCGCGCACACCGCCGGAAAAATTGACCAGGCCCTTCACGCCCGTGATGTCCGGCGTGCCTGCCGCCAGCGTGTTCCGACCACCGAAACTCTGCCCGGCAATAACAATGCGGCTGCGGTCGATGACGGGCTGCTGCACCATCGCGGCGATCACCGCACGCATGTCCCGCGCGTTGGCGACACCCCGCGCGCCCAGGTCGCAGCCGCGCTCGATCAGCTCGCCGCCAGACCCCGCAAAGCCACGCATCATCGGCAGCACGTCGGCATAGCCGCGGGAGAGGAAATAGATGGCCGGGAGGGTCAAATGGGAGCGCTGGCCGCGATTATGCGCCGATATCTCGTCGGCGCCGTGATTCATCACCGCCAGCGGGAATGGCCCGGGCCCATCCGGCCTGTCCAGCGTGACCTGCAGCGTCACCGGCTACGCGCTGTCTCCGGGAAGGCTGAGGATGCGCTCGTGGCGAGGGGCATTCGGTAGCGCGGGCGTCTTCCGCCGTAGCATAGGCCGCGGCGGGGTGGACCAGACCGAACATGAGTGAAAGCGCAAGAAACGCAGCGCCGACGGACCGCGCGTACCAGCGCGACCCAGGGCTCACGAGACGACGGGCAATCGGCATGGCGGCATCATACAAGCGGCGGCGCGCCACATTCACGCCGCGAATCGGCTCCAAGTGCTAGCTTACTTCTGCGAATCGGGGCGGCGCACCCACCGGCGAGGACAACACCATGATCCGGATTCTGATGGCTGCAATTTTCAGCGTTCTCACGCTGACCGCCGCGCGCGCGCAATCCGAGCAACAGGCGCTGGTCGACCGCTCCACCCTCGCGCTGCAGGAGATGATGACACAGACCATCTCCCAGGACCCGCAAAGGGCCCTGCAGAGCGCCAAAGGGGTCCTGATCTGCCCACAGGTGTTCCGTGCCGGGTTCTTTTTCGGCGGTGAGGGGGGCGGCTGCGTGCTGGTGGCGCGCGGCGCCAACAACACCTGGTCATACCCCGCGTTCTACGGCATGGGCAGCGCCAGCTTCGGGTTGCAGATCGGCATCCAGGACGCCGAGTTCATCATGATGATCATGACCGACCGCGGGCTGCGGTCGGTCCTGGACAGCCAGGTCAAGTTGGGGGCTGACGCCTCGATCGCGGTGGCCACCATCGGTGGCGGCGTGCAGGGCTCGACCACCGCAAGCCTGGGCGCCGACATCGTCGCCTTCTCCTCGACCCGGGGCCTGTATGGCGGGATCTCGCTGGCCGGCAGCGTGATGGGCGCCCGGACCGAGTGGGACCAGGCCTATTACGGCCAGTCCTATGGGACGCACGAGATTGTCGTTGGCATGCAGGGCGCCAATCCGGGCGCCGACCCGCTGCGCGAGGTGCTGACCCGCTACGGCAGTTCGTCACAGGCCCCGTTGCCGCCGCCCAACGCCTTGATGTCGTCACCTCCGCCGCCACCGCCGCCATCCGACGCCGCCCCGACCGGGCCGGTTCAACAGCAGGGGCTACCCCCACCGCGGGGGTAGCGTTATCCGCGCAGATGGCAGGCGACGTAATGGCCGTCGGCGGTCTTGCGCAGCGGGGGCTTTTCCGTGCTGCACAGCGGCAGTTCCCGGATCGGGCAGCGGGTGTGGAAATGACAGCCGCTTGGCGGCCGGATCGGGTTCGGCACGTCTCCCTGCAACCGGATGCGTTCGCGCTTCACCGTCGGATCCGGCACCGGAACGGCTGACAGCAGCGCCTCGGTGTAGGGGTGCAGCGGCTTGGCGTAGAGATCGTTGGCCGGCGCGATTTCGACGATCCGTCCCAGATACATCACCGCCACGCGGTTGCTGATGTGCTCCACCACCGACAGATCGTGGGCGATGAACAGATAGGTCAGACCGAATTGTTCTTGCAGGTCTTCCAGCAGGTTGATCACCTGGGCCTGGATCGACACGTCCAGCGCCGACACCGGCTCGTCGCACACGATCAGTTTCGGTGACACCGCCAGCGCGCGGGCGATACCGATGCGCTGACGCTGCCCGCCTGAGAACTCGTGCGGATAGCGCCGCATGTGATCGGGATTCAGCCCAACGGTTTCCAGCAGCTCCGCCACGCGATCCTCAAAGGCGCGACGGCCCTTGGCGAGGCGATGGATGATCAACGCCTCGCCGACGATCGCGCCCACGGTCATGCGCGGGTTCAGTGACGCGTAGGGGTCCTGGAAGATGATCTGGATGTCGCGCCGCGCCGCGGTCAGGGCCACGTGGTCCAGGCCGGTAATGTTCTGGCCGTCGAACCAGATTTCGCCCGATGTCGGTTCAATCAGCCGCAGGATGCAGCGGCCGGTGGTGGACTTGCCGCAGCCACTTTCGCCGACCAGGCCCAGCGTCTCGCCAGCTGCGATTTCGAAGCTGACATGATCGACCGCGTGCACCTGGTCTATCACGCGGCTCAGCACGCCGCCCTTCACCGGGAAGTTCTTCACCAGCTCATGGACATGCAGCAGTGGCGTGCTCATGATGCGATCATTCCCGGATCAATACAGGATGCAAGCCACTTTGTGGCCAGGCGTAATCTCGCGCAGCTCCGGCACCGCCTCGGTGCAGGCCGGCATCACCCGCTTGCAACGTGAGGCAAACCGGCACCCGGGCGGCGGATCGATCAGGCTCGGCACTGTGCCGCCGATTGCCTCCAACCGCACTTTCTTTTGCGCTCCGCTGTCGATGCGCGGAATCGAGCGGATCAGGCCCTGCGTGTAGGGGTGCAGCGGCTCGGCGAACAGGTGCTCGACTGTCGCCTCCTCGACCACACGCCCGGCATACATGACCACGACGCGCTGGGCGACCTCGGCCACCACGCCCATCGCGTGGGTGATCAGCATGATCGCCATGCCCAGCCGGTCCTTCATCTCGGCGAGCAGATCGAGGATCTGCGCCTGGATGGTGACGTCCAGCGCGGTGGTCGGCTCGTCGGCGATCAGCAGCTTGGGATTGCACGACAGCGCCATGGCGATCATTACGCGCTGGCGCATGCCGCCGGAGAACTGATGCGGATAGTCGTGCACGCGTCGTTCTGGAGTCGGGATGTTGACCAGCCGCAGCATCTCCGTCGCGCGATCCAGCGCATCCCGGCGGTTGAGGCCTTCATGCAGCCGCAGCACCTCGGCGATTTGCGCGCCCACTGTGTAGACCGGGTTCAGCGAGGTCATCGGCTCCTGGAAGATGATGGCGATTTCCTTGCTGCGGATCTTCTGCATCTCGGGCAGCGGCAGCGGCACCAGGTCGCGGCCCTGCCAGAGGATGCTGCCCGCGGCGATGCGCCCCGGCGGCATCTGGATCAGCTTCAGAATGGTCATTGCGGTGACGGTCTTGCCGCAGCCGGATTCACCGACCACGCCAAGGGTCTCGCCGCGGTCGATGCGCAGGTCAACGCCGTCGACCGCGCGGACCATGCCGTCGTCGGTCTTGAATTGGGTTTTCAGATCGCGAATTTCGAGCAGCGCGTCAGACATGGCGTGAGCACCCGCCATGCCTGCGACAGCAGGCATCCATGCCACCCGGACCGGCGGAGGGGACGCAAAGTGGATTCCTGCTTTCGCAGGAATGACCGAGAGGGGCCATGGGTGTCGCTACATGATACGGCGCGGGTCGAGCGCGTCGCGCAGACCATCGCCGATGAAGTTGATGGTCAGCACAGCCAGGAAAATCGCGCCACCGGCGAACAGCGCCCAATGCGGTGCGACGTCCAGATTGTCCTTGGCATCGAACAGGATACGGCCCCAGGTGGGGATGTCGGGTGGGAAGCCCAGGCCGAGGAAAGACAGAGTGGATTCCGCGATGATTGCCGCGGCGACGTCGATGGTGCCGGCGACGATGACCGGGCCCAGCGCGTTCGGCAGCACGTGGCGCACCACCAGGCGGAAGGTTGATGCGCCCAAGGCGCGCGCAGCTTCGACAAATTCCTTCTCGCGCAGCGCGAAGAACTGCGCCCGCACCAAGCGGGCCACCGTCATCCAGCGGAAGCTGCCGATGCCGACAACGATCAGGATGAACGTGCCCACCTCTGGTCCCAGCAGCTTGGTCAGGGAGTCGCGATACAGATAGATGATCACCAGGAGTACTGGGACCTGCGGCAGCGACAGGAACAGGTCCATCAGCCACACCAGCGCGGTGTCGATGCTGCCGCGCGAAACGCCGGCGATCGCGCCCACCAGCGTGCCGACACAGACCGAGACCGACATCGCCGCCAGACCGACCGACAGCGAGATGCGCCCGCCGTACAGCATGCGCGCCAGCAGGTCCTGCCCCAGGTCGTCGGTGCCGAACGGATGGGCCCAACTCGGTCCCTGCAACTGCGCCGAGAAGTCGATGTCGTTGATCTGCACGGGCCACAGCAGCGGACCGAGCACGATCGCCAATACCATCAGCAGCAGGATGACGGCACTCACCACCGCCAGGCGGTGACGGCGGAATCGGCGCCATGCCTCGCCCCACGGCGTCACATGCCGTGCTCGCGGCTTGCGCGCCGGAACGCCGACGGCGTCAGCGGTAGGAGATGCGGGGGTCGAGCCAGCCATAAAGCAGGTCCGCGATCAGGTTGAACAGAATGACCAGGCACGCAAAGACGAACGTCACCGCCATGATCACCGGTGTGTCGTTGGCGAGGATGGCGCTGATCAGCAGCGAGCCGATGCCTGGCACGCGGAAGATCTGCTCGGTGATGATGGCGCCGCCGAAGACGATCGGCATCTGCAGCGCGATCAGTGTCACCACCGGGATCAAGGCGTTGCGCACGATGTGTTTCAGTAGCACACCACCTTCCGGCAACCCCTTGGCACGCGCCGTGGTGACGTAGTCTAGCCGGATTACGTCCAGCACCGCCGAGCGCACGAAGCGCGTCCAGGTGGCGCCTTGGAACAGCCCCAGCACGGCGACCGGCATAATTGACTGCTTGATCTCCTCTCCCCACCAGGCCAGTCCGGTGGCTTGCAGGTCTGAGCGGAACACGAAGGGCAGCCAATTGAACTGGATGCTGAAAATCAGGATGAACACGATGCCGGTGAAGAAAGTCGGTAGCGAGAAGCCGATCAGCGCGAAGGTGCTGGCGACCTGATCGAAGATGGAATACGGCTTGGCCGCCGCGATCACGCCGACCGGCAACGAAATGACGAGCGCCAGCAGCTGCGACGCACCGATCACCGCCAGGGTCACGGGTAGACGCTGCAGGATCAACGTGTCGACATTCACACGGCTGACGAAGGAGAATCCCCAGTCGCCGTGCAGCATGGCCATCAGCCAGTGCATGTAGCGCACCGGGATCGGGTCATCGAGGCCGAACTTGAGGCGCAGCGTGGCCTGCACTGACGGCGGAATGGCCGGGTTCGTCGCCAGCTCCCCGAACGGATCGCCGGGCGCCATTGCCAGCACGGTAAACAGCACGACGCTGATCCCCAGCAGGCTGGGAATCGCGATCAACAATCGCCGGATCAGATAACGGCTCACTCTGGTCCACTTACGCTATGTACGTCTGCGCCGTCATGGTCGGACCATGACGGCGCAGGTGTGTCGAGGCCGGGAACGTGCATCAGGCTTCGCGGTACCAATCCTGGATCGCGTACATATTGCTGTCCCAGCCGCTCAGCGGCGCGCGGATCTTGCTGCCGACCGCGGCCACACTGGGACGGGTCACCACCGGAATGACCACCACGGCCTTGATTACCATATCATTCATGGCGATGAACATTGCCGCCCGCTTCACCGGATCGAGCTCGGTGTCGCTCTGGTCATGCAGCTTGTCGTAGTCGGCGTTCTGCCAGCGGACGATGTTGCGGCCCTGGTACTTGTTCGCCTTGCTCGCAACCTCCGCGGACAGGAACTGACGCATGAACACGCCGGGGTCCGGCTGCGTCATCGTCGTGGTGTACATCTGCAGGTCGGTGGAGAAGTGCGGATAGGTATCCGGGTTGGCGACGTCGGAGGAGAAGAAGACCGAGGCGGTCACCGACTTGATCTCGATCGAAATGCCGGCCTTCTGGCACGCCTGCTTGACGATCTCCTGGTTCTTCTGGCGCGGTGCGTTGATCGAAGTCTGGTAAACCGCGTGCAACTTCACACCGTTCTTCTCACGCACACCGTCGGATCCCGGCCTCCAGCCACCGGCGTCCAGCAACTTGATCGCCTGGGCGACATTGAACTCGTAGTGCGTGTTGTGTGAGACGAACTTGTCCGGGCCGTTGACGAAGTTGGCGGTATCCATCCCGGTGCGGCCGTAGATGAACTTGTGCACCGACGCCTTGTCGACCAGCAGGTTCAGCGCATTGCGTACTGTGGGGTCGGTCAGGAACGGGTGCTTCGATTTGATGCTGGACCGTTCGCCGTCCGTCTCATGCCACGGATCGGTGTTATTGAGCTGGATATGCTCGATGCTGCCACCGGGCAGGATATGGACTTGCCCCTTGCCGCCCGCCTCGAGGCGCTTGAGGATCTCGTCCTCGACCTGCATGTTCCAGGCGAAATCGTATTCGCCGGTCTGCAGTACGGCGCGCGCTGCCGACACCGCATCGCCGCCGCCCTTCATCTCGATCGTATCGAAGAAGGGACGATTTGGCATGTGGTAGCTCGGGTTCAACTTGCCCTGCACCAGGTCGCCCGGTTTGAAGTCGACAAACGTATACGCACCCGTGCCAACCGGGGCGAGGTTGGTCGGCGCGTCGCGCGACTTGGCGCCCGCGTAGTCGGCGAACAGATGCTTGGGGATGATCATGCCGTTGACGCCCACGAAGGCGTCGGCCCAGAACGGTGTCGGCTTCGCGAAGTCGAGGCGGATGGTGTGGTCGTCGACCTTGGTCACCTTGATGTTCTGGTAGGACCCAATGGTCGTCGCCGCGGTGGCCGGATCGGCGGCGTATTGCCAGTTGAACACACAGTCATCCGCGGTGAACGGCGTACCATCGTGCCATTTCACGCCCTGCCGCAGTCTCCAGGTGACCGACATGCCGTCCTTGGCCAGGCCGCCATTCGTGACGCTGGGGATTTCCGCCGCCAGCACCGGCACCAGGTCGCCGCTCTGGCTCCAGACCGCGAGCGGCTCATAGAAGATGCGCGAGGCGTCCTGGTCCTTGGTGCCGACCGCGAAATGCGGGTTCAGCAGGGTCGGTCCCTGCCACCACAGGACCTTCAGCGCGCCGCCGCCGCCGCGCTTGGTAGGCTTGTACGCAAAGGTCTCCGCCGCCATCGCGACGCCGGAGGAGGCCAGCATCTGTGTTGCCAGCGGCGCGGTGAGGCCCAACGCGATCATTCGCAGCGTAAAGGCGCGGCGCGACAGGCGGCCCACCCGCACGTCCTCGATCACGCCACGCAGTTGTTTTTCGTTCATTGCCAATCCCTGTCTTCCCAGAAGCTCTCGCCGCGGATCCAGGCCCCGTTTGAGGTGTACCCGCCCGCTGTTGCGGGCGGATGCTAGGCAGGCTTCGAACAGCGCACAATTGAAATCTGGCCTGCCATTCCCACGCGCGCTTATGATGTTGCCTGGGTCCATTCGTCGCGTGGCGTCGTGGCTACCCACAGGCGTGTTGCTTCATTGTTCCGGCACGAGGCCGCTGCGGCGGTTGCTGGCCGCTGCTGTCCCCCTGGTCTATAGGGGCTGGCATGGCCACCCGCTCTCTGCTGCGAATCGCCATCAACGTGCTGGCCGATGGTGCGCTGGCGGCGGTGGCCGTGCCATTGGCGCATTGGATCGCCGCGCCCGGCGCGGATCCCTACGTGCCGGTGTGGATGATCCCGGCAGGCGCCGCGGTTCTTCTGATCGCCGGGGCGCCTCTGCGTCTGTCGCTGCAATACTGGCGATTTGCCGGGCCGTCCGACCTGCTGGCGGTGGCAGGGGCGTCGGCCTTGGGGGCCGCACTGTTCGCGGCCGTGCTTGCGGTGACCCATCTGCCGCTGCCCAGCCCGGCGTTTCCCGTGGTGCATGGGCTGTGCCTGCTGGCGCTGCTGGGTACCCCGCGGGTGCTCTACCGCCAACATCAGTTCCGTCGCGGCCGGCCCGATCCCGCGGCGCGCGACACCACCGGCTCCTTGCTCGTCGGCGCGGTGGAGGATCTCGACCTGCTGCTGCGTGCCCTGGCGCAGGATCGCCGGCAAATCTTCCATATCGCCGGTCTTGTCGCGCCCGGCGGCGGGCAGCGGGGCCGGCGCATTCAAGGCCATCCGATCCTGGGCGGCATCGAGGACATGGAAGCGCTGCTGAGCCGTTTCGCGGCCGAGGAACGGCTGCCGGCGACACTGGTGATCGCCTCCCCCGACTTGGGCAGCAGCGAGTTGTCACGCCTGGTCGAGCTGGCGGACCGGTTCGGGATGTCGCTGCGCCGTGCACCGCGGCCGACGGCGCTGGGGCCGGCGGGTCCCTCGCGCCGGCTCGAACTGCGGCCGGTGGTTATTGATGACCTGCTGAACCGCGCCCAGGTGCCGCTGGACCGCGAGGGGATGGCGCGGCTGATCCAGGGGCGGCGGGCAATTGTGACGGGCGCGGGCGGCACGATCGGGTCGGAGCTGGCGCGCCAGGTTGCCGCGCTGGGGCCGGAGAAGTTGGTGTTGCTGGACAACGGCGAATACGCGTTGTGGCAGATCGAGACCGAGCTCGCGGAGACCCACCCGCAGGTGCCGCGGCAGGCGTTGATCGCCGATATTCGCGACGAGGCCCGCATCCGCGCGGTGTTCGAGACGGTGCGGCCGGAACTGGTGTTCCACGCCGCGGCGCTGAAGCATGTGCCGATCGTGGAATCGAACCCGTTGGAGGGGCTGCTGACCAATGTCGCGGGCACGCGGCATGTGGCGGACGCGGCGCGCGCGGTGGGCGCACAGGCGATGGTGCTGATCTCCACCGACAAGGCGGTGAACCCGACCAGCGTGATGGGGGCGTCCAAACGGCTGGCGGAAATGTATTGCCAGGCGCTGGATATTTCCGCGCGCACAGCCGACCACGGCATGCGGTGCATTACGGTCCGGTTCGGCAACGTCTTGGGATCGACCGGGTCGGTGGTGCCGCTGTTCCAGCGCCAGTTGGAGCGTGGTGGGCCGCTGACAGTCACGCATCCAGACATGCAGCGCTATTTCATGACGGTGCGCGAGGCGGTGGGGCTGGTGTTGCAGGCCAGCGTGATCGGCGCCGGGGAAGCGGAGCTGCCGTCGGGCCGGCAGGGCGGGATTTTCGTCCTGGACATGGGTCCGCCGGTGAAGATCGTCGACCTGGCGCGGCAGATGATCCGGCTGGCCGGGCTGAAGCCGGACGAGGACGTGGAGATCCGGTTCACCGGACTGCGGCCGGGCGAGAAGCTGCATGAGGAGCTGTTCCACGGGCAGGAACCGCCGGAGCCGACCGGCTATCCGGGATTGCTGATGGCCGCCCCCCGGACGGCGGACCCTGCGATTGTCGGCCGCGCGATCGATGAGATCGCCGCCGTGTGTCGCGGCGGCCAGCCTAGGCTGGCCCTGCATTTGCTCGGCCGGCTGGTGCCTGAATTCGACCACAATGCTGACGGCAGTGCCGGGCCGGTCGCTGAAACCGTTGAACGTCACGGCCGGGCCTGACCCGGTCCTTCCTCGTCCTGTTGATGCCGGAGCCTTCCCTCGCATGCCACCAGTCCAATCGATCCCCTTCCTTGACCTGAAAGCCCAGCAGGCGCGCATCGCGCCGGAGTTGCGCCGGCGCATCGACGCCGTGTTGGCGCATTGCCAGTTCATCCTCGGTCCCGAGGTCGCGGAACTGGAGGAGGAGCTGCGCGGCTTCTGCGGGGCGAAGCACTGCGTGGCAGTTTCTTCCGGCACTGATGCGATCCAGATCGCGTTCATGGCCGAGGGCATTGGTCCTGGCGACGCGGTGTTCCTGCCGGCCTTCACCTACACCGCGACGGCCGAGGTGCCGCTGGTGCTGCGGGCGACGCCGGTGTTCGTCGATGTCGATCCGCGCACGTTCCAGATCGATCCGGCGCATCTGACCGACCGCATCGCTGCTGTGCGCAAGGCGGGCAAGCTGAAACCGCGTGCGCTAATCGGCGTGGACCTGTTCGGTCAGGCGGCGGATTGGCCGCGGCTGAATGACATTGCCGCACGCGAGGGGCTATTCACGCTGGACGACTGCGCACAGAGCTATGGCGCCACGCTGAACGGTCGCCCGCTGGGTACCATGGCGGATGCCACGATCGCCAGTTTCTTCCCGTCCAAGGCATTGGGCGCGTACGGCGACGGTGGGGCGATCTTCACCGAGAGCGCCGATCGCGCGGCGCTGTATCGCAGCCTGCGCACCCATGGCGAAGGCACCACGCGCTACGAGGTGCTGCGCACGGGGATGAATGGACGGTTGGATTCGCTGCAAGCTGCGGTGCTGTTGGCGAAGATGACGGTGTTCCGCGAGGAGCTGGTGATCCGCGAGCGGATCGCGCGCCAATATGACCAGCGGTTGGGTAACATCGTGGGGATTCCGACGCGGGTGCCGAATTGCCACAGCGCTTGGGCGATCTATGCCATTCTGCTACCGGAAGGGGTTTCGCGCGACGCGGTGCAGGTGCGGCTGAAGGAGCAGGGTGTGCCGACGGCGGTGTATTATCCGCGGCCGCTGCACTTGCAGCCGGCCTATAGCGGGCACCACGACGGCAGCGTGCTGCCAGTGAGCGAGAGCCTGGCGCACCGCATCCTTGCGCTGCCGATCCATCCCGATCTGACCGAGGCACAGGTGGACCACATCAGCGCCGCCGTACGCGGCGCCGTGGATTAACAATTAGGATCGCACCGCCCCGGCGGCATCCAGCCGCGGCTGTTGACGGGTCGTCCACAGTTCCACGTCCCGCGTTTCCGGACCGGCCAGCGCGCCCGCGATCATCAGCACGCCGGCGAGCGCGATCAGAATCGCCGGCGTGTAGACATAGGGCACGATCCACTGCAGCCCAAGCATATACGCGCCGCTGAACGCCGGGATGACCACCGCCAGGCTGTAACCGATGCCATAGCCCGACGCGCGCACCGGCGTGGGGAAGCGCTCGCAGATATAGGTGGTCACGATGCCCCAGGGCGATACCACCAGCAGGTAGCACAGGCAGGCGAGGGCGGTTGTCGCGATCGGGCCACCGCCGTCCAGGGCATGCGAGACCGCGGCGACATAGAGCACCGTGCCGACGATCGCGACGGCGATGCCGCTCAGCACGATGGCCGGGCGCCGACCGATCGCCTGCCCCAGCAGCCCGAAGCCAACAAACGCGAAGAACTGGATGAAACTGGTGATCAGCAAGCCGTTCGTCATCAGGCGGCTGGAGATATGCAGCTGATGGATCAGCACACCGGGCATCACGCCGATCAGCGACTGCGAACCGAACCAGAACCCCACCATCATGAGAAAGATCTGCGCCAGGTCGCGGCGATGCGCACCGGAGACGACTTGTCGGAACGGCGCGTCGTGTTTCTCGCTTTCCATCCACACCGGCGATTCCGGCACCGTGAGGTAGTATAAGAGGAACAGCACAGCGACGACGGCGCCGACCACGAAGGCGATGCGCCATCCCCAGGCGAGGTATTGCGCCGGCGTGGTGACGCCGAGCAGGATCGAGGTCACCATCGAAACGAAAAAGAATCCGATCGGATAGGCGCCTTGCAGCACGCCGCCCACCAGGCCGCGGCGCGCCTTGGGCGCCATTTCCACCGCGAGCGTATTGTTGGATGTGTATTCGCCGCCCATGAACACGCCGCCGATGAAGCGGACCAGGATCAGCAGGACGAGCGAGGCCATGCCGATCTGCTGGTACCCCGGCAGGCAGGCGACCAGCAGGGTGAAGGTGCCGAAGCCGATGATGCTGATGATCGTCGTGCGCCGCCGCCCGACGCGGTCGGCCCAATGGCCGAAGATCATCGCGCCGCAGGGGCGGCCGAGCAAGGTGGCGGCGAAGATGAAGAAATAGATGGTGGTGGAAGCGGCGGAGCTGAGGCCGGCGGGCTGAAAATAGCGAGTGACCGGCGCGAGCGCGAGGATCGGCAGGTAGATATCGAAGAAGTCGACGGCGAAGCCGATGCAACCGGCGATCAGGGCGCGACGCGCGGGCGGCGGCAGCGGTTCGCCGCCGAACAAGCCGGAGGACATCGACTGGGCAGCTCCTGCGTGGGCGTATTTCCGTCGTTACATTGCGTCTGACGCGCACGGATCAACCCGCGGGTAGCCAACGTATACGCATGGTAAGACGTGCCGATCACGTAATGGCCGCGCGTGCGCCGCGTCCTGCCGCGCGCAAGCGCGCGATCGGCCCTATCTCCCTTACCTGCCGCCATCCACCTGCAAAATCTGGCCGTTGACGAAATCCGCCAGCGGGCTGGCGAAGAACAGCACCGTGTTGGCGATATCCTGTGGCGTGCCAAGGCGGTGCAACGCGATGGCTTGCAGCATCGTGGTCTGTTTCTCCGGGCCGTAACTGTCCCACTGTGCGGCGCTGGCTGGGTTGCTGGGCACCAGGCCAGGGGCGACGCTGTTTACCGTGATGCCGAACGGGCCGAGTTCGTGCGCCATCTGGCGGGTGAAGCCGATGACCGCATGCTTCGCGCTGCAATAGGCCTGAATGCCCGTCAGCGAGGCCTGCATCCCGGCGCCGGAGGAGATGTTGATGATCCGGCCTGTCTTCGCCTGCTTCATGCCCGGCGCAGCCGCGCGTGTCAGGGTGAAGGCGGCGCCGAGATTGATCGCGACGATCTGGTCCCAGTCGGCGTCGGCGATGTCCTCGATCGGGTGGAAGACTTGGCCGGCGACGCCACCGGCGTTGTTCACCAGGACGTCGATGGCAGTGCCGGCGGATTGCTCGACGCTGGCGATCCAGGCGGCGCCGGCCGCGCGGTTGGTAAGGTCGACCTGCGCCATGGTGACGCCATCGGTTGTGGCGGCGGTGGGGGCGCAGCCAAACACGCGGGCACCGAGGCGGGCGAAAGTCTGGGCGATGGCGGCGCCGAAGCCGTGGCCCGCGCCGCTGACGGCGACGGTCTTGTTGGCGAAGGTGAGGTTCATTGGGTGGGTGGCCCCGTTGTTCGGTGGTGGGTGGAACGTGCGCGACGCTCCACGGGCACGATAGATGGCCTGCTGGCGGCGTCTACTTCGGCTCGGTGCAGGGGTTTCCGGCGGTGTGCTCCGTCGATCGAAAACCGGATTGCTGACTTGTTGGGCACGGGTCGATTTGATCGGGGAAGGGATCCTCACGCCGCGTGTTCGGCAGGGCGTGGATTGCGGGGCCGTGCGCGTCTTCTCGCGATCCGGTTCAGCGGGTGACGGATACCTATCCGCGCGCTCGCCACCGTCGCCCGGGACATGGAATGTCTCGGCCACCGGATTGACCCCTCCGCCGATTTCCGCCGCCTGCTGGCATCACGTTATGCTGCGCGGGTCTTTTCAGGTTCGTCGAACGTTCCATGTGCATTGAGGTGCCCACAATTGGGCGACCACGAATGAGCCACCTGACATCGGGCAATGCCGCGGTTTGAACCAGGTCGTGCCGGATAACTCGGGAGAAGCAACATTGATATCCAGGATTCGTTGGCTTTTGCACTTCGCTTGTCCGGTTACCGCGCTCGCGGTGGCTTTGCTGACGGCGACCCCGGCACGGGCGGACTTCTTCGATGGTCTGCGCCAAACCTTCACGACCGGCATCCCGCATTTCTTCCAGGACGACATCCCCTGCGCCTTTGGCGGGCAGCCGACGAGTGGAACCAAAACATCGTGCCATTCGTCCGACCAACCGGCGAAGCAGGCCTGTGACAAATATCCGCCACCTCCACCGCCGCCCCCAGCCAACCCCCCCACAGCCAACCCCCCCACAGCCAATCCCCCCACAGCCAAT
>DATHNE010000273.1:0-25647 GCA_035486355.1 Acetobacteraceae bacterium
ATCCCATCCCGCCACGCCGACGGCCGCGCCCGCAACACGTCCACCCGATCGAAGCTGCCGCGCGCCCACATGGCACGCCCGCCACGCCACCAAGGCTTCATCGCGCTCTGATAGCGAGGATAGCCCGCGAATATCTCGTCACCCCCCTCACCGCTCAGCACCACCTTCACATCCTGCCGGGCCCGCCGCGCCAGGAACCAGGTCGGAATGATCGCGTAGTCAGCCGCCGGATCATCCATGCAGCCAACGATCTCCGGCAGGTGCTGCCACACCATCTTCTCGTTGATCTCGATCGTCTCGTGCTTCGCACCCAGCGCCTTCGCCACCGTAGCGGCGTGCTCACGCTCGTCAGCCGCGCCCGGCGCATCGAACCCGGCAGTGAACGCCAACACCGGCTGGCTGTTCAGCCGCGCCATCAGCGCGAGCACCGTTGCGCTGTCGATACCGCCAGAGAGGAACATGCCGTACGGCACGTCGCTGCGTTGGTGCAGGTCGACGCTTTCCTCCAGCGCGCGGTCGAGGCGGGTCAGCGCGGTGTCTTCGTCGATTGTCTCCGGGCCACCCTCCGGCAGATGGGAGACACGGCGGCGGTCGAGCACGCGGCCGTCGGAACAGGTGATCGTCTCACCCGGCAGCAGGCGCTGGATGCCTTCGAAGATCGTTTCGGCTCCAGTGGTGAACTGAAGTTGCAGCAGTTCCTCGCGGGCGGCAGGACGAACCTGGCGCTTCACCAGGCCGGACTGCAACAGCGCCTGCGGTTCGGACGCGAAAGCCAGTCCGCCGTCGATCTGCGCCAGGTAGAGCGGCTTGATGCCGAACGGATCGCGCGACAGCGTCACCGAGCGCGCGACGCGCTCATGGATGGCGATCGAGTACATGCCGCGCAGCGCTTCGGTGTAGGTAGGCCCATCACGCAGCCACAGGTGTAGCGGCGGCTCGCAGTCACTGTTGGTGGCGAAGTTGATGCCCGGCATCGCCACGCGCAGTTCGCGGTAGTTGTAGATCTCGCCGTTGCACACCAGCGCCGCCGGACCAGCGAACAGCGGTTGGTCACCGGTCACCAGGTCGATGATCGCCAGCCGGTTGTGCACGAGCGCGACACGGCCGAGCAGATGGTGGCCGACCCCGTCAGGGCCGCGATGCTGCATCGTGTCGATCATCTGCGACAACAGCGACGGCGACGGTGGCGGCGCGTTCGATGCGAGGATCAGGCCGGCAATGCCGCACATTCAGGGTTTCTCCACGGTGGCGAGGAACTGCCGCCAGCGTGCGAGCACGGGCGCCTCGGCGAAGTCGGCTTCGTAGCGGGCGCGGCCGGTTCGCGCCAGCATCGCCGCGCGCGCACGGTCGTCAAGCAGCGACTGGATCGCGTCGGCGAGCGCGCTTGCGT
Organism: Acetobacteraceae bacterium; assembly: GCA_035486355.1. Taxonomy (GTDB): domain Bacteria; phylum Pseudomonadota; class Alphaproteobacteria; order Acetobacterales; family Acetobacteraceae; genus Palsa-883. The sequence goes on from DATHNE010000273.1 coordinate 1,391, forward strand.
CTTCCAGTGGCACAAGCAGCCCGTCCTGGTTCGGCGCAATCAGCTCGCGCGGACCGGCGGCGGCGGCGGCCACCACGGGACGCTGCGCGGACCAGGCTTCCAGGACGACATTGCCGAGCGGCTCGATGCGCGAGGGACAGACCAGCATGTCAGCGGCCGCGAGCAATGCGGCGGTATCGGTGCGCCAGCCCAACAGGTGCAGGCGTTCCGCGACACCTTCCCTGGCGGCGAAATTCTGCAAGGCTTCGCGCTCCGGCCCTTCGCCGGCGATCACAGCGTGAACGCCCGGCAGGTCACGCAACGCGCGCACCACGACATCGAAGGCCTTGTTCCGGTGCAGCCGCCCCAGTGCCAGGATCAGGGGGGCGTCTTGCGGAACGCCCAACGTGGCGCGGGACACGGGCGAGGCGTCCCCCAGGTCGGGTGCGAAATTGGGCAGATAATGCACCTTTGTCGCCGGCCAGCCTTGGCCGCGAATCCAATCGGCGATGGCGGTGGTGTTGCCGATCAGGTGATCGCAGCGTCGATAGTACGCCAAGTCGTAATAGCCGCCCAGGCGGCCGGCCAATACCCAGTCCCCACGCGGCGCGAAATGGGCCGCGCGATTCATCCAGGCAACGGTCACGCGGGGCGCGAAACCGCGCAGCGCGGCGCGCAGACGGGGGCGCGTGACCAGGTCCAACGGTCCACCGAACGCCAGCTCCATCGGTGCGAGACCGGCAGCATGCAAACGCGCAGCACGGTCGGGATTGCGACGGATGACCGGCAGGACCGCATCGCCGGCCTGGGCCAGCGCGACGGTGAGCCGCTCATAGAACAGTTCCGCCCCGCCCGCGGGCGCGCCGGCCATCACCTGGGCCACTCGGACCGGCGTGTTCTGGGGGCTGTCCAGCATTGAAGGCCGGTCTCTAGCATGGCTTGCCGGGCGGCGCGCCATCACCCACCTTTGCAACCATGACACAAACAGCCGCATTGCCCGCACGGGGCGTGATCGAAGTTACCGGGCCAGACCGCGTGAGCTTCCTGCAAGGGCTGGTCTCGAATGACGTCGCCGAGGCCCAGGCTGGTCGCGCGGTGTGGACCGCGCTGCTGACCCCACAGGGCAAGTGGCTGGCGGATTTCTTCATCCTCACGGACGGCGACCGGCTGCTGCTGGACTGCGAGCAGGCGCAGGCGGCAATGCTGGTGCCTCGACTGACGCGGTTCCGGTTGCGCTCCCAGGTGACGATCGCGGTGCGGCAGGACCTGTCGGTGCATGTGGCGTGGGGTGGATCGCCGCCGACGGCTGCTGTCGCGGCGCCGGACCCGCGGCTGGCGAAGGCCGGCTGGCGGCTGCTGTCCGTGACACCGCTCGCAACCAATGCGACCGATGCGGATTGGGATCGCCATCGCCTGACGCTGGGGCTGCCGGACGGATCGCGGGACCTGGAAGCGGAGAAGTCGGTGCTGCTGGAGGCCGGGTTCGACGAGCTGGGCGGCGTGTCCTGGAGCAAGGGCTGCTACATGGGCCAGGAACTGACGGCGCGGACGAAATACCGCGGGCTGGTCAAGCGGCGGCTGGTACCGGTGACTGTTGAGGGGCCCCTACCCGCCCCCGGCACGCCGATACTGCGCCATGACGTTGAGGTCGGTACGATGCGGTCCGGCCGCGATGCGCTGGGGCTCGCGCTGCTGCGGTTGGAATCGATGAACGGACCGTTGACGTGCGGATCGGCACATCTGACGCCGCATGTTCCCGATTGGATGCGACTGCCGGAAAGCGTGACATGACCGACCTGCCACGGACCCAGGTGATCGATTGGGAGTCCCGGTTTCGCGAGGGCACGACGCGCTGGGAGCGTCCGGCGCTGCATCCGGCGTTTGTCGACTGGCGGGAGGCCGGTTTGTTGACACCGTGCCGCATTCTCGTTCCGGGCGCGGGCCGTAGTACGGAACCGGCGGCGCTGGCGGAAGCTGGTTTCAGCGTTACCGTGGTGGATGCGGCGCCGAGCGCCGTGGCGACACAACGCGCGCGGCTGGAGCGCCTGCACATGACGGCGCATGTCGAGTTGGCCGATCTGTTCACCTGGCAGGCACCGGCACCGTTCGACGCGGTCTACGATCAAACCTGCCTGTGTGCGCTGCCGCCCGCACTGCTGCCGCAGTATGTGGCGCGGCTGCACCAATGGCTGCGGCCGGGTGGCGCCCTGTTCGTGCTGTTCATGCAGATCGGCAAGGACGGCGGGCCGCCATTCGACTGCGCCCTGCCCGCCATGCGCGCGCTGTTCGACGCCGCGCGATGGACCTGGCCCGATACGATGTCGGAAGAGGTTCCGCACCCGTCGGGTATCGGCAGCGAACAGCCGGCCGTGCTGCTGCGTCGTTGAGAACACTGCGCCTGTCGCTGGTGGCGTGGCTGCCTGGCGCCACTTGTGGCGCACGCGGCGGGTTCGCCCTTTCCGATACCAGGGATGGGTTATTCCGGCGAGGGGCCGGCGACCTGCATCGCCGCGCCAAGCTGCACATTCTACGACGATCCGGTTCATCACGGCTGTGGCAGTCGCGGCGGCCCGGGCGGCCGCAAGGCCAACGGGCAGTGCGCGGCGTGGCGTGACGGGTTCGCCCCGGATTGTCGCGTCAAGCCGCGACCATGCCAGACCAGACCGGATTCGATATGGCGAACCAGTCCCGCATCCGCGCGAATGATCACTCATGAAGCTTGGACCCACACGATGAACCGACGCGTCATTGGTGACTTGCTGCATCGACTGGCACGACGCGTCACACCGGAACACGAGGCGCCACAAACCCAGGTCCACGAACCAATGATACCGACCCCGGAACCGACGGCGCCGGAGTTGCTCCGTGCCCCGTTCGATGCCGACAAAGTCGCGCAGTTCCACGCCGCCCTGGCGGGCGAAGGGTCGATGGCGGACTTCATTGATTTCGTCGTCACGCAGTTGCTGCCACGGGACCACAAAAGCCTGTTCTGGGGTGACCGGTTGCTGACGATCGACAAGTCTGCCGGCTTCCTGGAAGAACCTGCCTTCCAGGCGGCCTTTGCGCGCGTCCTGGGTGCGCATCGCTATGACCAGTACGCCTCGTCCGTGACGATCGCGTGGCGATTGCACACGTTGATCTGGGCGGCGCGCGTGGCGCTGACACTGCCGGCAGGCGATTTCGTGGAATGCGGCGTTTTCAAGGGCGATATGGCCTGGATGGTCAGCGAAGTAACCGGGCTGATGACCACCGGCCGGCAGTTCCACCTGTATGATTCCTTCGCCGGGTTTGATCCCGCGCAGACAACGCAAGAGGATTTTCCCGAGCTGCCTGGTTTTCTGGCTTACGCCAATGCGATCTACGCGGCCGATGGTCTTTGGGACGGCGTGCAGGCGCGGTTCCGACATACGCCGCATATTCACCTGCACAAGGGGTATCTGCCGGACACGCTCGACCGCGACGGGTTTCCCGCGCAGATCGCCTATCTGCACATCGATCTGAACGTCGCGTCGGCCGAGATCGCGTGCCTGGATCGGCTATTCGACCGGATGGTTCCAGGGGCCCCCATCGTATTTGATGACTACGGCTGGAAGGTTTTTCATCGCCAGAAGGTGGCCGCGGATACGTTCTTTCAGGAACGCGGCTATCACGTGCTGGAACTGCCGACGGGGCAAGGGCTGGTGATCAAGCGGTGACGTGATTGGACCCGTAAGCGTCTGGGTCAGGCGTCGATTGTAGCCTCATTGCTTCCGCAGACGATTCCACACCTGGCGCAATCCGCGGTTGACGGACCTCAGCGGTTTGGCTGGCATGATCTCGGGCGGCAGGTCGAGCGGCGTGACATACGCCGCGCCGGAAACCTTCCGCAGGCTGGCAGCAATATACCAGTCGCGAATCGGTTCGCCTTCGTGCGGATGCGCCGCGTGCGCGCGGCCATATTGCCGATTGGTCGCAACGATGTTGTCCGGGAGCGGGGCTGCGCCACCCGGCAGCATCTCGAGACGCAAGACCTGGTAGCCGTTTTCCCGGCACAGATGCCAAAAGAACTTCATCGTGTAGGTCACCAGACCATGCGTCAGCATACCGGCCGCGGGCAACTCGTGAGCCATGATGCCGCCCTTACGGACCAGGTCGTGGATCACCCGGAACGCGTGGTCCTGATTGGCGACATGCTCGGTCGTTCCGGTATTGATCGCGAGATCAAACTTGTTATGCAGCTCGGCCGGCACCCGATCCCGATTCAGATCCACGGCATGCGAATCGCGATGCCCATCAAAATCGATTGCAGCGTATTGGCAACCGATGGCTTCCCAGAAGATTCGAGACGACGGCGCCTCGTCCGATTGCAGTTCCAGACCCGTCGCCGTGTATCCCACCCCGATCGGCGTACCCAAGTGGGGTAGGGCCGACAAACCAAACTCCCGGGTCAGTTCAGCCAATTCGGCATCGGCGCGGAGAAAGTCATTCGAGAGCTGCTGGGCCCCGATTTCAATCACCTTGGCCCTGTCCGGCAGCATTCCGGCGCGCCTGAGCGCGATGGTCTCCCGCAGGATGTCACTGCCAAGACCCATGTGTCCATTCCCTCGCGGCAAGCTTGGGAGCGGCGCGGTGCCGCTCGCCCCGTTACTCCAGGAGATACGCGTATTTTGCCAGGAACCGGTAACTCATACGGCTGCCGACATAGCCATCATGCGCGACGGCGATCTCATTGAAACGCCGAAGCCGTGCCGCGTCCTCGGCACTGACGGGATCTGCCGGGCCAAAAACCTCGGCATGCAGTTCCTGCACAATCGCCAACAGGTCCTCGGGATCATCGTCCTCGATGAGGAGATCGGTCTTGCGGAAGTCACGCTGGAATTGGCTCCACCCCGCGAAGGAACTGAACAGCTCGGTGAAGGTTAGCAGTCGATTATCGCCACGGCGGCGCACAAGCTTTGGAATGTACACATCATCGAGATACCAATTCGGAATGCCAATCGGACTCCAATTCGTCAAAGCACAGCGGGTGCCAAACGTGGGAGGGACCACGCTGTAGCCGGAGTTCGTGCCGATAAAGTATTGGCAATCCGCGCACAGCAGAATGTCGATCTCGGGCGAACGCAGTGGGCTTGTCGCGTAATCAATCACCCGCTCGCGCGGCGCGATCTTGGTCATGGTCGGATCGCCACCCCGCACGACCCAACCACCGTGTGAGAGTACGAAATCAATCGCCTTGTCATAGGTACGAATGTCGGCATTGCGCGTTCCGGGATGGCGGCGATGCCAGGCCGCGTGATAGCCAGGTTCACGCACATGCAGCACGGCAAACCAGGCATCGGTGGGCAACCCGTAGAGCTCCTCCATCGTGCGCCGAAACAGGATGCGATCCGACGCGCTGAGTGACAGCAGTGGGCCGCGTCCGGCTGCTTTCCATGCCGCCTCGACGCTGGCCGCGAATGGCGCGTACCAACGTGTGCGCCCCTCCCCGTTCGGTCCATACCAGAACGGCTGCGACACCGCCGCGCGCATGTAGTCGCGGCTGGTTTGATCGTGTCTGTTAAAGTTGGGGCCATGCAGAATTTCATCGATGGCGTGGCTGGTCGATGTCTGCGTCGTCAGCACGCGAATATGCTGACCGAACATCGAAAGCAGCGGCCAACCGGCCGGGGCGGCGGAAGGATTGCAGGCCAGCAATGCAGTCTTCTTCGGCAGCCAACCCAGCTCAGCGGCCTTGATATAGGTGTCCAGGAAGGCGACATGGCCGATGGCGAGCAACCAACTGCTATCCAGCACTCGATAGGGCGTATTGGTCAGCCCCCAGCGTACGGTCTCGAAATGTTTCGCCTGGCTGGTTGAAATGAACCATTTCTCAGCCTCTCGATAGTGTCCGCCCAGAAACGACGCAACGCCGATCTGCAACCGCAGCAATGCGTCGTCTGGCCGAACCGAGAGCGCGGCGATATAGGCATCAATCGCCGCCCGGTGCCGCGCTTGTGCCAGCGCGGCATTTCCCATCTCAATCAGCCATCTGCGCGGAAGCGCCGTCAACTTGAACACCCGCCAACGAGCGAGCATGTACGGAACGATCAGAATCATCGACAGGATCGATCGGGCAACTCCCATCAAGCCCAATCGGCGCACCACGCCCTTCAAGGTCAATGAATCGGGCTCCTACCTGAGGTCGTATGGCGTAATGGATGCGATGCCGTACGGTGCCAGTGCGGCGCAGATACGATCTTCCCACGCGGGATAGGGAAAAGCGGTGCGCAGCAATGTCCCGGTGCGTTGCGATGCAAGTACATCCGACGTTGTACGGATCGGTACGGGTTTTGCCAATGGCGCGTAATGCCCCGCCTTTACCGGATCGTCGTCGATCAGCAGATCGACGCTGCGGTCCAGCCCGGTGAAGTTGAGAAAATTGAGCTGGATGTGCGATGCACCGATGGCCACCACCGGACCAGGGGCCGCGGCAACCGCGTCACGCAGCCGCGCCGAGAACACATCCCACCGTGACTGGAAATCAACCAGATCGGCCGGCGAGGTCAGGTCCTCCGCGAGGTCCTCCACCATGCCGCTGGGACATGGACCACGCACAGCCCAGCACAGCAGATTGCAGGTGTCCCGGAAGCGCGTCCGGTGCAATCGCACCGGGGTCAGTCCCGCACCACGCACCAGTCGTGTCAACGCGCCAGCGCGAAAATAGCTGACATGCTCGTCCCAGATCTCATGCGCGAATAACTCCGACACGATCCAATCGCTGTCGGGGACTTCGACGAAGCAGAGACCGCCCGGCGCCAGCACAGCCGCGAGCCCGTGCATCAGGTCGCGGATATCCGGCACGTGTTCCAAAGTGTGGCGGCAGATGACCGCCTTCGCGGCGCCGTGCCGGCCCAGCAACCGATCGGCGCAGGCCTGGCCAAAAAAGTCGTTATCGATCGCCAACCCAGCCGTCGCGGCGCGCGCCGCCAGATGCTCGGACGGTTCGATACCCACCAGGCGTCGATGGCCAGCCGCGAGCAGCGCGCGCAGAAATGTGCCGTCATTGGCACCGACTTCGATCACGAGGTCGTCGGGCGCGACCCCGTACTCAGCCAGGCTGGCAATGATATGATCCGTGTAGTCGGGCAATTGCCGCGCGGTGTCGCGCGCGATCTCCCCGTAGTTCAATTGAACTTCAGAGCCGGGCGCCTGTCGGATCAGTCCGCAATCCCGGCAATGATCCAGACGTAGGGCAACCGCCGCGTGCGCCGACCAAGCCGCTTGGTCGGTCAGATAACAGCCTGAGCGTGACCATTCGCGCGATTGAAAGAACCGCTCGAACCCCAACCCGCCACACACGCCGCACGCCATCAGCATGCCGCCACTCACACGGCCTCGTCAGATGTGTTGCGTGTCATACATCACGGTGGTTTCGATGCTAACCCGGCAGAGTTCACCGTAGGTCACGGCGCCGACGTGCAATACACCGTAGTTGAACAGGATGGGCTCGCCGGGGCCGCCGAAATATCCGCGCAGTTCGTCGCGGCCAGCGTCACCCGAGGATGCGAACGCAAGCTTGCCGTCGATGGTCTCGACCCGATAGTCGCGCGCGTATCGGTGTGAACCCGGGATCAGCAGCAATCCGGCCGTGCCGCGGGTGATGCACGCCGGCATCCACATCTTGGTGCGCGCGACGCCCGTCGGGACCGGGAAGCCGAGATGGTCCCAGAACCAGGCATCTCGGTGCACAGAGCCGATATCGGCGCGGCAGTTTGGCCGGACGAGCCGGAAGCAGATCTGCTCGTGGCCGATATTCTCCTCATCCGACAAATAGCAGGGACCAAAGGCGCGCCGGAAATAGTCGAACACCGACATCTGCTTGATCTCGGCGACCGCCTCGGCCGGTAGGATCCTGTTGCGCTTCGACAGCAGGCGCGCATGTTGCACATCGGTGACGGCGTGATGGTATTGATCGAGCGGCCGATCAGCGACGGCGTTCGCCGCGCTGGCCGACAGCGCACGCGCATTGCCGACCACTTGCGCCTTGATCAGATCGCAAATCCGCCCGCGCTCGTCCGCGGCAAAGGCCGGCGCCTGCACCATGCCCGCCGGGCCGCCGAACGCGGTTTCGGACGGTGGCGCGCCAAAAAACACCGCCTCGGGCGGAAGCGGCCCGATACCACGGAGCGATGACGGCTGGTGAGCTCCCTGCCCATGCCAAGCCTCAGTCGTTACTTTCGAGGCGTGATGTACACCTAAGATCATGCCCGCCTATCAACCTAACAGGCACAAGGCAAGCAACACACCGTGCTGTTACTTGGCGCAATTTCACGATGGGTTGACTACGCAATGGGTATTGTAACGTAAATGTGCTCAGAGGCTGATCCGGAATGGTTGCGGAATATTCAACTGAGTCATTTCAAAGAGATAGACGATGTCTGGGCAACGTCGCCATGCACCGGCGCGAGGCCAATGAAGTCGAAGCGGCAATAGAGCGTGTTGTGAGTTGGCGGTCTTGCCGGCGTCGCGCGCGTGTCGCGCCATCTGGTATTGGCATAATAGGCACAAGGCAGGTTTTCTCAGGTGAAATCAAGGCTCTATCGTTGCATGATAGATTCGAGTCAGGCTCTCAGTTGTGCGGCTTGGAAGCCGCTGAAGCCGCGGCAAAGCCCGGGCACCCAGGCCGATCGAATAGAACGGCCAAGCCGCAGACAGAGCCGAACATCCTGGCCCCGCTATGGGCAACGTCAGGCACCAACACGACGCGTTGCGCCAGTTGATCCGGATGGCGGGTCTGCATGTAGGCGAAATAGGCTTCGCCGCGCGCCAACCGGTACGGCCCCTGGGCCTCGCCACCGCAGCTTTTATCAAGCGCGGGTTCGAACGGGTTGGTGTCCGCCGTTCCCAGCAGATAGATGACGTTGCGCGTGGCATAACGCTGTTCCAGCCCGGTGGCATCACCAACATACCGCGGCGCACCCGCCAAGCCATATTTCCAGCGATCAAATTCGGGACATGCGGCAGGATTGATTTTCATCGGACGGTCATCAGAGAAATATAGATATGACGATGGATTTGCGACAACATAGCGTGGCGTAATGCCGCGCGCCGCGAGTGCCGCGCCACCGCGACCGACAATGGCATAGCGTTGCACCACCTGCCCGCCCGCGGAGTGGCCGGCGACGACAACCTCGGTCAGCTCAGGCAACAGAGCGCGGTCGGCAAGGCGCTGCAGCAGCGCGTCGAACACATCGAAGGTGGAAAGCGGCGCTGGACCATGGGCGGGCTCACCGCCGGACCAGGCGTCCGCCGACCAACGCAGCATCACTGGCGGCAAGTGGTATGTTTCGATATCGATATCGGCGAGGAACTGCGGCACAATCAGCAACGTCGCCCGCCCATACGGGCCGGCCTCGGCACGGGCAATCTCGGCACCACGCAGATAGCCGATCGCATCGCGGCCAACGCCGTGCATCACGATAATGACGCGCCGGATTTCCGGCAGAGGATGGGACCACTGCGGCGAGACATAGATCGGGATCGCACCGCTGCCTGCCGCAGTCGTGACGGTCATGTGGCTGTCAGCGACAACCTTCACCGGGCGATGCCACGCGGGCTCGGCGGCGGCCGGTGCGCCGCATAGAAGCGCCAGCCCCAGGGTCGGGATGAGTGCCGGGATCAGCGTCTGGATCAGCCACGCGCGGGCACGCGCCCATAGCCTTTCAGACGATACACCGCGGCGGAGACAACCCAGCACAACACGAAGGTGCCGATCACGGCGAAACCGAACCCGGTCAGGCTGTCGTTCAGCCGAGAGATGACGCGCCATATGCCCCCCTCGAGCCCGAACTGGTCGACGATCAGGCCAAGCGCCTCGATACCGCCGATCAGCACGGCGACAAGGACCGAGGCAGCGGTGATGGTCAGGTTGTACCAGAGCTTACGCAACGGATCGACGAAGGCCCAGCCATAGGCGCCGACCATCAGCATGCTGTCGGCCGTGTCGACCAGGGCCATGCCGGCCGTGAACAGCGCGGGAAAGACCATGATCTGCCAGGGCGACAGCCCCTGCGCCGCCTGCGAGGCGGCGACGCCGAGCAGCCCGATCTCGGTCGCGGTATCGAAACCAAGGCCGAACAGGAAACCGACGGGATACATCTGCCAGGGAACGGCGACGCCACGCAGAAGGGGCCCCAGCAAGCGGGCCAACAGGCCGCCGGCAAACGAAACATCGCTCGTGACTGGCAGGCCCAGGCGCGCACGGCGGAAGCTGCCCCAGGTGGCACGCAGGATCAGCAGGTTGGTCAATGCAACCGCCAACAGGAAGAACGCCGAGATAGCGGTGCCAACCACACCGCCCAGGCCCTGGGCGAAGGTGAGGCGGTCCTGCACCTGGCGCGCCGCCACGACCAAGGCGAGCGAGGCCAGTACAACAACGGTCGCATGCCCCAACGAGAACCACAGACCAACCGTCAGCGGTTGACGCCCGTCCTGCATCTGCCGACGCACAACGTTATCAATGGCAGCAATGTGGTCGGCGTCCACCGCATGGCGCAGGCCGAACACCCAAGCAAGCAGGGCCGTGCCCAGCAGCACCGGATGCCCGACGTATGCGGCGCCGGCCCAGATCCAGGCCGTGACATTGGCCAACAACAAAGTCGCCAGCAGTGCCGCCATTGATCGCACTTGCGCACGGCGCATGCGTGTATCCTGCTATGTTCCGTCCCTGTTGCGTGGCAACGGATGGTGCGCCAATGCTCGGGTACGGTCGGTGTGCCAAGATTATTATGGGAACGACTGACGAATCGATCCAGACTCGCAGCAGCCATTTCCGCTCGGAGCGCGCATGACCCCTCCGTTGCCATCCCGTCGACGACGCAGGAGCCTGCTGCCGCAGCCACCGCGATTGGCGCGGCAACTGCGGCCGCATGCGGCGCCCAAGCGCGGGTTGCTCGGCCGGCTGGGTCCCGGCTTGATCACCGGCGCATCGGACGACGATCCCAGTGGCATCGCCACCTATTCGCAGACCGGCGCCCAGTTCGGCTACGCGATGACCTGGGTGATGCTGTTCAGCTTTCCGCTCATGGCGGCGATCCAGGAGGTGTGTGCCCGCATCGGCCGGGTCACCGGCGAGGGCATCGCCGGCAATATCCGACAGCATTATTCACCATGGCTATTGCGCGCGATTGTGGCGCTGCTGCTGATCGCCAATACGCTCAATCTGGGCGCAGACCTCGGCGCGATGGGCGATGCGTTGCGGCTGTTGGTCGGTGGTTCAGCCCATCTTTATGTCGTGATCTTCGCCGTTGGCTGCGCCCTGCTTGAGGTGTTCTCGCGCTACGCGGAGTACGTGCGGATCCTCAAATGGACGACGCTGTCGCTGTTCGCCTATGTCGCGACGGCGTTGTGGGTCAAAGTTCCCTGGGGCCAGGTCGCATTCGACACCTTCGTCCCCAGCTTCTCCTGGCAGACGGATTACATCGTCACCATCGTCGCCGTACTGGGCACCACGATCACGCCGTATTGCTTCTTCTGGCAGTCATCGCAGGAAGCCGAGGACGAACGCGTCGACCCTAACGCGCACACGCTGATCGCCGCACCGGAGGAGGCCCAGGCGCAGATCAGGCGGATCCGGTTCGATACCTATCTGGGCATGGGTCTGTCGAACCTGATCAGCTTCTTCATCATCGTCACCGCGGCCGCGACGCTACACACCCAGGGTGTCGCCAATATCGAGACCTCGGCACAAGCTGCCGAGGCGCTGCGGCCCATCGCCGGCGTATTCACCTTCGTCATCTTCGCCGCCGGCATCATCGGGATCGGGCTATTGGCGGTGCCGGTACTGGCGGGCTCGGCCGCCTACGCGCTGGGGGAGGCGTTGAACTGGCCGACCGGGCTCGATCGGCGGCCGCTGGATGCGAAGGCGTTCTACGGCACCATCGCGGTGGCCACGGTGATCGGCATCCTGATCAATTTCGTCGATCTCGATCCGATCAAGGCGCTGTTTTGGTCGGCGGTGCTGAATGGCGTGGTGGCGGTGCCCCTGATGGTGGTGATCATGGTCATGGCGATGCAGCCGAAGATCATGGGATCGTTCGTTCTGCCGCGTCCGCTGTGGGCAATGGGCTGGCTGTGCACCGCGGTGATGGCGGTGGCGGTGACGATCATGTTCGTCACGTTGTAGGCGGTCGCAGAACCGGCACTGCGGTCTGATCGTTCCAGTACCAGCACGGCAGCCCGGGTGCGATGCGCACGCCGCCCACCCAGCGCTCGGGCGGTCGCAGCGATAGAAAATCGACCTGACCCGCCAATACGGCGCGGCCGAGGTCAGTGATGGTCAAACGTTCACTTGGCCAGCCGCGATCATCTCCCGCGAAAGCACTTTCGAACACCGCGCGACGCGCGCGCGCCATGCAGCGCAGAATATGCACCAGCATGATATCGCCGAGCCAGGGAAGCGGTTCACGCTGGCGCGTCAGGATGCGGAAGATCTCGCCGATGGACTTTGGGCCGTCGGCGAGGATTTGCAGCACCAGGTGTTCGGTCAAGCTCAGGCCATCGCCGAGCCATGGCAGTTCCTGACAATGCCGGCGCACTGCAATGGCCAGATGCGGAAGCTCAGGGAGGTTGGACGTCACCGCGGCGAGGGGTGTCGGATCTGGCGCACGCAACATGCGCCAGACTGACGCACCGGCTTGGCGTTGCCTCGGCGTCACGGGTTGACGCTGGGTCCACAGCAGATGCAGCGCCTCGGGCGGAAGTTGCCCCAAGCCGATGAAGCGTGCCGCACCTGGGAAGTGGTCGATCGAAATCAGATCAAGACGGCGTGGCGGCGTGGCGGCGAACTGCGCGAGACAGCGCGCGAGGATCAGTTGGTCGTAACTGTCGTGCTCGAACCATAACACGGTTCGGTCGCGGCGCTGCGCGGCAGTGCGCAGATCATGCTCGGCCCGTTCCAGGCCCTGCGTGATCTGCGGAAGATCGCGTCCGACGAGATTGCCGTAAGCGTCGGCAATGAACGCCGCGCGATGTTGCAGCCAGTCCGGATCATCGATGACCGGACCTTGGCAAAGCGGATTGGAGTATTCCAGGAAATCGCCTGAGAAGCCGGCTTCTCGCAGTGGCGCTTGCAGATCGGAACCGCAGCGGATGTGCAACGTCGCGGTGTCATCGAGCGGTGGTGCTGTCCCCATCGCATCACGCGCGCGTTGCATGGCGGTGATATGCGCCTTCAGCTTCGGCCAGCTGGGCAGCCCGAGTTCACGCGCGATCACGAACTGCGCCTCGCTCAGAGCGATGCGGCCATCGGGATGGTCGATACGGCAACGGTGCAGCGCCGCCGGGTCACCGCACAGCAAGGCGCGGTGCAGATCCTTGGCGCGCTTGCGCTGCTGTTCCAGGTTGAGACGGAACGGGGATGCCGCGTGGTCAGGCATGACAGGGGCCCTTTTCCTGCGTCCGTGTCCGCCTACCAGACAGAAAAGGGATGATGTCGTCGATGACGCCGCTTTTCGATGATCGTGGGCGCAGCCCTGTCCGCGGACACGGAGGCTCCGACCGAGCCTTGCCGTGAGCTAACAAATGGTTCGGCCGATGGTCAATTCACATAATCATTAGGAAAGCCGTCCGCGCAATTCTTCCAAAGGAACCACCGTGCGATCATGGTCGGCGACCGGGACGTCGATTCACGGGCCCGGCGCCATCATCGCGGTTAACGCGGCGCGCATGGTGTCGCTCGATATGGTGAACACGCCCAAATACGGCTGGTTCAGTTCAAGGATCACAAAGATCGCGGAGCTGAGTGAGGCAGCACACAAGCCGATGCTGATCAGCGAAACGCTGTGACGCGGCGCGATCAGACCGAAGCTGGCGAAGATGACCATGAGCCAGAACACCAGAATCCGATAGAACGGTGTGGACAATGCCTTCGAGGTGCCTTCGATGACGTCCATGCGGGCACGGATCACATCCCGATATTCCTCACGACACAGCTCGGCGATCCGGGCCTGGTTGACGTTGGAGGTGTCCAGGCCATTTATTTCTATACCGACCTGATTCATCAGCTCCGCCAACACAGGGGAGGCGCCGACGCGCGGCATGTCCGCCGTGTTCGGGTACGACACGCCCGCCGGCAGCGGTTCCGACGGCCAGGTGCTGGCGATCACCGCGGCGGTGTAGCTGCGCAGGCCCGCGCGTGCGGGATCGGCGGTTGGCCCGTAGTCGCGCAGGCACCGGTCCAGTTGCGTCAGTTGCAGGGCGTATTCATGGCGTGCATGGCTCGCGGCGTCGTAGCTGTTCTTCACGGACGCTGTCAGCAGGCCGAGCACCAAGGCCGCGAACGTCACCAGCATGCCGATCACGAGCTGCATCAGCTCGATCGACTCACGGGCCCGGTGATGCTCGGGCAGGCGCGGCCGGACATAGATGCCGACGCCGGCACTGACACAAAGCAGTACAAACACCAATAATGCCGATCCGTGGGGAGGCATCGCCGCGGCCTTCTTGCCAATCCGGAAATTCAGCCTGCCCGCGGATCGCCGACATGCCAACAGGGCGAATGGCCGCATTCTGGTCGGACTGGCGCGGAGCCTGTATCGTCGCCCGGTGTAACGGCTTGCGAGGGAGGCGGCGGATGCATCTGTTCCGGCAATACGCGGTCAAAGACCTGGCAGCGGCGACCGCTTTGGTGCCTGTGATCGATTACGGTCCGTGTTTCGCCGGTGAACCTGGTGCGCTGGAGAGGGTGGCGGAGGCGGTCGCGCAGGCCTGCACCACGGTCGGGTTCTTCTACGCGCTGAATCATGGCGTGTCGCAGACGACAATCGATCGGGGATTTGCCGCCTCGCGCCGCTTCCATGCCTTGCCGCTGGCGCGGAAGCTGGCGCTGCGCTTGAACGAGAACAACATCGGCTACCTGCCGATGAACGCTTCGGTGCAGGGGGCGTCCACCGTGCACAAGGCGACCAAGCCGAACCAGAACGAGAGTTTTTTCATCAGCCACGATCGTGGGGCGGATCATCCTGAGGTGCTGGCGGGCACGCCACTGCGGGGCCGGAATAGGTGGCCGGATGGCACTCCTGGCCTGCGCGCCGACATGATGGCCTATTTCCACGCGCTGTACGACCTGGGCCAACGGATGTTGCCACCGTTCGCGGTCGCGCTTGGCATGCCGGCGGGCGCGTTCGCGCCGTATTTTGCTGGCGAGGCGCATGCGAACTGCCGGTTCCTGCATTATCCGCCACAGGAAGACGTCAGCGAGAACACGTTCGGCACCGCACCGCACACCGACAACAGTTTCATGACGCTGCTGGCGCGTACCGATGTTCCGGGTCTGGCGATTCGATTGCCGAGCGATGAGTGGTTTGCCCCGCCGGTGATCCCGGGGACGTTCCTGGTGAACCTGGGCAACATGATGCGGCGGTTTTCCAACGACCGCTTCCTGGCAACGCCACATGGTGTGATCAACGAGTCGGGAACGGATCGATATTCGATCGCGTATTTCCACAGTCCGGATCCGGACGCGATGATCGCGCAGTTGCCGAGCTGCGTGGATGCGGACCATCCCGCGCAGTATGAACCCGCGGTGTATCGGGATCTGATTCTGGCGTTCTTCCGGGCGAACTATTTCCATCAGCAGGGACATACGTCCGAGGCTGCGGCGATGGCGGGCGCGGCGTAGGGAGCCAGACGGGACATGAACAAGACTGTCGCCATCACCGGCGCGGCGTCCGGAATCGGCAACGCGGCTACGCGCCGCCTCGCCGGCCAAGGCTGGGATGTCTTCGCGCTCGACGTGGCACGCGTGGCTGTCGCGCCCAACGTCACACCCCTGGTCTGCGACGTCGCCGATGCCGCCAGTGTCGCCACCGCCTTCGACCGGATTGGCGGACGCGCGCCGAAGCTCGACGCCCTGATCTGCTGTGCCGGCATCCTGCGCGTCGGTCCGCTGGCGGACATGGCAGTGGAGGAATTCGACCGCGTCTTCGCCGTCAACACACGCGGCACCTTCCTCTGCGCCAAGGCGGCCTTCCCGCTGCTGCGGGCGGCGGCGCGGCCGGATGCACCGGCACGCGTGGTGTTGCTGTCCTCGGTCGCCGCCTTGCGGCCGAAGATCTCCTCCGGCGCCTATGCCGCCTCGAAGGCCGCGGTATCTCAGCTCACCCGGGTGATCGGCGTGGAGTGGGCGGAGCACAGTATCCTGGTCAACGCACTCGCCCCCGGAACCGTGGATACGCCGATGATCCACGCGGTCAGCGATCCGGCGAAGGCGGGACGCTATCGCCCCTCCGGCGTCTCGCCAGTCGGACGGATCGCCACGGCCGACGACGTGGTGGACGTTATCGGTTTCCTATTGAGCGATGCCGCGCGCTATGTCACAGGCACAACCATTCCGGTCGATGGCGGGACCCAGGCAGCCTTCGTGCCACCCAGCGCGTGATCCATTGGGGCCTGACCCATCGGGGAGCCTGAATAATTGGAGCCTGAATAACTGGGGGGCTGATCGTGCGGTTTCTGCTTGCCTTGCTGGCGTTGCTGGCGCTTGCGCTGCCGGCACGGGCCGAGGAGCCCGTGCTGAACGTCTACAACTGGACCGACTACATCGATCCCGCGGCGCTGGAGCGCTTCACCAAGGCGACCGGGATCAAGGTCCGTTACGACACCTATGACAGCCTGGAAACGCTGGAGGCCAAGCTGTTGGCCGGTCATTCCGGCTACGACGTGGTGATGCCGACCAGCGGGCCGACCTTGTCACGCCTGGTGACGGTGGGGGCGCTGAAGGTGTTGGACCCGGCGACGATCCCCAACTGGAAGAACCTTGATCCGACGATGATGCGCCTGGTGACGACGTCGGACCCCGGGAACCAGCATGGCGCGATCTATCTGTGGGGATCGACCGGGCTGGGCATGATCCCGGCGAAGATCAAGGCGCTGGCGCCGGATGCGCCGATGGACAGTTGGGACATCCTGCTGAAGCCGGAATGGGCGAAGAAGATCGCACCTTGCGGCATCACGATGATGGACTCGGCGATCGACGCTATTCCGTCGGTGCTGAAGTATCTTGGCAAGGACCCGAACAGCACCAACCCCGACGATCTCGCCGCGGTGGAAAAGACATTGATGGCAATCCGGCCCTATGTCCGCACCTTCGCCTCGAGCGGCGCGCTGGAGGCGATGGCAGCGGGCGAGACCTGTCTGGTGATGGATTATTCCGGGGATGTGGCGCAGGCTGCGGCGCGCGCGAAGGAGGCGAAGCGTGGCGTGGTGGTGACCTATGTCGTGCCGAAAGAAGGCTCGGAGCTGGGCTTTGACATGCTGACGATCCCGGCGGACGCGCCGCATCCCGCGGCCGCGCTCCGCTTCATCAACTTCGTGCTGCAGCCGGACGTGATGGCGGGCATCACCAATGCGGTCAACTATCCGAACGCCGTGCCGGCGAGCAAAGCGATGATCCGCAAGGAGATCCTGGACAATCCGGCAGTGTATCCTTTGGCGTCGGGGGCGTCGGCGTTCTTCACCACGACCGCAGTGCCGCAGGCAGCCGAACGAGCGCGCACGCGGATGTGGGCGCGCTTCAAGGCCGGGCAATAGACGCATTGTCCGTGCCGCCGCCGCTGCTGTCGGTGCGCGGCCTGACCGTGCGGTTCGGGGCCACGACGGCACTGGATGCGCTCGACCTCGACATCGACGCCGGCGAGATGTTTGTGCTGCTGGGTGCATCCGGCTCGGGCAAGACCACGCTGCTGCGCGCGGTCGCCGGCTTCGTGCGGCCGGAGGCGGGGCGCATCGCACTGGATGGCGCGGACCTCGCGGCGCTGCCGCCACACAAGCGGCCGGTCAACACGATGTTCCAGTCGTACGCGCTGTTCCCTCATCTGACTGTCGCGGCGAATGTTGGCTTCGGCCTGCGCCAGCAGGGCATGCCCCGCGCGGCCGTCGCGACGCGCGTGGCGGAGATGCTGGCGCTGGTCAGCCTGCGGGGCTACGCCGCGCGCAAGCCACATCAGTTGTCAGGTGGCCAGCAGCAACGCGTGGCACTGGCGCGCAGCCTGGCACCCAACCCGCGCCTGCTGCTGCTGGATGAGCCGCTGTCCGCATTGGACCGCAACCTGCGTGAGGAGACGCGCCAGGAACTCACGCGCTTGCAGCGTCAGCTCGGCACGACGTTCATTGTGGTGACACATGACCAGGAGGAAGCGCTGACGTTGGCCACCCGCATCGGCGTGATGCATGAAGGACGGCTGGCGCAGGTGGGCACACCCGTCGAGGTGTACGAGCGTCCGCTGGATCGGTTCGTCGCCGAATTCCTCGGCGCGGCGAATATTCTGCCAGTGAACGTCAGTGCCGGCAGCGCCACGTTCGATCTACCGAGCCTCGGCGCGTCGGTCCGCGCGGCGGTGCCGGTCCCCGCGGGTACGAAGCTGCTAGCGTTGCGGCCGGAACGGCTGCGGCTGAACGGCAGCGACCGCAACCAGGTGCCGGGCGTGTTGGTGGAGCGCGCCTATGCGGGCGAGGCGCTGATCCATACGGTGCGGCTGGACGACGGCACGCTGGTGCGCGTGAGCGAGGCACTGCGCGACGGGTTGTCGGCGGCGGCCACGCCGATCGGCGCCAGGGTGACCCTGAGCTGGCAGCCCGAGGCGTGCATCCTGTTGCCGGGATAACTGGTCTAGGTGGCGGTCGGGATATCGGCCCAATTGGGGCAGCGGTTCGTACCTATATTGCATGGCAACAAAGCAACTCACGCAGGAGGATCACATGGCCGTCACGCAAGCCGACAAAGCAAGGCAGTTCCGAGCCCTGCACCAGGCGCCTGGCGCCTTCGTCATCGCCAATGTGTGGGACGGCGGTTCGGCGCGGATGATGGCGTCGGCGGGCTTCGCCGCCCTGGCCACGTCGAGCGGCGCCTCAGCCGGGATCCTTGGCAGGCGCGACGGCAAGGTGACACGCGACGAGGCGATGACCCAGGCGCGTATCATCTGCGACGCCACCGACCTGCCGGTATCGGCCGATCTGGAAAAGGGTTTTGGCGATTCGCCCGACGTGGTGGCGGAGACGGTCCGGATGGCCGCGGCGGTGGGCCTGGTCGGCTGCTCGATCGAGGACGCCAGCGGCAATCCCGATGAGCCGATCTTCGACCTGCCTTACGCGACCGAGCGGATCGAAGCCGCGGTGAAGGCGGCGCGCGCCCTGCCCTTCCCGTTCACGCTGACCGGTCGGTGCGAGAACCTCCTGCGCGGACGGCTCGACCTGGACGACACGATCAAGCGGCTGAAGGCCTACGAGACGGCCGGCGTCGATGCGCTCATGGCACCGGGCCTGCCCGACCTGGCGTCGGTGCGCGCGGTATGCGCCGCGATGAGCAAGCCGTTCAACTTCATGGTCGGCATCAAGGGCAAATCGTTCACCGTCGCCGCGCTGGCCGATGCAGGCGTGAAACGGATCAGCCTGGCCACGTCGCTGTATCGCGCGGCGATGACCGGGCTGATGAATGCGGCGAAGGAAGTGCGCCAACATGGCACCTTCGGCTACATGGACACATCGCTCGCTACCCCCGACATGAACGCCTTCCTGCGAGGCTGACCGATCAAGACCCCCTCGTCCCGCGCGCTGGTACTGGCACTGCCCTGGGCGTGGCTCGGGCTGCTGCTGCTGGCGCCGGCGGCGATCGTGGTGAAGATCTCGCTGGCGGTGTCAGCGGATGGCATTCCGCCCTACACCGCGCTGCTGCGTTGGACCGGCTGGGTGCCGCATCTGGTGCCGAGCTGGGACAGCTACGCACTGGTACTGGGCGATCCGTTCTATGCGCGCGCGCTGCTGCTGAGCCTGAAAGTGGCAGGGATCTCGACGCTGGTCTGCCTGCTGATGGGCTATCCGATGGCGCTGGCGATCGCTCAGGCCTCGGTCCGGTGGCGGAACGCTTTGCTGCTGGCGGTGATGCTGCCGTTCTGGACCGGGTTCCTGATGCGGATCAACGCCTGGATCGGGCTGTTGCAGGATGATGGCTGGGTGAATGCCGGGCTGGCGGCGCTGGGGCTGGGTGCGCACCGGCTGATCTACACCGACTTCGCGATGTATCTGGGCATGGTCTACACGTATCTGCCGTTCATGGTGCTGCCACTGTACGCACGGCTGACCCAGATGGATCCGGTTCTGCTGGAAGCGGCGGCCGACCTGGGCGCGCCACCCTGGCGGGTGTTCCTGCGCGTGACGCTGCCGCTGTCGCTGCCCGGCGTGTGGGCCGGGGTGCTGCTGGTGTTCATTCCGGCCGTAGGTGAATACGTCATTCCGGAGCTGCTGGGCGGGCCACAGGCGCAACTGGTGGGGCGCGTGCTGTGGGAGGAGTTCTTCAGCAACCGTGATTGGCCCACGGCGTCGGCGCTGGCGGTGGTACTGCTGATGGTGCTGCTTATCCTGCCCGCGGGCCTATGGCGCCTGACGCGGCAGGCGACGTCATGACCCGGTCGCGCGCGCTGATCGTGTGGCTGATTGTTGTGTATGCGTTCCTGTATGCGCCAATCGGCTTCCTGGTGGCGTTCAGCTTCAATGCGACACGGCTGGTCACCGCATGGTCGGGATTCTCGTTCCGTTGGTACGGGGTTCTGGCGCGGGATCAACAACTGATCGATGCCACGTGGCTGTCGCTGCGCATTGCGGCGACCTCGGCCACGCTGGCGCTGATCGTCGGCACGCTCGCGGGCTATGCGCTGGCACGGTTCGGATCGTTCCGTAGCCGGCCCGCCTTCGCCGCGGCGGTCGCCGCGCCGCTGGTGCTGCCGGAGGTGATCACCGGTCTGTCGCTGCTGCTGCTGTTCGTGGCGTTGGAGCAGGCGGTGGGATGGCCCGCCGGACGCGGCGCGACGACGGTGACATTGGCGCATGCGTCTGTCTCCGTCGCGTATGTCGCTGTGGTGGTGCGGGCGCGGCTGACCGACGCCGGCACGACGCTGGAGGAGGCGGCGATGGATCTGTACGCCGCACCTTGGGCGGCGTTCGCCCGCGTGACGCTGCCGCTGACGGCACCCGCGCTGGCCGCGGGTTGGTTGCTCGCGTTCACCCTATCGCTGGATGACGTGGTGGTGGCGAGTTTCACCTCGGGGCCAGGGGCGTCAACCTTGCCGATGGTGGTGTTCTCGATGACACGATTGGGGGTGACGCCGGAGATCTATGCACTGGCGACGGTGATCGTGGCCGTGGTGACAGTGATGCTGTTGGGCGTGGCCCGACTGCAGGCGAACGGGCAGCGGTAGGCCGCCCATCGCCGCAGCGGCATCGCGCGCGATCCGTTGTCCGGGGAATGGCCCTGGATCTAACCTTGGTGACCCAGTCAGTCTGTTGCACCGGTGGATAACCAACGGCAGACAACCACGCAACGCCGCGAAAGCTGCCGATGCCACCGAAGCGCAAACTGCACGGGATAGCCCCACCCCACCCCGACGCCGCCGTCGCGGCGATCTGCGCCGTGATCCGCCGCATCCCCAAAGGCTGGGTTGCGACCTACGGTCAGGTTGCCGCAATGGCCGGCCTACCGCGGCGCGCCCGTCTTGTCGGCACCGTGCTCCAGCAGCTCGATCCGGCAACCAAGATCCCCTGGCATCGCGTCGTCAACGCCAAGGGCGAGGTGTCCTACAGCCCCTCCCGCAATGGCGGCGACGCCTTGCAGCGGCGTCTGCTGGAAGAGGAGGGTGTCGAGTTTGACGACAAGAACCGCTTCAACCTGGAACGATTTCGCTGGCTTGACTAGCAACCGGGGCGCCAGCAACCGGGGCTCCATGGATCAGCTGGGCGCTTCAGTTTTGAGCCGGTAGCGGGGCGGGATGTGCCCCACGCGAAGGGATAAAAGTCGTCCGGTCACGCCATTGTTCCATTGCGGAGAAAGCCAAGAGCCACGCAGGGCGCCCCGGCAGTTGACCGCGCAAGTCGTCTCATCAGCCCCATTTCGGCAGGATCCGCAACACGTTGCCACTGTCGATCACGGCAAGGTCGTCCGCCGAGAAGCGCTGGGCGAGGCCGGCCACATGCTCGGCGCCGGTGCGATACGGGTAATCGGTGCCGAACACGATCTGCGACAGGCCGACGAGTTGCACCAGGGCCTGGATTGTCACCTCATTAGAAACCTGCGCGGTATCGTAATAGAATCGCTTCAGCTCGTGATCGACCATCTCGCGGGTGAATTTCCCCTTGTACGGTGGGGCCAGGAGGATCTGCATGCGCAGCCGCTCCGCCTCCGCCGTCAGTACGCCGCCGCCGTGCGAGAAAATGAAGTTGATGTCCGGGTATCTCATCGATGCGCCGGTGAAGATCAGGCTGACGATGGTGCGGGTCGTATCGGCACCCCATTCGACGATGAAGTCGGGAACGCCCGGCAGCACATTGACGCAGCAGGCCGGGCTGATCGGATGGGTATAGACCACGGCCTTGCGCCGGTTCAGTTCCTCGAACACCGGGGCGAACGCGTCGTGGCCCAGCCATTTGTTGTTATAGTTCGTCATCAGGCCGACGCCATCCACCTTCAGAGTATCGAACGCGTAGGCGATTTCCTTCAGACTGTCCTCAATGTTGGGCATCGGCAACATGGCGAAGACGCCGAACCGGTCCGGATGGTCGTTGGCGAGTTTGCGGGTCCACTCGTTCGACGCGCGCGCGATGCTCGCGGCTTCCAATGCCGGCAGAAAGCCAACATGCGGAGGCATGGGGGACAGCATGGCGGTGGTTGTGCCGGCCTTGTCCATATCCTCCAGAGAATGTTCCGGAGTCCATCCGGTCATCGGCGGATTGTCGAGTTTGGCCTTCTTGACCGCCTCGACCCACATGGGCGGCACGACGTGGTGGTGCACGTCGATCCGGCGGGGCTTGCCCGCCGCCGTCACGGCCGTCGCGCCGAACAGGCCGGCCGCCAGTCCGCCCAGCATCAAATGCCGGCGCCCACAAACACAGTTCATGGCTTTCCCCCTGGGTTCCCCCGCCGTCTCTCGACAAACGCGCCCATCATACATTTGGTTTCGCCCGCCCGGTACACGGCGGCGACGGCGTGGATACGCCGCTGCCCGGCATCGGTGATCGACATACATTCCTTAACCAATATGAATCGTTCATGCGCCAGCATCGTTAGCCTGTCCATCCCCTTGTGCATGTCGGTCCGCCGGCAGGCCAGATACACCGCACACCGGCAGGCAAGCCGATCATCGGCCCAACACCGCGGCACCTGACGCAGCGCTGCCGGATCCATCCGGCCAAAACGCACGAAACGAGCGACGCGGTGGTTGCACCGCCAGGCCTCATTGTCCCTTCTGCGCGACAGTTCTGTAGGATCGAAGTCCGGCAGACGCTGGCTTTTGTCGCCTCGCTCAACCGCCGGAGGGATCGCGATGCGCGTGCCCGGGTCATGGCGCGCATCCGGCGCCTCTCGCTCGGCAATCCCGGCGACGTGAAACCGGTGAGCGAGGGAGTGTCGGAGATGCGGATCGATGACAGGCCTGGCTGCCGCGTCTATATTCGTCCCGCGCGGCTTTGAGGTTGTGCTGCTGCTGCGCGCGCTCGGCTGCGGCTGAGGGTGGCAGCGTAGGGGCATTTGCGAGCATCCCCGCGAAGGCCACGTCCACTACCCCACGCCCTTCAGCCTTGCCCTCCTTGCCGGTTGCCCCATCGGGCCCCCTCATCTAGGGTCCGCCGCCGATTTTTTGTGGGACTCAACCATGTCACTCACAGCCGAACGCCTCGACCGGATCCAGCCCTCCCTGACCATCGCCGTCGCCACCGTGGCGCGAAAGATGATCGCCGAGGGCAAGAACGTTATCTCGCTGTCCGCCGGCGAGCCGGACTTCGACACCCCCCGCAACGTCAAAGACGCGGCCATCCGCGCCATCGAGGCGAACGAGACCCACTACACCGATGTCGCCGGTACCCCCGCGCTACGCAAGGCAGTCGCCGCGAAATTCCGCCGCGACTCCGGCCTGGACTACAAGCCCGAGGAGATCATCATCTCCACCGGCGGCAAGCAGGTCATCTTCAACGCCATGCTCGCCACGCTGAACGCGGGCGACGAGGTGATCATCCCGTCGCCCTGCTGGGTCAGCTACCCCGATATCGTCACCCTGGCCGACGGCAAGCCCGTCCTGGTGCCGTGCGGGCAGAACAACGGGTTCAAGCTGCGCGCCGAGGACCTGGAAGCGGCGATCACCGACAAGACCCGCTGGTTCATGCTGAACAACCCGTGCAACCCCACGGGTGCCGCCTATAGCAAGGAAGACCTCAAGCCGATCTGTGAGGTGCTGATGAAGCACCCCAACGTCTGGATCTTCACCGACGACATCTACGAAAAA
>DATHNE010000274.1:0-2778 GCA_035486355.1 Acetobacteraceae bacterium
GTGTGCGCGCGGAACCTTCTTCATCGCGGCGGCGACGTTGCGGGCGATCTCCCGGCGTTCGATGCCGTAGGCCAGCACAGCGCGCCACGCATCGACAGCTTTATTGAGTGAGCGTGACGACCATGCCCGACGCGGGTGCCCGGCATGTCGCACGGGGTTGCTATTAACGATTCGGTTCCAGCGCGCAAGTCACCGCCGAGGAAGGTCCCGGGTATCCGCAACCGGGGGCCTTTCCGTAATGCCTTCTGTTAACCGATGCTGGCTTGAACGACGAGGGTTTCCTCGATGTTGAAGTTGATCCGGTCCTCGCGGTAATCCCGCGTCACAGGGAAGTAGTTGCCGTCGCGGCTGATAATTCGCACTACGTCGAACCCGTTGTTGTATGCCTGCACGGTGGCCTCATCTTCGGGCAGGCCCACATAGTCGTCACTCATCATCTCCCCTTCTGTGGGCGACTTCCCCACCTCGCGCCTATCTTCTTGCCCATGCCGACCCAGTTCTCCTTCTGGCCTTTGTCCTTCCAAATGACTAATGAGATGTGGTCTTCTGCTTGCTCATCGGTCATGATGATCACCTCTTGGCGTGAGGCGTTCAAGAGCCGCCTTGAGCGCCCGCTGTCGACGCCACCAACACGGCCCACAGAGCGCGCCGATGGTGGCCGGGGCGCGACCGCAGCTCCGGCGCCGGTTGCTCGGGCGCGACACCCACCGCCTCGGCCTCGTCGCGCCACATGGTCATCTCGGCGCCGCCACAGCGCTCGCTGCGAATGCACACCAACCAACAGCCCATCGCGAATAGTGTCGCGCTCATCGCCATGTCCTCACCAGGGCTTCCTGGTCTCAGCTTCGGCGGCTGGCTGTGCCGCGCGCGCCCGGCGAGTGTTGTCCCACCATGATCCGACCAGCATGACAACGCCGGCCCAGGTCATGCCCAGCAGCCAGCCGGCCAGCACGTCGTTGACGTAATGCACCCCCAGATAGACACGCGAGAACCCGATCAGGGCGGTCGAGCCGATCGCCATAGTCCACACAATCACTTGCCCGGTCCACGAAGTGATCAGCCAGCGGGTCAGCATCCAAGCGGAGAGCAACGCGATCGCGGCGATGCCGGTTGCGTGCCCGGAGGGAAAGGAATGTCCATGTCCGTCCTCGGCGATCACGGCGAAAGATAGGTGTGGACGGTTCCGGATTACCAGGGCTTTGGCGGTGACGATCACCAGTGCGACCCCGCTGAAACCGACCAGGGCGAGCACCACCGGCGGCCACGATCTGCACCGCCAAACGATCGCGGCGCAGGTCAGGACGGCGAGTGCAGTCAGCGGGACAGGACCGCCTGCCGCGGTGACCACCCGCAGCGTCGTGGTCAACCACAGGTCACGGTGGGTTGCAAGCCACCCGGCAGCCGGTTGGTCGATTCCGGCGATGCCATCACCCTCGAGCACGTCCTCGAGCACGGCGGCGAAGCCGGCCGACAGCGCCGCGACCGCGGCTGACCCGACAAGCAGCGCGACACCGGCGACCTCGTACGCCGGCAACCGGCGGGCCAGCGCCCATCCCCTGGCGCTGATCTGCTCACGTGCCCACGCCACTACGCGGCCGACCACGGCAACGTCGCACACCCTCGCCCAGAGTCGGCGTGCCAGACGCTCATGCCGAGCGACCCAAATTGCCACCGCCGCCAGCAGTACGAGCAACAGCAGGGTGCCGGCGCTAACCGGCCCGAAACCCGTTGTACCGGATCCATACTGTTGGCCCATGTTTCGAAATCCAACCAGGAACAGCGAACCGGGGCGTGTCATGGCGGCGGCTTCTGGATGAAGTCGAGCAGGAACGCTAGGCGCCTGGTGATGTCGTCCACCGCTCGCGGCGGCTCGCGGTCGTCCTCCGCCGCGCAGACGACGCAGTTATCGGCGTGGCACTCGGAGGATGTCGACAGCGCCTCCGCCGCGATGGCGACCAGCTGGCCCACTACGTTGCACACGCAGCGCGGGCAGGCGTCAAACTCTTCGTAGGCCGCCCACCACCCTTCGCCGTCGTCGTCGTCGGTCAGCTGCGCCAGGATGAGCCGTTGCGCGAAGGCTTCAGCGTCGGGGACGTAGGCGGCGGCGTGGCTCTCGTGGCCGGTGGGTGGTTCTCATGGCTGTGTACCTCTTCGGTTAGGGCCATTACCGATTAGTTGCACATATCTTGCGCGACGATCTGTTTGCGCTGGTCAGATAGTGCCCCCGGCAGGATTCGAACCTGCGGAGCCTCCGCCCGAGACATGCATCGCACAAGAACTCCGAGGGCCGTCGAATATGTGACGCTGACCCAAACCGACGCCCGCCCGGCAGGCGATGGTCTGGCCGGACGCTAGCCGCCCGAGCTGGCACCGGATGCGCGAAGAACGCTCAAAGCCTCACCCCACGTCTACCCAGATAGTCAGGCCCGCGACCAAAACGGCGACAACCGCGAGCAGGATCGCGTCTGTCGTGTGAAGGTGTGGCGCATCGGATTTGCCTATGCGCAATTCGCGGGCGATCAGAAACAGGGGAAACGTGACGCTGACCGCGATGGTGAATCCGCCCGCAATGTAGAGCCAAACGAACTTGACGCCGTGCTTCCTGGCCTCGATCACCATCAGGATCGTGGCGGCGAGGGCGAACAGCAGAATGTCGACCGTCAGCGATCGAGATGCGGGTGTGACCTTGGAGTCGTTCCAGAAGTTGAGCAGCGACTGGGCAGGCTTGTCGGCGTACGCCAGATTCTGACTCCAGGTCGCGATCAGCGCGGCGACAGC
>DATHNE010000275.1:0-21054 GCA_035486355.1 Acetobacteraceae bacterium
TCAGACTGTGCATCGTCATCTGCAGCAGCCCGGCGAAATTGCCGATCGGCCCCGCCATGCCGAACGCGAACACGATGATGCCCATGTGCTCGATCGACGAGTAGGCAAACATCCGCTTGATGTCGCGCCGCCGATACAACATGAACCCCGCGAAGATGACCGACAGCAACCCCAGCGCGATCATCAGCGGCCCCGGCGCGATCGCCCCCGCATTCGCGGCCAGCAGCATCTTAA
Source organism: Acetobacteraceae bacterium (assembly GCA_035486355.1). Classification (GTDB taxonomy): domain Bacteria; phylum Pseudomonadota; class Alphaproteobacteria; order Acetobacterales; family Acetobacteraceae; genus Palsa-883. Next base: position 235 of record DATHNE010000275.1, read on the forward strand.
ACCGCAGCAGCGCATACAGCGCCACATTCAACAGCAACCCCGACAGCACAGCCGAGATCGGCGTCGGACCCTCGGCATGCGCATCCGGCAACCACGCATGCAACGGCGCCAGCCCCACTTTCGTGCCATACCCCAGCAACAGAAAAATGAACGCCACATTCAGCAACGACGGATCGAACTCACTGGCGCGGCGCAGCAGCACGCTCCACACCATTGCGTCCATCCCCTCGCCCACCACCGGCCGAGCGGTCAGATACACCAGGATCGTGCCGAACAACGCCAACGCGATGCCCACACTGCCCAGGATGAAATACTTCCACGCCGCCTCGATCGCCTCATGCGTGCGATAGATTCCCACCATCATCACCGTGCTCAGCGTCGCCAGCTCCACCGCCACCCACATAAGGCCAATATTGTTGGCAATCAGCGCCAGGTTCATGCCGAACAGCATGATCTGATACATCGCGTGATAGAACCGCAGATAGGTCGGCGTCAGCCGCCCCGTCTCCAGCTCGTGCCCAATATAGCTCGCGCTGAATGCGCTGGTCGTACACGCAACGAAATTCGTCAGCACGATGAAGACGATGTTCAGATCGTCTACCAGCAGATACTGCCCGGTCGCCGGCCGCCACCACAACAACGACGCGGCCGCCACCAACGCCAGCAGACTCGCCGCCACGTTGATCCGTGCCGACAGCCGGTAATCCGGCACCACCGCCAACACCGCGGCAGCAATCAACGGCACCAGCAGCACTGCCAGCTCGTTCATCGCCGTTCGCCCCGGAAGGCATCCAATGCCTGCAAATCGACCGTGTCGAACCGCTCGCGGATGCGGAACAGGAAGATGCCGATCACGATGAACGCAATCAGGATCGAGAACGCGATGGAGATCTCCACCACCAGCGGCATGCCCTGCGCCCCCGTCGCCGCCAGATTGATGCCGTTCTCCAGCGACATGAACCCCGCCACCTGGCTCACCGCATTGCGTCGCGTCACCATCATCAACAGGCCCAGCAGCACCACCGAAAGCGCCAGCGCAATATCCTCCCGCGTCGCCGGATCGGCATGCGTGGTGACCGGCAGCATCACCTCCATCGACAGCCCGACCAGCGCCAAGCCCGCCAGCATCGTCAGCCCGATGCTCACCACTGTCTCGATCTCACGATGGATCCCTAGCCGGAACACCATCCGGCGCAACGCAATCGGAATGATGATCGCTTTGAATCCCAGTGCGATCGCCGCGGTGATGTAAAGATGCGGTGCGTCGCGGATATACGCCTGCCATGCCACTGACAGCGATAGCACCAGCGCATGCAGCGCCAGCGTATTGATCACCGAGTACAGCCGATCCTGGTACAGCATCATGAAGCTGACCAGCACCAGCCCTCCGGCCAGCATATGCGCAACGTCAAAGTTGAAGCCCTGCATCGCGCTACATCCCCCGCGACACAAAGCGCAGCAGCACGCCCAGCAGCCCCAACATCAACGCCGCGCCCAGAAAATTCGGCACCCGGAACACGCGCATCTTCGCGATCGAGGTCTCGAACACGCCCAGCGCCATCGCGCCTACCAGCAACTTGCCAAGGTACGCGGCCATGCCCACCGCGTAACCCTCGATCCCGTCGACGTCCACCGCCAATCCCCACGGAATGAACAGACAGGCGATCGCCGAGACATACAGCAGCAGCTTCAGCGACGCGCCCAGCTCGATCATCGCCAGATGCCGGCCGGAGTATTCCAGCACCATCGCCTCATGCACCATCGTCAGCTCCAGATGCGTCGCCGGATTGTCCACCGGGATACGCCCATTTTCTGCAACCGCAACGATCACAAACGCCACCAGCGCCATCCCTAACGTCACGCGCAGACTGCCGAACCGCAGCATGAATTCGGCGATCGCCGAGAGCTGCGTCGACCCCGCGACCAGGGCCAGACTGATCGCGATCATCAGCATCGCCGGCTCAGCCAGCGAGGCGATCATCACCTCGCGTGACGCACCGATGCCGCCGAAGCTGGTGCCGATATCCATCCCCGCCAGCGCCAGCAGGAAGCGCGCAGTGCCCAGCAGTGCCGTGATCGCGATCAGGTCGCCCGACCAGGAGAAGATCAGCCCGGTGGCAAAGGTCGGCACCAGGGCCGCGGCCACCCAGGTCAGCGCGAAGATCAGGTACGGCGCCACGCGGAACAGCCAGGATGCGTTCGGCGCCAGCGCCACTTCCTTGGCCAGCAGCCGCCGCAGATCGCGATACGGCTGCACCACCGACGCGCCGCGCCGCCGCGTCAGCCTTGCCTTCACCTTGCGCACAATGCCGGTCAGCAGCGGCGCCAGCGCCAGCACCAGCAACATCTGCACGCCCTGTACCAGCAGATCGCGGATCATTGCCATAGTGCCACCGTCGCCAGCAGCAGGATCAGCGCCGCGAACACCAGGCTCAGATAGCGGCGGATGGTGAGGAACTGCAGGTGGTTCAGCACGCGCGTCACAACATCGAGCGCGTCCGCCACTGGTGCATACAGCGTATCCCAGATCGGATCCGGCACGAACTTCTCAATCCGCGCCGGCGCCGTGTCACCCGGCGGTGGCACGGTGACACGTTCATGCGTGCGAAAAACCACAGCGCCAAATACGCGCCGGATCGGCTGCGCGAAACTGTCGGCGGTGTATTGCGATGTCGGCCGCGGATCGGGAAACCCACAATCCCACGCGGCACTGCGCCGCACCGCACGCGACGCCAGCCGGTGGATCGCATACGCGGATGCCGACGCCACACCGATGATGAACAGGCACAGCAGCAACCCGTTATAGGAATTGTGCGTGTCGGCATTCGGCACGATCGACAGCCACGGCACGGCCATCTGCGGTGCCAGGCGCGCGCCGGTCAGCATGCGGGCCACCGGGGAAAGCAGATCGATCATCACCCCCGGCAACGTGCCACCTAGGACGCACGACACGGCCAATCCCGCCATCGCCGACAGCGAGAACCCATCCACCTCGTGCGCCGACGCGGCCGCCTCGCTGCGCGGACGGCCCAGGAACGCGATCCCGTACGCACGCACGAAACACGCTGCGGCCAGCGCCGCCGACAACGCCAGCAACGCGCCGGCGGCCGGAACCGCGATCTTCAACCCCCATTGCGGCAGATCGGGCCGCATCAGGATCGCCTGGAACGTCAGCCATTCCGACACGAACCCATTCAGCGGCGGCAAGGCCGCGATCGCCCCGCTGCCCAGCAACATCAGCACCGCCGTGCGCGGCATGCGATGGATCAATCCGCCGAGACGCTCCAGATCGCGCGTGCCGGTCGCCGTCAACACCGCGCCCGCGCCGAAGAACAGCAAGCTCTTAAACTGAGAATGGTTGAAAACATGGAACAGCGCGGCGGTCAGCGCCACGGCGGCCCCGGCGGCAAACCCGTTCGCCTGGAACGCCAGCGCCAGCCCCAGGCCGATGAAGATGATCCCGACATTCTCCACCGTCGAGTAGGCCAGCAAGCGCTTCAGGTCACGCTGCATCAGTGCATACAGCACGCCCATCATCGCGGTAATCCCGCCCAGCGCCAGCACCACCACAGCCGACCACCAGCTCGGCGCGCCCAACAAATCGAACACGATACGAATGAAGGCGTAGATGGCGACCTTGGTCATCACCCCGCTCATGAGCGCCGAGACATGGCTCGGCGCCGCGGGATGCGCCAACGGCAGCCATACGTGCAGCGGCACCAGCCCGGCCTTTGATCCGGCGCCCAGCAGCACCAACGCCAACACCAGCGCGGCAAGCCCATGCGACAAATGCGCCGCCCGCATCGTCGCGAACGCGTAATCACCCCCGATGCCGGCCAGCAGCCCAAACGCCAGCAGCAGCGCCAGCGTGCCGAAGCTCGCCATCACGATATAGATCGTGCCAGCGCGCAAATTCTCCGCCACCCGATGCTGCGACACCACCAACGCCCACGACGCCAGCGACATCAGCTCCCACGCCAACAGGAAGCTGTAAGCGTCGGCTGCCAGCACCACCAGATTCATCGCCGCCAGGAACGACGGATAGAATGGCAGCACGCGGTGCGGCGCCTCCTCGTGCCGCCCGTATCCCAGCGCGTAGAGACTCGCCGCCGCCGCGCCCAGATTGACCACCAACAGGAAGAACGCGGCCAGTGCATCAAGCCGGAAATGCGCGCCCTGCCACGCCAGGCCGAGCGGCAAGGTGAGCGCCGCCGGCACCGCACCGATCGCGACCAGCGCCAACACCGCGGCCAGCGCCGTCACCCCCAGCGCCCCGCCATACACCACCCTCCGCCCCACCGCGGTGCCAGCGAGCGGCACCGCGGCGATCGCAAGCACGAACAGGCCAGCCACGCACAGCAGCAGCGCGATGATCATTTGCCCGGCTCGCGCGCCTTCGGATGGATCAGCCGCACGCCTCGCCCGCTGCCCATGCTGGCCGCGCCTTCGTTGATCAGCTCGACCCCAGCCTCATGCAGCGCGCCCACCAGCTTCATCAGCGAGTCGACATTGCCCCGCACCACGCCGTCGGAGGCTTCCATGCGCTGGATGGTCGGCAGCGACAGCCCGGACAGCGCCGCCAGTTGGCGCTGGTCGATCCCCAGCAGCGCCCGGGCGGCGCGCATTTGTGCAGCAGTAATCATGTTTCAAACATGATTACTGCCGTATTAGCGATGAATAGTCAAACCTATGCGCTGCGATATGGCCCGCCCATCCCTGTCAGTCATCGAAATCAGTACTTTGCCACGAAAATCGCGATTCCCGGGACAATCCTGTCCGGCGACATCGGAGGAACCAGGATGCAGATGCGCATTCGCTGGGAAATCCGGTGGGGGGGCTACGAGTGAGGATCGCAGTCCGCCGGTCGCCTCCGCGACCGGGTGGCGAGGTCGCTCAAGCGGCCTCCCTCACCCGAATTCCAACATGGCCCAGACCGCGAGGTGAGCCAAATCTACAGCAACCCCCAGAAGGCCGCGATGCGATCCGTCGCCGACAGCCCGACCGGCAGCACGCCGACGACCGGCATCCCGACACCGACCGTCGGGTAGCCATGCGCCATCGCCGGTATCGTCCAAACCTCCACCGCCGGCCCCGTCGCATCGCGCCAGGTCACATGCCGCGCCACCAAGCCGACAGCCACCGCCGGTTCCGCCACCCCAATCCCATGCAGCGCGCACCACTGGCGCGCCAGCAAGTCCGCGTTGCCCGGATCCACCACGTTATCCAGCCCACCATGCCAGATCGACAGACGCGGCCAGGGGCCGTGATAGTCGGGCGGCCCCATATCGCGTGCCAATGCCGCCCAGGCCTCGGGCGGACGATCCTCCGGCCCGGCATGCGCCATATGCGCCAGGGCCGAGGCAGCACCGCTGGCCGCGCCAACTGGCAGGCCCGCGACCGAGGCACCGGCAGCAAACACATCCGGGTAGGCGGCCAGCAGCGCCGCGGCCATCGCCGCACCGGCCGACAACCCGACCACGAACACCCGGCCCGGATCGCTGTCGCAACGGCGCACCGCCTCGGTCACCATGGCGCGGATCGACCCCACCTCGCCCTTCCCACGTTCGGTATCCGCCGCGCGGAACCAATGGAAACACCGCTGCCGGTTGTTGGTATCGGACTGCTCCGGCAGTACCAGCGCCAGCCCGATCCGCTCGGCCAGCGCAATCCAGCCGGATTCCACCGCGAACCCCGCCGCGTCCTGGCCGCAGCCATGCAACAGCACCACCAGCGGCGCCCGCCCCGGCAGGTCGTGCGGCGTGTACATGCGCATCGCCAGCTTGCCTGGATTGTCGCCGAATTCCGGCACCTCCAGCACCACGCCGGTACCCCAGGTGGGGCTGCCCACAACCGCCGCCGGCGCCATGACCGCTGAGGCCGTACGCAACGCCGTGCGCAGACCGCGCCGGGCCACCTTTATCTGCCGCGACCACTCCATGCCGTGCGTCATCCCATGCTGTCAGGCGCCAGCATATGGGAATTGCTGCACTGCAACACGACCCGAGGGCGGCGCACCCCACGCATGCGCGGGGACGCCTGACAAACCGGCCGAGCTTACCGCGTGGCGCCCAGCACCCAGGCCAGCACGCCCTTCTGCGCGTGCAGCCGGTTCTCAGCCTCGTCGAACACCACCGATTGCGGCCCGTCGATCACCGCTTCGGTGACCTCCTCGCCGCGATGCGCTGGCAGGCAATGCATGAAGATCGCGTCCTTGGCGGCCGTCGCCATCAGCGCGCTGGTGACGCGATACGGCGCCAGCATGTTGTGCCGTGCGGTATTCGGGTCATCCGCCATGCTCACCCAGGTGTCGGTCACCACGCAGCGCGCGCCGGCGACCGCCTTTTGCGGATCATCCGTCAGTTCAATCCTGCCGCCCTGCGCGCGGGCCCAGTCGATCAGCTCCCGCGGCGGCGCCAACCCATCCGGCGTCGCCAGACGCAATGTGAAGCCGAATCGCACCGCCGCCTCGATCCAACTGCGCGCGACGTTGTTGCCGTCACCACACCAGGCCACCACCTGGCCCGCGATCGGCCCGCGATGCTCCTCGAACGTGAGCACATCGGCCATCAACTGGCACGGATGCGAAATATCAGTAAGCCCGTTGATCACCGGCACCGTCGCGAATTGCGCCAGCTCCCGGATCCTGCCAACGCGATCCGTGCGCATGACGATCGCATCGACATAGCGCGACAACACGCGCGCCGTGTCGGCGTCGCTTTCACCGCGACCCGACTGCATGTCGCGCGCGTTCATGTAGATCACGTCGCCACCCAGCTGACGCATGCCGACTTCGAAGGAGACGCGGGTACGCGTGCTGGGCTTCTCGAAGATCAGCGCCAGCGTCTTGCCGGCCAGCGGGCGCGACGACACCCCACCGCGCTTGTAGTTCGCCGCCACGTCCAGCATGTGCCGCAACGTTGCAGCGTCGAAATCCCGCAGGTCGAGGAAGTGCCGCGGACCGGCTCCCGCTTCGGTGGACCGGCCCGTCACGTCCCGTGTCCGTTTCAGTGACGCACTCATTTTGCCGCGACCTTGGCCGTGGACGGCAGCACACGACGGGTCGCCCGATGCAGCATGTCGACCGCCTCATCCAGATCGGCGTCCGTCACCACCAATGGCGGCGCCAGGCGCAGTACGTTGTCGCCCGCGGTGATCGCCATCAGCCCTTCGGCGACGCAGGCGGCCTGCACCTCGTTCTGCGGCAGCACGCATTTCAGGCCAAGCAACAGGCCCATGCCACGCGCATCCTCGTAGACCTGCGGATATTCGCGAGCGAGTGCATCGAGCTGGGCGCGGAACTTCTTGCCCTTGCGCTGCACCTCTTCCATGAAGCCCGGTACCAGCATCACGTCCAGCACCGCGTTGCCTGCGGCACAGGCCAGCGGGTTGCCACCGAACGTCGTGCCATGCGTGCCAGGAACGAGATATTTTGCCACCGCTTCCTTTGCCAGCACAGCGCCCAGCGGGAAGCCGCCGCCGATGCCCTTCGCCGCGGCGATGACGTCTGGTTCGATCTCGGACCATTCATAGGCGAACAGCTTGCCGGTGCGGCCCATGCCGGATTGCACTTCGTCGAAGCCCAGGATCAGCCCGTACTCGTCACACACCGTGCGCAGGTCGCGGAGGAACTGCGGATCGGCCGAACGCACACCACCTTCGCCCTGGATCGGCTCGACGATGATGCCGGCCGTCGCCGGACCGATCGCGTTGCGCACCGCGTTCATGTTGTTGAACGGGACCTGGTCAAAGCCTTCCAGCGGCGGACCGAAACCCTTCAGGTATTTCTCGTTGCCTGTCGCGGCCAACGCGCCCAGCGTGCGGCCGTGGAAGGCGCCCTCGAACGTAATGAGGCGGAAGCGGTCATGCGAGGTGCCCTCATAGGCCGCCTTGCGCATCATCTTGATCATGCCCTCGTTGGCTTCGGTGCCCGAGTTGCAGAAGAAGACGCTGTCGGCAAACGTGTGCTCGACCAGCCGCGCCGCAAGACGTTCCGCCTGCGGGATACGGTACAGGTTCGACACATGCATCACCTTGGCCGCCTGCTCGGCGATGGTCTTCGCCAGGTGCGGATGGCCGTGGCCCAGCGACGTCGTGGCGATGCCGGAGCCGAAGTCGAGGAATCGTCGCCCGTCCACCGTCCACAGCCAAGCGCCCTCGCCCCGCTCGAAAGCGAGGTCAGCGCGTGCGTAGTTCGGCAACAAGGCGGAGATCATGGGGGTGTAACCCTCTGATTGGACGTCCCAAACGATCTCCCGCCCGCGATCCTTCACGGGCGGGTCTTTGGGAAGCCGGGGAGATTGGCGAGGCGGCGGGACGGTGTCAAACGGCAGAGGCGCGACGGCAGGGGCGTGACAGAGGAGACGGTGGCGCGTGGCCCGAATTGTCAGGCCGCCTGTCTCTTTAATTCGGGCCAAACCGTTCAGCTTCGCTCGCACCGCCGTCACCGTGCCGCCCACCGTGATGTTCAGCGACCCGGCACCCGCGTTACCGACAATCAACGCACCACCCACCTGCCACTCAGAGCCCGTGCCGGTGACCGACGCAGACGATCCGGAAGCCGTGGTGGTGTTGGCGATCGTCGCGCCCGCAGCGATGACGGTGCCGGATCCAGAAATCGACAGATCGCCCGGCCCGGCTTTGCCAATCACCAGGCGGCCCGCACTGTTCCGGGACGCGCCCGCGCCCGCGACTATGACCGCGGCACTCTGGCCCCCCGTCCCGGAGATCGCATCGACCGTACCCTGCCCGGTGATGTTGGCGCTGGCGCCGATCGCGACGACGCCGTCCCCCTCAGTGATGGCACTCGTCGCGGTCAGCGACGCGCCTGCCCCCAGCGACCACAGGCCACCGCTGCCGAACTGCAGCACGCTCACCGTGTCGGTGCCGGTCACAATCCCGTCGCCGGACGGAAACGATGCCGTATCCAACGTCCCGGGCGCTTGCGCCGCCGGATCCATGAACGTCGTCAGATCATCCCAGTTCGCTACCGAACCAACATTGCCGCCGCTCGCACCGGTCCATGCACGCTCGCACCGGTCCATGCATAGGTGCCCGACGCCCCCGCCGCGGCGATCGCGCAATCGACTGCAGCCGGCGCCTGGATCAGACCCGCGCCCTGCTGGGCCGCCGGCAGACCCATGCTAACCGCCGAGGCTTCGAGCCTGGCGGTGACCTGCGATGTGGTCAGCGCGGGATTGTCCTGCAGCATCAGCGCCGCAACCGCGGCCGCGTTCGGCGTCGCGGCCGAGGTGCCGGAAAAGCCCGGAAAATTCGGCACCGATGTCTGAATGCCATCCGGCGCAACGAAGTCGACCTTGCCCGCGGGCTCCGGCGTGGCGAGCGCCGTGCCGTTCTGGCTGTATAACAACGTCCCGAGGCCACCGCTGGAAAAATATTCGGTCCAGTCCGGCGCCACGCCATGGGCGGGGGCGTTGGACCAGTACACCGCGCCGACGGTGTTGACGCCCAGCACCAACTGATGGCCATGCACCGAGCCGGACCCTTGTCCCGCGTCCGGATCGTCGATGATGCCGCCAGGATCCTGCGGCTCGGTGGTCGATCCCTCAGCCGATGTCACGTCCAACCCGTCCGAAGCGGGCGACCCAAACAGAATGTATTTGAACTGCAAGACCGGAGTCGGGCCGATCTGGTAAATGGCAAGTTCGTACTGCGTCGTGGTTGATGAACCAGGTACACTCAGCGCGATCTCTGGAATATCGCCGTAATCGGGTTCGCTGGATACCTGGTTCGACAATGCGACGAGCTGGCCAGACGTATTGTGGAGTGCCATGCCCAGCTCGTCCGAAACGCCGCCGTCGGTGCTGGGCCAGGCGGCGTTCCATTGCAACTCAATGGTTGATTGCACGCTGCCCGGAATGGTGCTGGTCTCGTAATGCCCGAGTGTCGCCTCGGTCGCGACGATCGCCGCCGGCTGCGCGGCGCTGCTGGACCCCAGGCTGATCTGCACGCCGTCGACCGTGCCGATCGCGGCTTCCTCACCCGCAAGCAGGTCGACCGTGCCACTGTTGATGAACATCGTATCGCCGGGGAACGGATAGGAATTGGTGCCGCCCGAGCTGTTCCACAGGCGGGTGGAATACCAATCCCCACTGCCACCGTTCCAGCTCCGCGTTGCCATGACCACCCCGCAAAACGTCGCCGATATGATACGATTTAGCAACGAAATGATGCAACGCAAGATTGCGACGATTGCCGTAACCACGGGCGATACGGCATCGTCCGGGCATGGCAAGACGCCCAGCCCCCTCTGTCGGCCCCGCACCCACCGCCGCGACCCTACGCGAGCGCGCCCTGGCGCATCTGGCCCGCTACACCGCGACCGAGGCGGGCCTGGCGCGGGTGCTGGCACGTGGCGTGGACCGCTGGGCACGGCGCGCGGCCGCGGACGGGGCGGACACCGAGCAGGTCGCCACGCAGGCAGCGGCGGCACGCGCGACGGTGCGTGGCGTGGTCACACAGCTCGCAGCGGCCGGCGCGGTGAGCGATGTCGCCTTTGCCGAAAGCCGCGCGCGCAGCCTGCTGCGGGGCGGGCGTTCGCGGCGCGCGGTCGCGGCACACCTGGTGGCAAAAGGCGTAGGGGCCGAGACGGCGAAGGCGGTGTTAGAGACCGGCGAGAACGACGAGCTGTCGGCGGCGCTGGTACTGGCGCGGCGACGCCGGATCGGACCGTTCCGGGAGGCGGAGGAGGATCGGAAGCGGGAGCTCGCGATGCTGGCACGGGCGGGTTTCAACCAGGACGTGGCGAGCAGGGCACTGCGGATGGGCCGCGATGAGGCCGAGGCGATCGTCCTTCAACTGCGGCGGAGCTAACGGCACAAGCGCGCAGCGCCATGCATTCATCCCCGCGGCCCTTCGTGGTTCTCGGTCTTCGACGTGGTGAATCCTTGCCGGAATTGGAACGGCACGGTCGGTGCGTGCTGCGTCGCTCGATTTTCACCACGAAGAAGACCGAGAGCCAGGGAGCCGTGAAGCTCAGAGCCGATAGAACCGCGTGGCCGTTCCAGCGAACAGCTCCGCCCGTTCATTCGCACTTAGCCCACGCGAGAGTATTTTGCAGGCGTTCCAGTACTCGCGATACCCGTACGAACCCTTATCCACCGGGAAATTGCTCTCGAACATGCAGCGCGACGCGCCGAACGCCGCGATACACGTTTCGATATACGGCTTCCATGCCGCGGCCAGCGCCTCCGACGACGGCGGATCAGCCCGGGTGTGGAAATCATACCCGTTGATCCGCATCCCGATCCCGCCCAGCTTCACGCACACATTTGGGCAGTTCGCCAGATTACGGATCGAGGCCGCCCATTTCGGCAACACCGCGTCGCGCCTGCCGGCATAGGCCCCGATCGCCAGCGGCCCGCCGACATGGTTCAGCACGATGCGCGTGTCTGGAAACGCCCGCGCCAGGTCAGTCAGCTCGTCGATCTGCGGATGATACAGCCACGCATCGAATGACAGGTTCAGCGGTGCCAACCTGGCAAAACCCTGCCGGAATGTCGCATCACCCAACAACCCCGGCGGCGGCGAATAGGCCGGGTTCAGAACGGTCGGGTCCGCGTCCCAGGCGGTGATGTGGCGAATCCCGCGGAACCGCCCGCCCCCCGCCTGGGTGTGCGCCTGCAACACCTCCTCAGCCCGCGCCCCCAATCGCAGATCGACATGCCCGACAATACCGGCGCAGATCCGCGTCGGCCCATAGCCGCCACTGGCACTCATCGCCGCGATGCCGTTGACGAATTCGGTCTCGCCGACCGGGCGGAATTCCTCCGGCCCGGTCGCACGATGCATCGCACGGCATTGGATAAATACCGTGGCGACGATGTTGTGGCCGGTGTCAACGTCCGCCAGCAGATCCGGCAGCAAATAACGCCAGCCCGGCCGCTCCCACAAATGATGATGCGGGTCGACGATCGGCAGCTCCGGCTCCAACACGACCTCGCGCCGGCGCCGCAACCAATCCTCCCGCACCGCCAGGTACGGGCTGTGGGCGGTTGTTCCGCTCATGGTTTGTTTCCTCCCGGCCGCCCGTCTCAGTGCCGGTAGTCGGCGCCGCGCTTCTCCACCGTGCGCACCAGGCCCTTGAACTCGGCCAGGCCGTATTCCGGCAGGTTGCGGCGCTTCTTGCCACGTTCCGCCGCCTTGCCGATCACGTAGTCGCTGATCGGCGCGGGTTCGATCCGCATCTGCCGCGCCAGCAGCTCCAGCTCGCAGGCACGCTCCAGATTGTAGAGGCGGAAGAACGTGCCGTGGATGGTCGGGCCGAGCGTCAGCAGCCCATGGTTCAGCAGGATGATGCAACCAGCGCCACCGGCGCAGGTGCGGCCCAGCGCCTCGCACTCCTCCACCGTCGCCGGCACGCCGTACTCGTGATAGGCCACGTCATCGTAGATCCCCAACGCATCCTGACTGATCGGCCGCAGGCCCTTCTCAATCAGCGACACGCCGGCACCGGCGCGCGTGTGGGTGTGCAGCACGCACATCGCATCCGGCCGCGCCTTGTAGACACCGCTGTGGATGATGAAACCAGCATTGTTGAACTTGCCGCCGGGCGACAGGACGTTGCCATCCATGTCCATCTTCACCAGGGACGACGCGGTGATCTCGTCGAACATCTCACCGTAGTTGTTGATCAGGAAATGATCCGGCTGGTCGGGCAGGCGCGCCGACATGTGGGTGTTGATCAGGTCGGTCCAGCCCAGATGGTCGATCACACGATACAGCGCGGCGAGCTCGCAGCGCGTTTGCCATTCGGCATCGGACATCTCGGACTTGGCGAGTTGCAGGGCGGCGGACATCGGCATGGCTCCGTACGATGGGGTCCCGGCGGGGGACGACGGGGCGGTATCGTGCGGGAGAGCGGCGGGATCGGCAAGTTTCGGCTATCCTTGGGCGCATGGTCGGCCACGCCCTGTCCTATCGTGCACTTCTCCGCCTGCCGGACATGGCCGCGCTGCTGCTCGCCACTACCCTATCGCGCCTAGCCGGCCGCATGGTGGCGTTGGCGATCGTTCTTTATGCGTTGTCACGCACCGGCTCGCCCGCGCTCGCCGGCTGGATGGCGTTCGCTCTGTTCGCCCCCGGATTGATCGCCAGCCCAATCGCAGGCGCCCTGATCGACCGCTCGGGCGCCGTGTGGGCCATCACCGTCGACATGGCGGCAAGCGCCGCCTGCCTGCTGGGCCTCGCGTTGGTCGATCGCATCGGCTGGGCATCGGCGCCCGTACTGCTGACGCTCGCCGGGCTGTTCTCTCTGACCAGCCCGTTGAGCGCCGCCGGTATCCGCGCGCTGGTGCCACGCTTGGTGCGCGTCGAGGCGCGCGATCGCGCGAACGCGCTCGACACGTCAATCCACGGGCTGACGGATATCGTCGGTCCGGCGCTGGCCGGCGTGCTGGTCGGGTTCGTTGGCGCGGCACCGACCTTCATTCTGATCGCGATACTCTACGCCACGACCGCAATCTGCGTCGGTCGTATCCGCACGCCGCACCCGCGCGCGGTACTGCTGCCCGCCCTGCTACGCACGGCGTGGACCGGGTTCGTGCGCGTATCGCGTGCGCCGACACTTCGCGCGATGGCGCTCAGTTATTCGCTCTACCAGGTCACCTGGGGCGCGCTGCTGGTGGTCGTACCGGTTGTCGCGGCACGTCACGTCGCCGGCGGTGCGGGGCAGGCAACCGCGGGTCTGTTGTGGGCTGGCTCCGGCGTCGTCGGTGTGATCGGCACGCTGATCGCGGGACGCCTACGCACGCTTGGCCGTGAACGCCCAACGATGGCCCTGGGCATGGGTATCACCGCGTTGGCGGCCGGACCGGTCGCCGCGACGCATGGCCTGTTCGGCCTGGCTCTCGGTCTCATGCTGATCGCCGCAGCGGCTGGGCCGGTCGATATCGCCGTGCTGACCCTGCGTCAGCGCCGCACCGACCCGGTAGAGCTCGGGCGCGTGCTGTCGGTCTCGATGAGCCTGAACCTGGCAGGCATCCCGCTCGGCTCCGCGCTGGCGGGCGTGTTGCTGCCCTGGTCGCTGCCGGCGGCCTTCGCCGCGGCGGGCCTGGCATCCCTGCTGGCCGCCGGCGCGACCGCACTGATCCCACGCGATGATGTGGCCACTGATGGCTGAGCACACACCCATGCGCATCGCCGTAATTGGCACGTCGGGTGCCGGCAAAACGACGCTATCGAAACGACTGGCCGTCGTGCTGGATTTGCCGTTCATCGAACTCGACGCGCTGCACTGGGAAGCGGACTGGCAGGCGCTGACCCACACCAACCCGATGGAGTTCGCCCGCCGCGTCGACGAAGCGACCGCAGGCCCATGCTGGATCGCGGACGGCAATTACCGTCTGGCCCGCGCCTATACCTGGGAGCGCGCGACGCATCTCATCTGGCTGGATTACAGTCGCAAGCTGATCATGGTCCGCGTGGTCCGGCGCACGCTGTCGCGCGCGATCCTCCGTACCCGGATGTGGTCGGGCAATGTCGAGCGCTGGACGCATTTGCTGCGGCCGAGCCATCCGATCCGCTGGGCCTGGCGCACCTGGCGGCAGCTACAGGCTGAGTACGCGGTGCTGCTGGCCTCGGAGGAGTATGCACATCTGGTCGTGCACCGGGTGCGCCGACCGGCGGAGCTGAATGAAGTGATCCACGCTCTGGTGGTGTGTCGAAATGGCTTGAATGCGGCACACCTCTCGCGCGCCACGGGAGCAGCCGGCGAGCGGAGCGTTGCCGGGCGAGGGTGATGCCGCATCGCGCCGCCCGTTCTGGGTCAGCTCGCCGATCACTTCGGCCGCCGCCATGATCTGGTTCGACGCCGTCTCGGTCGCCTGCACCACGGCGTCCAGCTCCAGCCCGCTGTTGCGGCGGGCCTCACCGGGTGGGCCACCATCCGGGCAATCTGGTCATGAATGCAGGTGAGCTGGCCGGACAGGTTGGATCAGCTGAAATCCAGCAACTGCGTCCCTGACAGTCATCGGCCTCCCGGGCTGCAGCCCGCGCCCCGCGGATCAACGCGTGGCGACCATCACCGCGGCGCCGGCCATCACCACCCCCGTTCCGCGGTTCAGTCGACGGACGGCACGGGCGGAGTTGAAAAGCCGGCGGGCCCGCGCGGCAACCAGTGCGTAGGTGCTCAGCACACTGCCCGCGACTGCGACGATGATTGCCGCCAGCTCCGCGAAGCCGAGCGGGGTGAGGGCGCGCAGGTCAACCACCGTTGGGAGCAATGCCAGGAAGAAGATGATGACCTTCGGGTTGCCGAGGTTGATCGCAACCCCGGTCAGGAACAGGCGCCCGCGATGCTCGGGCGAAACCTCTGGATCAGTTTGGGCGCGGGCCGGAGCGGTCCACAGCTTCCACGCGAGATAGAGAAGGTAGGCTGCGCCCGCATACCGAACCGCCACAAAGAGGGCGGCGAAGGTCGTGGCGAGCACTGCCAGTCCGGTCGCGGCGATCGTGAACCAAATCGGCGCACCGACGACAAAGCCGGCGATGTAAGCCCAAGCGCCGTGCAACCCGCGGCCCAGCACGCGGGCGATGAGCGCCGTCACACCGGGCCCGGGAAGGACGAGCGCGGCGAGGTAGGCGGCGGCGAAGACGACAAGGTGGGCGAAGGTCATAGAAGCCTCAACAGATATAGCATAGATATATCTAAAACGGATGCGCGGCAAGGTCAAGCCGCTACCAAGAGTGTCGGCACCCCTGTGTGACCAAAGCCAGCATCGCCGTGGATCTGATTCACGCGATCAAACACAGCGCCAGGGTAGGAGGGCCGCGTCCATCCCGCTTTGGCGTCCATCTGAGCCACCGGGCGATCAGGCGCCCGCGGACCGTTAAGATCGGGTCAAGCGTCCGCTCTGTCGTGCGGCCCCGTTCCGGACGCGGCAACCGGTGTGTCAAGCACTTCGCGCAAATTCAGCGCCAGTTGCTCCAGCGTGTAGGGCTTGGACAGCAACTGCACGCCTGGATCCAGCACACCATTGTGCACGATCGCGTTGCGCGTATAGCCGGTGGTGTACAGCACGCGCAGCCCGGGTCTGCGGCGCAACGCCTCCTCGGCAAACCGCCGCCCGTCGACTTCTGGCATGACGATATCGGTGAACACCAGCTTGACCTCCGGGTGGCTATCGATGATGCGCAGGGCCGCGGCCGCGCCGTCAGCGTCCAGCACGGTGTAACCGAGTTCGCGCACGCTCTCGATCGTCGTCCGGCGGACCCTATCCTCATCCTCCACCACCATTATCGTTTCGTATCCGGTCACAATAGTCGGTATCGAACCCGCACCGGAATGGCTCTCGAGCGTCAGGCTTTCCGCGACAAAGAAGCGCGGCAAATATAGCTTCACCGTGGTGCCGTGGCCAACCTCGGAATAGATCTTCACATACCCGTTGGATTGCTTGACGAAGCCGTAGACCTGCGACCGCCCCAATCCGGTTCCCTTGCCAACACCTTTGGTGGTGAAGAACGGATCGAATGCCCTGCCACCACATCGGGGGGCATGCCAACGCCGTTGTCGGTAACAGCGATCAGCACATATTGCCCAGCCGGAACCTCCGCGTGCACGGCCGCGTACTGTCCATCAAGATGCGCGTTGGCGGTTTCAATCGTCAGGTGGCCGCCTTCCAGCATGGCATCGCGGCTGTTGATCGCCAGATTGCGCAAGGTGCTTTCAAGCTGGCCGGTGTCGGCGTGGGCGCGCCACAGGCCACCGGCCAGAATCGTTTCGAGCTCTACCGTAACGCCCAGCGTCCGCCGCAGCAGGTCGGACATGCCGGCGACCAGCCGGTTCACGTCGATCACCTGCGGCGACAGCGACTGGCGGCGGGAGAAGGCCAACAGCCGGTGGGTCAACGCGGCGGCGCGTTGGGCGGCCTCCATCGCGGCGTCGACGAACTCCTGCAATCCCGCCTCGCCGCGTGCGCGCCGCCGCTCCAGCAGGCTCAGGCTGCTGATGATCACCGTGAGCATGCCGTTGAGGTCATGCGCCAGGCCACCAGTCGACTGGCCCAGTGCCTCCATCTTCTGCGACTGACGAAGCTGATCCTCGACCTGCTCGCGCTGGGTCATTTCCTGCAGCATCCGCGCATGCGCCACGTCCAGCGCATCGCGTGAGGCCATCACATGACGGATCTGGCGCAGGACGATCCACAACGTACTCGCGGCCACCGCAGCGAGCAGGATGCCAGCGGCCACAACACACAATTGCAGCCGCTCGCCGGCGAGGAACGCCCGGGCGCGGCGCTCGGTGACCTGGTGGCCTTCGTCGGCCGACAGGTGCGCGATCGTCGCGCGCACCTGGTCCATGACGGTCTTGGCTTTCCCACGACGCACCACGTCCAGCGCCTGATCGGGGTGACCAGACCGCCACAGCACGATGGTCGAGGCCAGTTCCGCCAGCTTGGCGTCGGTGAGACTGTGCAGGATTGCAAGCGTCGTTCGCTCGACCGGATCGTCGGCGAGCATCATTTGCAAGGCGTCGAACGTTGCCGGAATGGTCGCGGTGGCGTGCGCGTAGGGCGCCAGATACGTGTCGTCTCCGGTCAACAGATAGCCGCGTTGCCCGGTCTCGGCGTCCTACAGCATCGAGAGCAGATCTGCCAGGCGCCCCTGCACGTTAACGGCGTGGCGTGTCTCCGCACGGTTGTGCAGCTCGGCCTGGACAAACCAGATCGTGCCGCTTGTGATGATCGCCAGGAGGTTGAAACCGATCAGCAGCGACACGCGGCCCGAGCGGAGCAGTTCCGAGCGCTGAGTTGGCATGGTGGGATGGGTCAGGGATGTGCGATGGTGACCTGTTGGCCATGAAACCGACTGCGGACCAATGGCCGGGCGCTCACTTACGCCATGAGGCGTGGCGTTGGGTCTGTCAGCCCGTCGCGCCAGCGGCGAACTGGGCCGCTCCGGTGCCGGCCAGGCGGCCGTACACCACGCCTGCCACGAGACCCGTGCCACTGCCGTAGTTGTGATAGTATAGACCGCCGATGATCTCCCCGGCGGCGAACAGGCCCGGGATTGGTGTGCCGGTGACGTCCTCCACCTTGGCCTCGGGCGTGACCTTCAGCCCGCCGAAGGTGAACGTGACGCCGCAGGTGACGCCGTACGCTTCATACGGCGGCGTATCCAGTCTGTTAGCCCAGTTGGTCTTGTTGATGGCCAGACCCGAGGTGCGCAGCCGGTCATGGATGTTGGGGTTGAACTTCACGTCCGGCCGTGGCGCGGCATTGTAGGCGCGCACGGTCTCCAGGAACGCTTTCGGATCGACTCCGGTCAGTTTCGGCGCCAGCTCCTCGAACGTGTTGGCGGTCTCCTTGGTGATGCGGCTGATGCGGTACTCCTCGCGTAGCAAGTGCGTCACCTTCTGATCGAAGATCTGCCAGGCGAATAGGCCGGGCTGCTGCATCACCGCGTGACCGTATTTGGCGTAGGTGTACGAGTGAAAATCGAGGCCTTCGTCCACGAAGCGCTCGCCGCGCGCGTTCACCAGGATGCTGAACGGATAGTTGTGCTTCTGGAACCGATCGCCGACGCTGATGTCACCGTACGGCGGCGCGTTCATGTCCCACTGCACCGCATGCGCGCCGGACCAGTGGCCCGCGGTGGCGGCACCGATATCAGTGGCCATGCGATGGCCCATGCCCATGTTGAAGCGCGTGCCGCGCACTTTCGCGAGATCATAGTTGGGGCCAAGATAGCGAGCCCGCCATTCCGGGTTAGATTCAAATCCACCGCAGGCCAGCACCACGGATTTCGCCGCGATGTCGTGATGCTGGCCACCCCGGCGCACACGCACGCCACGCACTCGCGCGTCGTCGTAGAGCAGCGCCGAGGCCATGGTGTTGTAGTGCACCGGGATCGCGTCGCGCTCCAGCGCGTCGTGCAGTGTCGTGGTCAGGTGCATGCCGCCGCCGAGGATGTGGCAGGCGAGGCCACCCCAGAACTTGAACTTGCCATCGACCTTGAAGGCCTGCCGGCCGAGCGCCGGCTGAAACCGCACGCGATGGCGCTGCAGCCACAGCGCCGCCTCGTAGCTGCCATTGATCAGCACGTCTGTCAGATCTGGATCGCAACGATATTCCGTCAACCGGCCCATGTCGTCGAAATATTGCTCGGCGGTGTAGGTGCCGAAGTCGATATTCGCGAGGTCCAGTTCCGCGATATCGGGGGCGAGCGCGCGCAGGTCGTCGACGCCGTGATGCACGAAGCGGAAGGCACCGCCGGTGAAGGCGGAGTTGCCGGCGCGGGCGTCGATCGGCGCAACCTCGATCAATGCGACCGTGGCGCCGGCGCCATGCGCGGCGAGCGCGGCATTGGCGGCGGCGTTGCCGGCGCCGATCACCACCACGTCGAGCGGTTTGGCTGAATTCATACGGGCGATCCTCCGCCCGCAGGAGATGTCGCGCGGTGCGCGCTGTCAACGCATGCGGGTGAGGCACCGCGTCATGCCAAGGCCGACCAGCGCGACGCCCAGCAGCGCGATGGAGGTCGGTTCCGGCACCTGGGCATCGCCCGAAATGATGTCACGCACTGGTACCTTCGGCGACGATCCCCACGCCCCAGGTGCAACCGCCGAACGCGTCGCATTTCTCAAAGGACGCGCCGCCGACCACCAGCACATCCTGTTCCGCGATGTTGGTGTTGAACGGATCGGCGAGGGTCAGGTCCAGTTCGGTCTGGTCGATGTAGAACACTAACGTCGTGAAGCTGTTGAGCACCAGCGTCCCCGGGGTGCCGGTATAGGTTGACGCACCGAAGGCCGTGCCCGCCTTGGTCAGGATGCCTTGGGGCGCACCGGCGTAGCCATAGGTGTTGATGTCGAACACGCCGGCCGCCGTACCGCCATCGTCGAGCACGACGTTGTTGAGGCCGAAGATTACATCCGTGCGGGCGGCCGCGGACCAGGACAGCAGCACGGCAGCCAAGACGCTGGCGAGCCTGAGGGTACGCGAGCGCATGACTGTCTCCGGCACGGGTCGTTGCGATATGTTATAGATACGAATTCGTGCGCCGGCCAATTGCGAATAATCTCCGCCACCTTGCGGCTGTCATCGAAGGCAATGACGTCAGGGCTAAGCCGCAGTGGGACGTCGGCGCACGGCAAATTCTTGGCAATCTGGCCTTCCCATTTCTCGCCGGTAGGCAATCTTGAGCAGAGTGACCGACCGCCCCATCACGCCTACCTGGTCAGCCTGACCGACGGGCAAACCCATGCCCCAGTTCGTCACCCTCTACGACGGCAAGACCCACCGCTCCGGCCTGGTCGATCGCGCAGCCGCCGGAGAAGAGATCGTCATCGCCAAGAACGGCGTGCCGCAGGCCCGCCTGGTGCCGCTCGCCGTTCGCGGCGAAGCGCGCAAGCCAGTCAACGCCAGGCGCATCCGCCGCATCGCCGCGGATTTCGATGCCCAGTACTCTGCCATCGACGCCCCGTTCAACGGCGAGACTGCGTGAACCTGCTGCTCGACACCCATGTCTTCCTGTGGTGGGACAAGGCGCTGAACGCTGAGGCACGCGCCCTGATCGCCGACCGCACCAACCAGGTCTTCGTCAGTGCCGCATCGATCTGGGAGATCGCGATCAAGCGCCGACTGAAGAAGCTCGACTTGCGAGGCTCCGCCGTCGCCGCCATCAGCGCCAACGGCTTCCACGAGCTGCCGATCCTGCCGATCGACGCCGAGGCGGCAGGCGCCCCGACCTGGCATCACGGCGATCTGTTCGACCACATGCTAGTCGCGCAGGCACGGCGTATAAACATCACCTTGGCAACCGCCGACGCAGCGATCCGCGCCAATGCCCATGTTGCTCAGGTGT
>DATHNE010000276.1:0-7819 GCA_035486355.1 Acetobacteraceae bacterium
CATGTGCTGTGTTGTGCACGCTGGCGCGCCACCATGCGTGCTGGTTGCGCCACAGCGCCGTCAGCCGCCGCTGTGCCATCGCGTAGGCATCGAAATCAGCACAGACCATGAAGTAGTCACTGTAGGTCAGGCCATCGACCAGCCCGCGATACCGGTTGGGCTCATCGGGGGAGAACAGCCCCGACCCGAGCGCATCCAGCACGCCCGCCAACTCGCCGGAGTTGGCAATCACCTGGCGCGTATCAGTGCCGTCGCGCCGTCGCGCCTGGACCTGTTCCGCGGTCAGACCGAAGATGAAGATGTTGTCCGCGCCCACCCGGTCACGGATCTCCACATTCGCGCCGTCCAGCGTACCGATGGTCAGCGCACCGTTCAGCGCGAATTTCATGTTGCCGGTGCCCGACGCTTCCATCCCGGCGGTGGAGATCTGCTCGGACACATCGGCGGCCGGAATGATCCATTCTGCCCGGCTCACATTATAATCGGGGATGAATACCACCCGCAGCTTGCCGTCCAGCATCGCATCGTTGTTGATCACCCGCGCCACGTCGTGGATGAGCTTGATGATCAGCTTCGCCTGCTGGTAGCTCGCCGCGGCCTTGCCCGCGAAGATCTTCACCCGCGGCACCCAATCCCGCGCCGGCTGTGCGCGCATTGTCTCGTACAGCGCGATCGTCTCCATGATGTTCAGAAGCTGACGCTTGTATTCGTGAATCCGCTTGACCTGCACATCGAAGATCGCATCCGGATCGATCGAGATATGCAGCCGTTCGGCAACACGGTTGGACAATGCCACCTTGTTCGCGCGACGGATTGCCGCCAGCCGCGCATGCAGCGCCGGGTCATCGGCATGCGCTGCCAACCCCTGCATCAGCTCCGGCTCGTCCAGCACCCGCGCACCGACCAGCTCCGTCAGCAGGTCTGTCAGCCCGGGATTGGCCTCAAACAGCCAGCGCCGGAACGTGATGCCATTCGTTTTGTTGACGATGCGGTCCGGATACAACTGGTGCAGGTCGTGGAACACGGTCTGCCGCATCAATGCCGTGTGCAGCTCGGAGACGCCGTTGATCTTGTGCGATCCCAGGAACGCCAGCTGGCCCATGCGGACGCGCCGGCCACCGTCCTCGGCGATCAGCGACACCGACGACAGCAAGCCACCATCCGCGTGCCCATTCGCACGCAGCCCTTCCAAATGCCGCGCATTGATCAGGTAGATGATCTGCATGTGCCGCGGCAGCAGCCGCTCCAGCATGTGCACAGGCCAGCTCTCCATCGCCTCCGGCAGCAGCGTGTGATTGGTGTAGGAAATGGCCGCGACACTGATCCCCCAGGCCTCGTCCCAGGGGATCTCGTGCACATCCACCAGCAGCCGCATCAGCTCTGCCACCGCGATCGCCGGATGCGTGTCGTTCAATTGGATCGAGGCGTGTGCCGGCAGCGTCCGCAGGTCACCATGTTCGCGGTGATGCCGGTTGATCAGGTCGTGCAGCGAGGCCGACGAGAAGAAGAACTCCTGGCGCAGCCGCAGCTCCTGCCCCGCCGAGGTTGAGTCGCTCGGATACAGCACCTGGCTGATCGAATTCGCCCGTGCCCGGTTCGCGACCGCACCGATATGATCACCCTGGTTGAACGCATCCAAATGCAGCGGATCGGGCGCGCGCGCCTGCCATAGGCGCAGCGTGTTCACATGCCGGCCCCGCCATCCCACCACCGGCATGTCATACGCCACGGCTTCCACCACCTCGGCCGGATGCCATACGTGATGCGGCGCGGTGTCCCGGCCAGGCGCCGTTGTCACGCTGCCGCCGAAACCGATCAGATGACTGACCTCGTGCCGGAGGAACTCCCACGGATTGCCGAAGGACAGCCAGTTCTCGGGATGTTCTTGCTGCCAGCCGTCGCGGATCATCTGCCGGAACATTCCATGACTGTAGCGGATGCCATAGCCGTAGCTGGCCACGCCCAACGTCGCCATGCTTTCCAGGAAGCAGGCCGCCAGCCGTCCCAGGCCACCATTGCCCAGCGCCGCGTCAGGCTCGATCCGGCGCATCATGTCGAGATCGACGTCGTACGACGCCAGGGCCGCCCGCATCGTCTCGACCAGCCCGAGATTGCTCAGCGAGTCGAACAGCAGCCGGCCGATCAGGAACTCCAGCGACAGGTAATAGACATGCTTGCGGCCCTGCGTGGCATTCAACCGTGTCGAGGGAAGCCACCGGTCCACGATCCGGTCGCGCGTCACGCTGGCCGCGGCGATGAACCAATCCCATTCGGAAGCGGTCGTTGGGTCCTTGCCGGCCTCGTAGGTGATCTTGCGGATCAGCGCATCGCGCAGGGTATCGACCGTCTCATCCACGGCCGGTTGCTGCGCCGGTGCTTGGCTGTGCCCGGTGGTCGAAAGGGCTTCGTTCCCCATCGCGCTCCGCTCCTGCCTGCCAGTGCACCGCGCGTCACGTTGGTTGGCGCACGCGCCCGTTCATCGTGCGCCGCGAGATTGGCGTGTTTATGGCGCCTGGAGGCAAATGCTACTCCGCCGCGATCTTCTCCGGCGCGGCCACGGCCGCCGCCTTCAGCGCCGCTGCCTTCGCCTCCACCAGCTCGACGATATGCTCCACCATATCCGCCCCGGAGATGGTGTGATCCGTCTTCCCGGCGGCGTAGATCATATGCCGCCCGTTGCCGCCGCCGGTGAGCCCGATATCGGTCATCAGTGCCTCGCCCGGTCCGTTCACCACGCAGCCGATGATCGACAGCGTGATCGGCGTCTCGATATGTGCCAGCCGGTCCTCCAGCGTCTGCACCGTCTGGATCACATTGAATCCTTGCCGCGCGCAGGACGGGCACGAAATGACCTTCACCCCGCGATGGCGCAGCCCGAGCGACTTCAGCAGGTCCCAGCCGACGCGCACCTCTTCCTCGGGCTGATCCGACAGGGACACCCGCAGCGTGTCGCCAATCCCGGCCCACAGCAGCGAACCCAGCCCGATCGAGGACTTCACCGTGCCCATCCGCCGCCCGCCGGCCTCGGTGATGCCGATATGCAGCGGGTGGTCGCACACGTCCGCGAGCTGCTGGTACGCGGCCACGGCCAGGAACACGTCTGAGGCCTTCACGCTGATCTTGAAGTCATGGAAGTCGTGCTGTTGCAGGATGTTCGCGTGGTACAGCGCGCTCTCCACCAGCGCCTCCGGGTTTGGCTCGCCGTATTTCTCCAGCAGGTGCTTTTCCAGCGAGCCGGCATTGACGCCGATCCGCATCGAGCAGCCGTGATCGCGGGCGGCCTTGATGACTTCCTTCACCCGCTCGTCGCTGCCGATATTGCCGGGGTTGATGCGCAGGCACGCGGCGCCGCTATCGGCCGCCTCGATCGCGCGTTTGTAGTGAAAATGGATGTCCGCGACGATCGGCACATTCACCTCGTGCACGATGTCCTTCAGCGCCAGCGCGCTGTCCCGGTCCGGGCAGGACACCCGCACGATATCCACCCCCGCCAGCTCGGCCCGGCGGATCTGCGCGATCGTGCCCTCGACATCGGTGGTCAACGTGTTGGTCATGGTCTGCACGGTGATCGGCGCGCCGTCGCCCACGGGCACCTTGCCGACATAGACCCGGCGCGACTTGCGGCGGTGGACGTCCTGATATGGGCGATAGCTGCTCATGCGCTTGCTCTCCGTGGCCGGCCCCTCGCCGGCATCAGCATCACACCAAAGGATGGGGTGTCGACCGTCGTCTCGCTACTGCGGCGCGGCCTTCGGCGCAACCGTGGCGCCCGAACTGGCGGTGACGATGGCCTGGGTCAGAAGGCCCAGCTTGCCGGACTTGAGCAGGTCAGGATCGAGCGGAATATCGCGCCGTACCGCCCCGTCAGCGCCGAGCGGGGGCGCCGTCGTGCCGTCAACCACGATATTCGTCCCCCCGGCATTGCCGGTGGTCAGGGTCAGGTTGGGCATCAGCGGCACCGACCAGGTCTCCCCGGGGTGCAGCACCCGGTTCAGCAGCACCTGGCCTGACTTGTCGCGTACCAGCAGCCACGCGTCCGCATTGGCGCTCAGCACGATCCGCGGCTGATCCGACAGCGGGGGTGGTGTCATCGAGAGGGGCGGCATTGTCGTCGCCGCCGCTGCCTGGCTGGGCGGGACCGATGGAACCGGCTCCGTCGCGGCGGTGGTGTCGGTCACCGGCGGGGGCGCGGCCCCCGCGGTGGCGTTGGCTGGGGCGGCGTCTGGCGTTGTCACCAGAGCCGTCATCACCTGGGTTGTTGTCATCGGGCCGGCGGAACCACCCGTGGAACGCGACCCGGGCGCCGGTGTTGCGGCGCGCCGCGGTGTGACCTGCTCCGCCAGGGGGGCCAACCGTGCCGGTACCGGGGCCACCACTTCGGGTGGCAGCGCCCCGTCGCCCGACAACCGATACCACCCGATATAGGCGCCGATCGCCAGCACAACGCCCAGGAACACCACGGCTCCGGCGGGCACGCCGCGCTCCGGCACCGGCACCGGGAAAATCAGCTCGATCTTGCGATTGACGTCCTCCGCCTCATCGCGGAACCGGCGGGTCAGCTCGTCCGGGTCAAGCCCGAGGGTGATCGCGTATGTGCGCAGGAACCCGACGGCATAGGCCACCCCAGGCAGCTCATCGATGCGGCCCTCTTCCAGGGCCACCAAATACTGGCCACGGATCCGCAGCACACCCGCTATATCTTGTATGGTCCACGCCAGCCGCTCCCGCGCGGCGCGCAAGTCGGCACCAACCCGCGGCGCCATGGGCGCCACGTCGCTGTCCGAAGCGGCACGGGGCAACTTTGACCCGATTCCCGCGAACCTCGATTTGCGTTCGTGTAGCACGACCGCTCAGACCCCATTCGCAACAGGTGGCGCAAGCATCGTTGCTGACCACAGGTCGGCGTTACCCACACCACGACCCTGCATTACTCCGACACACCCACACTGCACTGGATCGCGGCGGACGTCACGTGGAGATTTATCTCAAAATCCAAATGAAACGAAATTGTCAGACCGATAGTCCTTGTTCTCTGGCCCAGCTCAGGATCGGTTCACGCAGACTCGCGCCACCCGATCCGGCACGTCGAATGGCAGCTAATACCGGGCGAAAGGCAGATAGATCAAGCTGTGCGAGCATTGCTTTGACCGGCAAAATGCCAGATGCCGCCATCGACAAACTCGTGATGCCCAAACCGACCAGTGCCATCGCTTCCAATGGTTTGCCCGCGGCCTCGCCGCAAAGTGATACCGGGACGCCCTGTCCGCCACGTGCGGCTCGCGCGCTCTCCAATACTTGCTCCAGCAAATCGAACATCGGCTGTGAAAGTAAGTCGTAACGATTGGCGATCGCTGGCGTTCCACGATCGGCGGCGAACACGAACTGCAGCAGATCGTTCGAGCCGATCGAGACGAAATCCACCTGTTCCAGCAGCGCCCGCAACTGCCACATCAGGGCCGGCACCTCGAGCATGGTGCCGATTCGCAAGCTGCGCGGTGCGGGGCGTACCCGGTTGGCCTCCGCTTCCAGCAGCATCCGTGCGGCGCGGAACTCGGCGACCGTGGCCACCATCGGGAACATCACTGACAGGTCACGGCTGCCGGCGGCCAGCAGCAAGGCCCGCAACTGCCGCCGCAGCAATACCGGGCGGTCCAGGCCAACCCGTAGGCTGCGCCAGCCCATCGCCGGGTTCTCTTCCACCTGGGAGGCGCCGCCTGGCAGCACCTTGTCGGCGCCCAGATCCAGCGTGCGGAACAGCACCGGGCGCCCGGCGGCGGCATCCAGCACCCGCGCATAGGTTGCCGCCTGTTCGGCGACCTCGGCCACGGCGCCGCGCGCCAGCATGGCGATCTCGCTGCGATACAGGCCAATTCCGGCCGCCCCGGTCGCATCGAGCTGATCCAGCTCCAGGCCGAGCCCGACGTTCAGCATCAAGGTCACGCCGGTGCCGTCGGCGGTCACCGCGGGGCGGTCGCGATATACCGCCCACTCGGCCTGCCGTGCCGATCGCGTCTGCAACGCCCGGGCGTAGACCTGTGACACTTCCGCGTCGGGCCGCAGGATCAATCGCCCCTCGTCGGCGTCCAGCACCGCCGTGTCATCTTGCTGCGCCGCCTCCACGACATCGCGGGCGCCCCCCAGCGCCGGCAGACCGATCGCGCGCGCCACGATGGCCGCATGGCCCGTCGGGCTGGCTTCCTCGATCACCACCCCGGCGATGCCGCGCGCGTGCCAGTCCAGCAGGTCGGCCGGCCCCAGCCGACGTGCCAACAGAATGCCTCCCGGCGGAACCACCTCGGTCGGCGCATCGCCCGTCAAGGCCTTCAGCAGCCGCCCCGCCATCTCGTCGAGATCCGCCAGCCGCTCCCGCAGATAGGGGTCGGTGATGCGCCGCATGCGGTCACGCACCTCGCCGGCGATGCGCAGCACGGCCGCTTCGGCGGTGATCCCGGTGCGGATCACCTCGTCCACGCGCCGCAACCACCCGGCGTCCGCCGCCACCAGCCGGTAGGCCGACAACACTTCCCGTGTCGCCGCGCCCGCGGCGCCTCCACCGGGCAGACCGGCCTCGATCAATTCATCCAGGCCGCGCTGCATGCGTGCTGCCGCCGCGCTCAATCGCTCCTGCTCCGCCGCAGGATCATCCGCCAGCAAGCGTCGCACGGTCGGCTGGCCGCCGTGCACCACGATCGGTCCCAGAATGATTCCGCCGCTCAGCCCTGCGCCGCTGAACACGCGTGGCACGGTCGCGGCGACGCCCTCCTCTGCCCCCCGCGTGGCGCCGCTTGCCGCCAGCAGCTCGGCCAGCAACATCGTTACAGTTTCGAGAACATCAATCTCGTCCTCGGTGTAGCTCCTTGGCGTGCGGTTCTGTGTGACCAGTACGCCAACCACACGCCCGGCCCGTCGGACCGGGACCGCAATCAAAGACGCAAACGGCTCTTCCCCGGTTTCTGGCCGATAGGCGAACGCGGGATGGTTCTGCGCGTCCGCGAGGTTCATCACCTCCTGCGTCGCTGCGCACAGGCCAACGATACCTTCGCCCACCCGTAACCGCGTCCGTCCGACCGCCGAGGGGTTCAACCCATGCGTCGCCGCCAGCTCCAGCACCTCGCCAGGCCGCATCACGTAAATCGAGCAGACCTCGCTGACCAATTCGGCGGCGAGCAGCCGCGTCAGTTCCTCCAGCGGCGCGGCATCGCTCGCCATGACCTGACGCAACCGGGTGAGCAGGCGCCGGGGCGCGCTGAGTGCCATTTCACGAAGCAGCGCCATCCCGGCGCGCGCGCAAGGCCGAGATCGCCTGGTCGATCAATTCCTCGATGATATCCGCGGTCGGCTGTTCGGCGGTCACCATGCCGACCGACTGGCCGGCCATGACGGAGCCCTGTTCGATGTCGCCGTCGATAACCGCGCGCCGCAGGGCGCCGGCCCAGAAATGCTCGATCTCGAGCTGTGCGGCTTCCTTGCTGAGTTCGCCGGACTGGAAACGATCGCGCGTTTCGGCCTGGTGCTTCAGGAAGCGTTTCGTGCCTTCGTTCACCAGGCCCCGCACCGGGATGACGGGGAAGCGTTCGTCGAGCTGGATGGATGGCAGCGCGTCACGCGCATTGGCGCGGATAAACGCGCGCTTGAAGGCGGGATGCGCGATCGATTCGCTGGCGGCGGCGAAGCGGGTGCCGAGCTGCGCGCCGGAGGCGCCCATCTCCAGATACGCCAGGATGGCTTCACCGCGGCCGATCCCGCCGGCAACAAACACCGGAACCGCGCGGATGTGCGGCAGGATTTCCTGCGCCAGCACGGTCAGGCTCACCGGGCC
>DATHNE010000277.1:0-27652 GCA_035486355.1 Acetobacteraceae bacterium
ACTTCCACGCCGGCGTGATGGACCGCCTCGGCCTCGGCTACGAGGCGCTGAAAGCGGTCAACCCCCGTCTGATCTACTGCGCCATTTCCGGCTTCGGCCAGACCGGGCCATCCAGCAACGAAGCCGGCTACGACGGCAAGATCCAGGCGATGTCCGGCATCATGGCGATTACCGGCCATGCTGAGATGGGCCCGACGCGCGCCGGCTTCGCGGTGTGCGACGTGTTGTCTGGGATGACCGCGGCCTTCGCCGTGTCGTCCGCGCTGTTCCAGCGCACGCACACCGGCCGGGGCCAGATGATCGACGTGTCGATGCTGGAAGCGAGCCTCGCCTTCCTGTCCACCCAGGTCGCCGACTTCACCGTCGCCGGCCACCGGCAGGCGCAGTTCGGCAACCAGGCAATCAGCCGCAAGGTCACCGCCAATCTGTTCCGAGCGATGGACAGTTTCCTGCTGTTGGCGGTGAACAACGACGACCAGTACGAGAAACTGATCCGTGCCCTCGGGCGTGAGGAGGTACTGACCGACCCACGCTTCGCCGACTGGTTCCAGCGCAAGGAGAACGAGGCGGCCTTGCGCGCGATCATCGAAGATGCGCTGGCGGGCGCGGACGCGAAAACCTGGGAGGTGGAGCTGAACGCCGCCGGCGCCCCCTGTGCCAGCATCTGGCGCATCGAGGACATCATCGACCATCCGCAAATCATCGCGCGCGGTGCGATGCAAACCGCCGAAACGGCGTATGGTCCACTGCGCCTGATGGGTTCGGGTTTCCAGATGGCGCATGGCGGCGGCCAGCTCGACCATGCGCCTCCACCCCTCGGGGCGCACACCGACGAGGTGCTCTGTGAAGCGGGCTATTCTACCGACGAGGTGGCAATGTTGCGGCGTGATGCGGTGATTTGACAGATCGGGCCTTCGTCGGTGCCCATTTGTACACACGCTGTAAGGTGCCACCCATCAGCGTCGCGCGGTCGCTATCGGACAGCCGATTGGCGACGCGAAACGCCTCGACACCCTGTTGGTAGGTCAGCAACAGCACCGCGCGCGTCCAATCCGTTCCCCACATGCAGCGATCCAACCCGAACGTATCGAAGATGCGGCCGAGCGGATCCCAGATGTCCTTGTAGGGGAACGGCGCGTGCGACAGCGTGCAGGCACCCGTGATCTTCACCGTGACGTTCTTGTGCGCCGCCAACGCCAACAGCTTCGGAAGATCAGCCCACGGCACGGCGGATGACGGCGGCTCGAACGGTTGTTGCAGCCCCAGATGGTCGATCACGATCGTCGTGTCAGGATTACGCGCGGCCAGCGGTCCAATCTGCTCCAGCCGTCCCCAGCACAGGATATTCACCGGCATCCCATGCCGCGCGCCCGCGGCCAGGATACGATTGAGGCCAGGGTCCGCCGGATCGCTCGACACGTCATCGCGCAACATGATCCGGATGCCGACGGTGCC
The DNA here is from genome assembly GCA_035486355.1 of Acetobacteraceae bacterium. Classification (GTDB taxonomy): domain Bacteria; phylum Pseudomonadota; class Alphaproteobacteria; order Acetobacterales; family Acetobacteraceae; genus Palsa-883. The sequence continues at coordinate 1,456 of DATHNE010000277.1, forward strand.
CCTGGTTGCCGCCCAGGTATCGATAACCGTGACGACATTGGAATCGTTTGGGTCTACCGGCTTGATCAGCCCGAACCGCGTGGGATGTTTCGCATACACCTCCAACGCGTAGCTGCCGTCGAACCGGTACATCGCAAAAGGGGAGATCAACAGCGCGCCGTCGACGCCGACCGCATCCATCGCCTTCACCATGTCATCGCCGGTTACCTCGTCCGGCCCGTGCAGGAACCCGGCCCAGGGGCGGCCTGGATGGTTACGTTCATAGGTGTGCACCTGGGCGTCGATCGTCAGCATGGCGCTTCCCCTTCCCTTTTTGCGGCGGGTCCAGCTCCCATTTGCGGTCAGAACCGGACGGAAGCCAAGCCGCCGCTCCGCCCTGTCCGCGCGCGGGCGTTTGGCGCAGACTGTCGGCATCGCGGAGCGGAGGGCACAGCACATGACCACACCGGCCCGTCAGATGCATCTGGGTGTGTTCGTGCTCGCCACCGGCAATCACATAGCCGGGTGGCGGCACGAGGGCGCGTTCACCAGCCATGTCGACCTACCGGTGATGCAGCAGATCGCGCGCATCGCCGAGCGTGGCAAGTTCGACCTGTTGTTCATCTCGGATTCCGTGGTGATGGATCCGACCGACCATCCGTCATTCATGTGCCGATTTGAGCCGACGACGCTGATCACGATCCTCAGTGCCTGCACGACGCGTATCGGCCTCGGCGCCACTGTCTCCACCAGTTTCTCCGAGCCATTCAACGTTGCCCGTGTATTCAGCTCCATTGACCACATCAGCGGCGGCCGCGCCGCGTGGAACGTGGTTACCAGCTCCAACGCCAAGGCCGCACTCAACTTCAATCTCGACGAGCAGACGGAGCACGAGCTGCGCTATGAACGTGCCAACGAATTCGTCGACGTCGTGCTTGGGCTATGGGATTGCTGGCGGCCGGACGCGGTCATTGCCGACAGGGAAACGGGCCAGTACGTCGATGCGGCGAAGGTGCATCCGCTGAACCACAAGGGCCGCTTCTTCCAGGTGCGCGGCCCGATTAACATGACGCGCTGCCCACAGGGCCATCCGGTGATCATCCAGGCCGGCGGTTCGCCCTCGGGGCTGGAACTGGCGGCGCGCACGGCCGATGTCGTGTTCTCGGTGGTGCAGGAGCTGGGGCCCGCCAAGGCCGCTTATGCCGATTTGAAGGGGCGCATGGCGAAGTATGGTCGCGCGCCAGAGCACCTCGCGGTGCTGCCTGGGGTGATGCCGATCGTGGGCGAAACGGATGCCGAGGCGCGCGCCAAGCTAGCGAAGCTACAAAGCTGGATCACGCCGACCAACGCCACGACGCTGGTCGCCAGCCGCATTGGTTATGACGTGTCCGGCCATCCGCTCGATGGGCCGGTGCCGCCTCCGCCGCTGTCGCAGGGAGGGCGCACGTTCCACAATGTGCTGTACGAGATGGCGCAGCGTGAGAATATGACGTTACGGGAGCTATACAACCTGACCGCGGCGGCACGGGGGCATTGGGTCGTATGCGGCACCGCACGCAAGATCGCGGATACGTTGGAGGAATGGTGTACCGAGGGTGCCGCGGACGGGTTCAACATCCTACCCGCTTGGTTCCCTGGCGCATTCGACGAGTTCGTCGATCTGGTGGTGCCCGAGCTGCAGCGGCGCGGCTTGTTCCGTGGTGATTATGCGGGCACGACGCTGCGCGAACATTTCAACCTGCCGCAGATCAACGCACCGGTCGCGCCGCAGCAGGCGTTGTCCATGACGGCGTAATCAAGCACCGTGCCTTGTCGATGGAGGAAAGCCGATGGGAAAGCTTGAGGGAAAGGTGGCTCTGGTCACCGGGTCGGGACGCAATATCGGCCGCGCAACAGTCTTGAAGCTGGCAGCGGAAGGCGCGCATGTTGTCGTCAATGCCCGCAGCAACCAGGCTGAGGCAGATTCCGTAGCGCGTGAGGCACGGGCGTTGGGCGTGAAGGCGCTTGCCGTTGTGGCCGATGTCGCGCGCAAGGATCAGGTCGAGGCGCTCGCGGCGCGGGCACTGTCGGAATTCGGTCGTGTCGACGTCCTGATCAACAACGCGGCGATCCGCCCGCACAAGCCGTTCACCGAGCTGACCGTTGAGGATTGGGAAGCGGTGCGTGGTGTTGTGCTGGATGGAGCCCTGTATCTCACGCGGGCGCTGATTAACCCGATGGTCGAACACAAATTCGGGCGCATCCTGTTCTTCACCGGCGAAGGCGCTTTCGTTGGCGGTAGCGGACGGGCGCACGTGTCGGCGGCCAAGATGGGGCTGGTCGGTTTCGCACGTGGTCTGGCGTCGGAATTCGCGCCGCATAACATCCGGGTCAACGTGGTCTCGCCCGGCAGCATCGACACGCGGCGCGACAATCCGGAATGGTACCAGGGACGCGTGCCGAATGCTGCCGGCATTCCGCTGGGACGGCAGGGCACGGTCGATGAGATCGCCGCCACCTGTTTGTTCCTGGTCAGTGATGATGGCGGCTTTATCACCGGCCAAACTGTCCACGCGAACGGCGGCAGTGGGTATTACTGAACCCACACGAAACTGCATGGCTCTCATACCATATCAGTAAAGGACGTCCCGCCATGGAGATCTCCGGCAAGACCGCCATCGTCACCGGCGCCGCCTCTGGCATCGGCCTCGGCATCGCCACTGCGCTGGCCGAAGCCGGCGCCAATGTGGTGATCGCCGATATCCAGAAAGAAGCCATCGAACAGGCCGCGCATGCCCTGTCCGGCACCAACAAGCGCGTGATGCCGGTGCGGATCGATGTCACACAGGAACAGTCGGTCATCGCCGCGCTGGCGGAAGCCGAGCGGGCGTTCGGCAAGCTGCACATTGCCTGCAACAATGCCGGTGTGCCGATGCACGGCACGAAGCTGATCGATATGCCGCGTGCGGACTGGGACTTCGTCATCGGCGTCAACATCTGGGGCGTGATTCACGGCATCCGCCATTTCGTGCCGGCCATTCAGCGCCACGGCGAGGAAGGCCACGTCGTCAACACCGCTTCGGTCGCCGGGTTCCAGAACCGGCGCGGCACCGACCAGGGGCCGTATTCGATGACGAAATACGCGGTCGTATCGTTATCCGAAGCGCTGGAACAGGAGCTGGACGGAAGCAAGATCGGCGTCAGCGTGCTGTGCCCTGGGCCAATCGCCACCAATATCGCCCGCGGCGGGCGCAATCGCCCGGACCACATGGGCGGGCCGCTGGTTCAACCTGGCACGGAGGCGTTGCTCAGCGAACGCCTGGCCACCACCGGGCTGGACCCGAAGACGGTGGGGGAACGCGTCGTGGACGCGATCCGCACGAAGACATTCTACGCCTTCGTCAGCGCGGTGCCGGCCGCGACCATCAAGGCGCGCCACCGCCGCATCGAGGAAGCCTTGAACAACCGCTGGGTCAGGCACTACTGAGCCGCACGCCACGGCGCGTGTCATTCCGACCACAGATACACGAGACCGAAGGGACCGGCACACGGTGCAGATCGTCGACGCCCAAATCCATCTCTGGGGAACCGGCCTGCCGAGCAACCTCTCGCATCGGCAGGTCACGCATTTCACCGCGGAGGAGGCCATCGTCCAGATGGACGAAGGCGGGGTCGATGCCGCCGTCATCCATCCGCCAGGTTGGGATCCACATGCGACCGAGATGGCATTCAAGGCCGTGCGAGACTATCCGGGTCGGTTCGCGATCATGGGATCGCTGCCACTCGAACAACCGGGGTCACGCACACGCATCGCGGGCTGGCGCGACCAGCCGAGCATGCTCGGTCTGCGCTACACGCTCCTGCACGATCCCGCGCGGCAGTGGCTGGCGAACGGCACGCTCGACTGGCTCTGGACAGAGGCCGAGAAGGCCGATGTCCCGATCGCGCTGCTGGCAACCGATTCGCTGACGGAACTTGCCCGCATCACCGAGCGCCACCCGGGCCTGCGCCTGACGATTGACCATCTGGGCGGCCGGGGCGGCCTGACCACGCTGAAGGATCACGCGGCCATGACCCACATGCCGCAGCTCCTGGCGCTGGCGAAATTCCCTAACGTGGCGGTCAAGGCGACCGGTGTGCCGGGCTACTCCGCCGAACCCTACCCGTTTCCGACGATGCAGCTCTATCTGCGACAGATTTATGATGCATTCGGCCCGCGGCGGATGTTCTGGGGCACCGACATCACGAAGATGCCGTGCCCCTGGCGGCAGTGCGTGACGATGTTCACCGAGGAACTTCCCTGGCTCGGCGCGGACGACGCGCGCCTGGTCATGGGCGAGGCGATCTGCGCCTGGTGGGGCTGGAACCGCGCCGCCTGACCGGCAGCAACACGACAAACAAAGGACTGTCCTGGAATGACCCAGACACACGCAACGAATACCGAGGGCCGGCAGGTCGCCGTGGTGGTTGGCGCCACCTCCAAATGGCAGTCGGATGGCCGCAATACCTTGCTGGCACATGGCCGGACGCTGGATGACAGCGACCTGCCAGTCGGCATCCGCTGGGGCGTCGGCGGGGCGATCGCGCAGAAATTCGCGCAGCAAGGATTCTTCGTCGCACTGACCACCCGCATCGCGGGCAACGCCGCCGGATTGGCGGACGCCATTCGCGCCCAGGGTGGGCACTGCATGATCGTCGAGCTGGATCTTGTCTCAGAGGAGTCCGTCGCGGCGGCATTCGCAACGATCCGCCGCGACGCGGGCGATCCACACGTGCTGGTCTACAACGCGGGCTACCTGGAAGGCCGCGATCTGCCACCCGAGAAGGAGCTGCTGGAACACATCCCGGTGGAGATGTTCGACACCGCGCAGCACATCGCCAGTCGCGGGCCGTTTCTTGTTGCCAAGGAGGTACTCCCCACCATGCGCAAGAGGGGCGAAGGCTCGTTCTTGTTCTCGAACAACTCCAAGTCGCTGCGCGGCAAGAAGCGCTACACCGGAGAATCGCTCTACTACCCTAGGGTCATGATGCGCACACTGGCGCAGGTACTCACCGAGGAGTACTCGGAATACGGCGTGCATGTCGCCAATGTGGTGATCGACGGCACGATCGATTCACCCGGTACCAGGGCCCTGCGGAAGGTGCAAAACCAACCCGATCGCGTGATGAATCCCGTGAAGATCGCCGAAGCATTCTACTATCTGCACACCCAGGATCGCTCGTGCTGGACGCATGAGCTTCAGCTCACGCCCTTCCCGACCAGACCGAGTTATTGAGGGCGCTCGCCCACGAGCCCGCCACGGATCGACGGGCTCATGCCTGATCTGCTAGGGTTCCCGGTCGCAAGCCCGTCAGGGAGACAACCCATGGACGAAACAATGACCCTTGCCGAACGTGCCGACGCGCTCGAAGACCAGATGAGCCGCGAACTCGATCTGATCGTCATCAAGTCGCGGCTCTACACGATGGCCGACGGCGACCTAGGCCCGCCTCCCAACACCAACGCGCTGATGAAGGCCAACCCAAAGGCGCGCGTACTGATGGGCGACGATCCGCGCCTGCCGCCGATGCCAGATAAGCCCACGCTGGCGGACTTCTTCAAATACCGTTTCGGGCCCGCTGCGCATCTGTTGCAGAGTGCGAAACACGCGTTGAACGCCGGACTGTCGGACAACATGGTGCTCGCCTGCCTGCTGCACGATATCTCGACCATCGGGTTCATCCGTGGCGACCATGGCTACTGGGGTGCCCAGCTCGTCGAACCATACGTCGATGAGGAAGTGACCTGGGCGATCCGCGCGCACCAGGTCCTGCGCTTCTATCCCGATCCGTCGGTCGGCTACGAATACCCCGAAAGCTACATCAAGTTCTTTGGTGCCAAGTACCGGCCGGATCCGTATGTCGAGGAAGACTACAAGCGGATGCGCGCCCACAAATGGTACATGTTGGGGCGCATGATCACGGTGCACGACATCTACTCCTTCGATCCGACCGTGAAGGTGGAGCTGGAGGAGTTCAGCGACGTGATCGGCCGCGCGTTCCGTCAGCCGTCACAGGGGCTGGGCTACGACAACAGCCCGGTCGCCCACATGTGGCGCGCGATGATCCGGCCGGCCAAGTTCCTGTAGGCACGGACGCGACGAGGCGCCGCCACGCCCGTTGGCGCCGGTCGCCGTCTCTGGGATACTGCCGAACGCGCCGGGGCCGCGAAGGGGAGAATCGTGCCGGAAGGTCAACCGAACCGCCTGATTATTGGCATCTCCGGCGCGTCTGGCGTCGTCCTTGGCATTCGCCTGCTTCAGGTCCTGCGCAACACCCCGGTCGAGACGCACCTCGTGATCTCCCGCGCCGCCGAGATTGCACTGGCGCACGAGACCAGTCGCAAGGTCGCGGAAGTGAAGGCGATGGCCGATATCGCCTACGCCCCCGGCGATATCGGCGCCGCGATCTCCAGCGGCTCGTATCGCACCAATGGGATGATTATCGCGCCGTGCTCGATCCGCTCGGCGTCCGAGATCGCCACCGGTGTCACCTCCACGTTGCTCACCCGCGCCGCCGACGTGGTGCTGAAGGAACGCCGCCGCCTGGTGCTGCTCGTCCGAGAGACGCCGCTACACACCGGCCATCTGCGTACCATGCTCGCACTGTCGGAGATGGGCGCCATCATCGCGCCGCCGGTGCCGGCGTTCTACGCCGAGCCGCAAAGCCTCGATGACATGGTGGACCAGACGGTTGGCCGCACGCTCGACCTGTTCGGGATCGAGACAAACCTGGTGCGCCGCTGGCGGGAGGAGACCTGATGCGCCGCTACCTCGACCAACTGCTCGCCCAGAACCGCGTCCGCATCGTAGACCGCGAAGTGTCCGGTCAGTTCGAGCTGGCTGCCGTCACCCAGCAGTCGCAGCGCGAAAGTGACGCGGCCCTGCTGTTCCGCAACGTCGCCGGGTCACGCTATCCGGTGATGACGAACATCTTTGGCAGCCGGCCACGACTGACCCAGATGCTCGGTGGCACCGCCAGTTTCTGTCGGTGTTGGACGCAGTTGATGGCGACGCCGGTGATACCGCCGGTTGCGGTGGAGGAGCCCGCCGACCTGCAGGAGATCCGGCTGAGCGACCTGCCCGCGATCACGTATTTTGAGCTGGACGCCGGGCCCTATCTCACCGCCGGCGTGTATCTGGCGGCGGAGCCCGACAGTCTTGTGCCGAACCTGTCGTTCCACCGCGCACAGATCATCAGCGACACCGAGCTGCGCATCCGGCTGGGCGGCCCGCATGACCTGACGCGCTATCAGGCGAAGGCCGAGGCACGCGGTGAGGCGTTGGAATGCGCCATCATGCTAGGCCCGCCCCCCTCGCTGGTCTTGGCCGCGGCGGCGCCAATCGCCTATGACGAAAGCGAGCTGGAGGTCGCCGGGCGGCTTGCCGGCGAGCCACTGAAGATGCGCCGGTGCCGGACCGTTGCGCTATCGGTTCCGGCGGAGAGCGAGATCGTCATCGAGGGCCGCATCCTGCCCAACGTGCGCCGTCCCGAAGGACCGTTTGGCGAATTCCTCGGATCCTACGTGCCGGTTGGAGACAACCATGTGTTCGAGGTCACCGCGGTGGTCGCGCGGCGCGATGCGATCTACCACGCACTTGTCTGCGGCTCACCGGAAGACCTGCGGCTGCTGGAGCTGTCTGTCGCCACCCGCGTCTACCAGGCGCTGCTGTCGGCGAAGCAACGCGGCATCATCGATGTCGCCTGCGTACCCAACGTGCTCAGCACAGTGGTGCAGATCGAGCAGTTGTATGAAGGCCACGCGCGCCAGGTCATGCTCACCGCGATGGGCGCCAATCACGACTACAGCAAGAGCGTGCTGGTGGTGGACGACGACGTCGACATCAACGATTTCGATGATGTCTGGTGGGCCTATCTCACGCGCGGCCGCGCCGACACGCGCGCGCTGGTGATCCCCGACATGCCGGGCTTCTATCGCGATCCACACAAGGATTTCTTCGGCCGGCTTGGTATCGATGCGACCGTGCCGTTCGGTCGCAAGGCAGAGTTCCTGCGCAAGCGCATTCCCGGTGCCGACACGCTCAACCTGGCCGATTATTTCACGCGCTGATCCACGACGTGCTTGCCCAGCTCCAGTCCCTGCTTGTCAACATGCTCGAACAGGGCGCCCTGGCCGGCTTCCTCGGCCTCGGCGTGCTGATCTCGTTCCGCTTCTTCCGCTTCCCCGATCTCACCGCCGAGGGCAGCTATCCGTTGGGTGGTGCCGTCACCGCCGCGCTGCTGGTGGCCGGCGTTGATCCCATTTTGTCGACCCTGGCCGCGGTCGCCGCGGGCGTGCTCGCTGGCATCGCCACCGCGCTCATCCACACCAAGCTGCGGATCAACAACATTGTTGCCGGCATCATCGCGATGACCGCGCTGTACACCGTGAACCTGCGGGTCATGGGGCGCGCGAACATCTCGTTGCTGTCGGTCCGTACGCTCTACGACCAGGCGACCGATCTCCTCGGCGTCAGCGCGCAGGGTGAAACCGCGGTGACGATCGTCCTCACGTTCCTGCTGCTGGTCGGCGCCGCTGCGGCGCTTGCCTGGTTCCTGCATACCGATCTGGGGCTGGCCGTGCGCGCGACCGGCGAGAACCAGGCGATGATCCGCTCGCTCGGCGTGGACACCGATCGCACCAAGCTAATCGGTCTCGGCCTGTCGAATGGAGCGATCGCGCTGTCCGGCGCGCTGGTGGCACAGGATCACGGTTTCGCCGATATCGGCATGGGGATCGGCATCCTGGTCTCCGGCGCCGCTGCGGTGATGATCGGCGAGGCACTGTTCGGCGACGGATCGATCGAGCGCTGGGTGGTCGCGACCATCGTCGGCGCGCTGGTCTACCACTTCCTGGTGGCCTTCGCGCTGCGCGTCGGCCTGGCACCGGTCGACCTGAAGCTGATCACCGCGATTCTACTGCTGGTCGCCCTTGCCCTCCCGCGCTGGCGAGCGAAACCCGCATGACGCAACCGATGCTGACGCTGCAGGATGTGGGCAAGACCTATCTCGTCGGCACGCTCAACGAGGTGCGCGCGCTCGACCGCATCAGTCTGACGCTCGCCGCGGGCGATTTCGTCACTGTGATCGGATCGAACGGCGCCGGCAAGTCGACCCTGCTCAACGCGATTGCGGGTCTGGTAGTGCCGGATGCCGGCCGGATCGTGCTCGACGATCAGGACATCACCACCGCGCCGGTGCACCGGCGCGCCACGCTGATCGGACGCATCGCGCAGGACCCAACAGATAGTACATGCGCCTCGATGTCGATCGCGGAGAACCTGGCGATGGCGGCGAGCCGTGGACGCCCGCGCGGGTTACGGCGGGCGGTGACGATAACCCGGGCGGCGGATTTTGCCGCGCGCCTCACCACGGTCGGTCTTGGCCTGGAACAGCGTCTGCACACACGGATCGGGACCCTGTCCGGTGGTCAGCGCCAAGCCGTCGCCCTACTGATGGCCGCTATCGCCGGCCCGCACCTGCTGCTGCTGGACGAGCATCTGGCGAACCTCGACCCGCGCACCGCGGGCGTCGTGATGACGCTGACCGGACAGCTCGTCGCGGGCTCCGGCCTGACCACGCTGATGGTGACGCACAACATGGCGCAAGCGATCACCTGGGGAAATCGCCTGGTGATGATGCACGCGGGGCGGATCATCTATGAGGCCAGTGGCACCGAGAAGGCCGCCCTGACTGTCGAGGCGCTGGTCAGCCGGTTCCACACCGCGAGCGGCGCCGACCTGGTCGACGATCGGGTCCTGTTGGCCTCCTGACACGGCTGTCCTGACGCAGCTTGCGCGGGTGGCGCGCAGGATAAAGACTGCGCTCAAGAAACAGGGAGGAAGACGATGCGACGGTTGGTGCCATTGATGGTGGCGGCGCTCATGCTTGCAGCGGGCGGGGCCGCGGCGCAGCAGCCAGGACGTACCTACCGCGTCGGCTATTCCCAGATCGTCGACCACCCGGCGCTGAACGCCACGCGCAAGGGGTTCATTGACGGCCTGAAACAGGCCGGATTCGTCGAAGGCAAGAACCTGATCTTCGACTACCAGAACGCACAAGGCGATGTGGGCAATGCGCGCAACATCGCCGAGAAATTCCTGGCCGATAAGGTTGACGTCATGGCGCCTTGCACGACGCCGAACGCGCAAGCCACCGTACGCGTCGCGCGGGGCAGCAAAGTTCCGGTCGTGTTCGGCTGCGTCGCCGATCCGGTGGGCGCGGGTGTTCTCGCGACGGTCGACAAACCCTCGGGCACCAATGTCACCGGCACCTACGGCTTTCCGCCGGTGGCGCGCATGTTCGACCTGATGTTGCAGCTGCGGCCCGGTCTCAAGCGGGTCGGCACGATCGTCAATTCGTCCGAAGCCAACTCCGTGACATTTGCCCGTCGGTCCCAGACCGAGGCGGAACGCCGTGGCCTGACCTGGGTCGAAGTGCAGATCACCTCCAGCGCCGAGGTCAAGAGCGCGGCTGATTCGTTGGTTGGGCGGACTGATGTGATCCTGCTGGGGCAGGACAATGCGGTGGCCTCGGCGTTCGATGCGGTAGTGAAAACCGCGCGCGACAATAAGTTGCCGCTGTTCTCGTTTGACGCGACGGCAGCACAACGCGGCGCGATCGGCGCGTTCGGCCAGAACCAGTATCAGATGGGCGTTGATTGGGCGAAAGAGCTGGTGGTGCCGGTGCTGCTGGGCCGCGACCCGGGCACCGTTATGCCATTGCCGTATCAGGCGTTCGACCTGGAACTGAATACCGCCGCAGCGAAGGCCACCGGCGTCACCTTGCCGCCCGCGTTGGTTAAGACCGCCGCCAAAGTCTACGACCAATAACGCTCCGACCCGTGCGATCATCCAACCGCGCGGTGCAGGACCCCCTGCCCGCCCCGGCTTGTGCGATGGGCGCCGATATGCAAATGAGCCGGCAATCAACACATCAACGCAGGGAGACGTCCGGGGGTGAGTGACACCATCCTGGAAACAGCGGGGCTGACCCGGGAGTTTGGCGGCTTCGTCGCGGTCGACGACGTCGCCCTGCGCGTCCGTACGGGTTCGATTCATGCCCTGATCGGGCCGAATGGGGCCGGCAAGACCACCTGTTTCAACATGCTGACCAAGTTCCTGGCCCCCACGCGCGGCAGCATCCATTTCAAGGGCCGCGACATCACCCGCCTGAGGCCGGCCCAGGTGGCGCGGCTGGGGTTGGTGCGCAGTTTCCAGATCTCGGCCGTGTTTCCGCACCTGACGGCGCTGGAGAATGTGCGCCTAGCGCTGCAGCGCGCGCGCGGCGCGAGCTTCGACTTCTGGCGGTCCGAGAAGGTGTTGGGCATCTACAATGACCGGGCCCACGAACTGCTGTTCGATGTCGGCCTCTCCGAGTACGTAAATACCGTCGTCGCCCAGCTCCCCTACGGCCGCAAGCGGGCGTTGGAGATCGCGACCACGTTGGCGCTGGACCCGGAGATGCTGCTGCTGGACGAGCCGACGGCAGGCATGGCGCATGACGACGTGCATCGCATCGTGGAGCTGATCGCGCGGGTCCGGCAGGGCCGCACGATTCTGATGGTGGAGCATAATCTTTCGGTGGTGGAGGGGTTGTGCGACATCATCACCGTACTGACCCGTGGCAAGGTGCTGGCCGAGGGCGATTACGCCACGGTGTCGAAGAACCCCGACGTCATCGCCGCCTATCTGGGATCCAGCGATGCTTGAGGTCAGCGGCCTGAACGCCTGGTATGGCGAAAGCCACGTCCTGCACGGCGTCGATTTCGAAGTGCGCGAGGGCGAGGTCGTGACGTTGCTCGGACGGAACGGTGCCGGCAAGACGACCACGATGAAATCGGTGATGGGCCTGGTACCACGGCGCGACGGCAGCATCAAATTTCGCGGCGCGGAAACCGTCGGCATGACGCCCAACACCATCGCACGTGCCGGGATCGCCTTCTGCCCGGAAGAGCGCGGCATCTTCGGGTCGCTGAACGTGATGGAGAACCTATTGCTGCCGCCGGTCGTCGCGCCAGGCGGGCTGGATCAGGAAACCATCTTTGCCCTGTTCCCCAATCTGAAGGAGCGCGCCGGGACTTCGCATGGTACGCGGTTGTCGGGCGGCGAGCAGCAGATGCTGGCAATTGCCCGCATCCTACGCACGGGCGCCAAACTGCTGCTACTGGACGAACCAACCGAAGGCCTGGCACCGGTCATCGTGCAGCAAATCGGCCGCACCATCCGCGAGATCAAGAACCGCGGCTTCACCGTGCTGCTGGTGGAACAGAATTTCCGGTTTGCCGCCACGGTGGCGGACCGGCACTACGTCATGGAGCATGGACGGGTCATCGATATGATCCCAAACCACGCCCTCGAGGCAAACATGGACAAGCTTCACGATTATCTGGGGGTTTGAGGGGACGGACCAATTCTGAACATAGCCGGCATACCGGCAAGACGTAACGCTTTTGAACGGATCAAGACGACCATGACGATCTCTCGCCGAACGCTTCTCACGACCGCCACCGCCGCTACGGCATTGCCGCTGGTACGCGCGCGCGCGCAAACACCCTCGCTGAAGATTGGCGTGCTGAATGACCAGTCCGGCCCGTACATGAACACCGGTGGTGCCACCTCGGTGGCCTGCACCAAGCAGGCCGTTGAGGAATTTGCCAACGCCCAGGGCATGAAGGTCGAGGTGATCAGCGCCGATCACCAGAACAAGCCCGATCTCGCCGTGTCGATCACGCGCCAGTGGTTCGACCGCGACGGCGTCGACATGCTGCTGGACGTACCGACCTCCTCGGTTGCGCTCGCGCTGCAATCAGTCGCACGCGAGAAGAACAAGGTCTACATCAATTCCGGCGCCGCATCGTCTACGCTGACCGGGGAGCAGTGCTCGCCCAACTTCATCCACTGGACCTATGACACGTGGATGCTGGCCAAATCGACCGGCGGCGCCATGGTGAAGGCCGGCGGCGATTCCTGGTACTTCCTCACCGCCGACTACGCCTTCGGCAAGCAGTTGCAGGCAGACACGTCCGCGCTGATCAAGGCCTCAGGCGGCAAGGTGCTGGGCGCGGCACAGTACCCCTTCCCTGGCACCAGCGACTTCTCGTCCTTCCTGGTGCAGGCGCAGTCGAGCGGCGCCAAAGTGCTGGGGCTCGCCAATGCCGGCGCCGACACGGTGAACTCGATCAAGCAGGCGAACGAGTTTGGCGTGAACAGGTCGATGAAGGTCGCCGCCTTGCTGATGTTCATCACCGACGTGCACGTGCTCGGCCTGGACACTGCCAAGGGGCTGAACCTAACCGAAAGTTTCTATTGGGACCTGAACGATCGCACGCGCGCCTTCACCAAGCGCGTGCTGCCGAAGACGCCGACGAACTATCCAAACATGGACCACGCCGGCTGCTACTCGGCGACGTTGCACTACCTGAAGGTGGCGCACGATATGGGCGTGGCGGAAGCGAAGAAGAGCGGCGTCGAAACGGTCGCGCGCATGAAGAAGATGCCGGTCGAGGATGACTGCTTCGGCAAGACCCAGATCCGCGAGGATGGCCGCAACCTCACCCCGTCCTTCCTGTTCGAGGTGAAGCAACCGTCCGAAAGCAAGGGACCGTGGGACTACTTCAAGCTGGTGGCCAGCACGCCGGGTGACGAAGCCTACCGTCCACTGGCCGACGGTCACTGTTCCATCGTGAAGGCCTAAAGGACCACCTGAGAGGCGAAGGCCACCCCATCATGATCATGATCTTCGGCATTCCGGGACCCTTATTGTTCGGCCAGCTCCTGCTGGGCCTGATCAACGGCGCGTTCTACGCGATGCTCTCGCTTGGGCTCGCGGTGATCTTTGGGATGCTGAACATCATCAACTTCGCGCATGGCGCGCTGTTCATGATGGGGTCCTTCGCCGCCTGGATGCTGCTGAACTACCTCGGGATCGGCTACTTCCCGGCATTGATCCTGTCGCCGGTCATCATCGGCATCTTTGGCATCGTCATGGAAAAAACGGTGATCAGCCGGCTGTACAAACTAGATCACCTGTATGGCCTGCTGCTGACCTTCGGCCTGTCCCTCGTCATCGAAGGATTGTTCCGGAACTATTACGGCAGCTCCGGCCTGCCCTACCAGATTCCCTCCGTGCTGCAGGGTGCCACCAATCTCGGCTTCATGTTCCTGCCGATCTATCGCGGCTGGGTGGTGCTGGCGGCGCTGGTGGTCTGCTTCGCCACCTGGTTTGCCATCGAGAAGACTTCGCTCGGTGCAACACTGCGAGCCGCGACCGAAAACGCCCCGCTGGTTCAGGCGTTCGGCGTCGACGTACCGCGGCTGATCACCCTCACCTATGGCGGTGGCGTCGCACTCGCCGCCTTCGCCGGCGTGCTGGCGGCGCCGATCTACTCGGTGAACCCCAACATGGGCGACAACTTCATCAACACCGTGTTTGCCGTCGTGGTGATCGGCGGCATGGGATCGATCCTGGGTTCGATCCTCACCGGCTTCGGCCTCGGTGTGGTCGAAGGACTGACGAAAGTGTTCTACCCAGAGGCCTCCGCCACCGTGGTGTTCCTGGTCATGGTGATCGTATTGCTGACCCTGCCGCACGGCCTGTTCGGAAAGCGCGCCTGACATGTTCGGATTTTCCCGCCCGCAATGGATCGGCTTCCTGGCGATGGTCGCATTGATCGTCGTATGTCCCTACGTGCTGTATCCGGTGTTCCTGATGCGGGTACTGTGCGCGGCACTGTTCGCCTGCTCATTCAATCTGATGATCGGCTATGTCGGGCTGCTGTCATTTGGCCAGGCGGCGTTCTTCGGCATGGGCAGCTACGTCACGGCCTGGACGATGAAGTTCTGGCATGTCGACGCGGTGATCGCGATCGCGCTTGGTGGCGCCACCGGGGCGGTACTCGGCGTGTGCCTGGGCTATCTGGCGATCCGCCGGTCGGGGATCTACTTCGCCATGATCACGCTGGCACTGGCGCAGATGGTCTACTTCTTCTGCCTGGAAGCCCCGTTCACCGGCGGCGAGGACGGCATCCAGCAGGTGCCACGCGGCCACCTGCTGGGCTTCATCAACCTGAATGACGACATGGCGATGTACTGGGTGGTCGCCGCGGTGTTCATCAGCGGCTTCCTGCTAATCCACCGCATCATCCACTCGCCGTTCGGTCAGGTGCTGAAGGCCATTCGCGAGAACGAACCCCGCGCCACGTCGCTGGGCTACCGCACCGACGACTACAAACTGATCGCCTTCACGCTGTCCTGCATGCTGGCCGGCGTGGCTGGCGGTACCAAAGCGATCGTGTTCGGTATCGCAACGTTGACCGATGTGCACTACTCGACGTCAGGCGAGGTGGTGCTGACCACGCTGCTGGGTGGGCTGGGCACCGTGTTCGGCCCAGTGATGGGCGCTGTCGTCGTCTCCGCCATGGAGAACTACCTCGCGCAGTTCGGTTCCTGGGTCACCGTGACGCAGGGCGCGATATTCGTCGTGTGCGTGCTGGCGTTCCGCCGCGGGATTGTCGGCGAATTCGGTGCCTGGCGGAAACTGGCGCTGTAGCGACCGCTTCCCACGGCATCTCGGTGCCTGTCCGCGGCATCACAGTAGCCGCACAGGTGCAGGGTATCGACCCACCACCGGATCCACCGTCAGCAGCAGAATGCCCTCGGCAAGCGACTGCGCGATCAGCAGCCGGTCGAACGGGTCTTTGTGGATCGGCGGCAATCCTCCGACCGCCGCGGCGTGAGGGCCGAGGATCGGCAGTTCCTCGTAACCATTGTCCAGCAAGCCGCGCCGCAACAGGCGTGCATCGACCCGAAAGTCAGCGCGGTCCAGGCCGCACTTGATGGCGACTTCCCAAACGCTCGCGACACTGAACATCGGAGCGTTGGCATCATCCTCGATCATCTGGCGCGCCACCGCGGGCAGCCGGGCCGCGCTCACTGCCGCCCACAACAGCAGGTGGGTGTCCAGCAGCAGCTTCACGCGGGGCCGGTGCCGAACAGGTGCTCGATCTCGGTTGCGCCCATGGTGTCGAAATCGTCGGGGACGGTGAACTGCCCCTCCATGAAGCCGATGCGGCGCGCGCACTGGGCCGAAGGGGTATCGACCGCGATGAGTTTCGCGACGGGCTTGCCCGCCTTGGCGATCACCACGGTCTCGCCGCCGGCGGCAGTTTCGACCAGTCGGGAAAGGTGCGTCTTAGCTTCATGGATGTTGACGGTTTGCATGGATTTGCCCGGACTAAGTCCAATTAGTCTAGGGATAGGTGGAAGCGGTTTCAATGTGTGGATGTGAGACAACGCGGCGCAGCCACGCGCCACCTTTCTCCACTGCGTCCCGTGCCTTCCCCACCGTCGCCATGGCCCGCATGAACCCGTGCACCACACCCGGAAAAATCTCCACATCCACCGCCACGCCGGCCGCTTGCAATCTCGCCGCCAACGCCTCGCCCTCGGAGCGGAGCACGTCCAGTTCCGCCAGATGCACCAGCACCGGCGGCAACCCACGCAGCTCGGCGCGCAGCGGCGCGGCGAGCGGGTGATGCCGATCCGCCGCATGCGGCACATAGACGTTCCAGTAGAACGTCATGCGCTCCAGGCTCAGACCCCAGCCGGTACCGAATTCCTGGTAGCTCGGTGTTGCGAAATTGCTGTCGCACACCGGATACACAGCGAGGATGCCGCGTAGCGGCGGTCCACCGGTGTCACGCAGCATCAATGCGGTGGCCAACGCCAGGTTGCCCCCGGCGGAGTCGCCGCCGACCAATAGACGCGATGCATCCAATCCCCACCCACCACCTTCCGCAACGATCCAGCACGCGACCGCGGCGCATTCTTCCACGGCTTGCGGGAATTTGGCCTCCGGCGACAGGGCATAGTCAACGCTGACCACTGCCACCTCGCCAGCCGCGGCATATTCACGCGCCAGCCGGTCGTGCGTATCCACCGAGGACCAGACCCAGCCGCCGCCGTGGAAATACACCAGAGTGGGCAACGGACGGTCGGTGCGTGGGCGGTAAACCCGGCAAAAGATCCGCCTGCCGCGCGCGCCGATCCAGCGATCGGTCTGCTCGGCCATTACCGGGCCGCCCGAGGCGGTGCGCATTGCCAGAATATCATTCACCACACGGTGCGGCTCGAAGGGAAACGCAACCTGGACGGGCGGGAAATTCTTCGCATACGCCTCTGCTTCTCGTTGAAACTGCAGCATTTCCGGATCCAGACGTGATGTATCAGCCATGCCCTACCCCTTCGCCGATGTTGGCGATGATGTTTTCCCGGTGCCTATGCAACGCCGCCGTTGGCATATTGGCAATGTATCAGCGCGCTTGAGTCACTCCCGCAACGCGCGCGTATGTTGCACTGCATCATGAACCTGCTCCGCCGCAAGCCGACCGGTCGCTTCTCCCCCGCCGCCCTGTTCCATCCGGAATCGGTTGCGGTCATCGGTGCGGCAACCGACGTCGGTCTCGAGGTGATGGAGAACCTCCGCACCAGTGGCTTCAAAGGGGCGGTGCTGCCGATCGACCCATCCGTCCGCGCGGTGGCAGGTGTGCTCGCGTATCCGTCCGTCGACGCCCTGCCGGTGGCGCCCGACCTGGCGGTGATGGCCGACCCGGACAGTGTCACGGCCGCGGTTCCGGCGCTTGCCGCCAAGGGATGTTTTGCCGGCGTGGTGCTGGGTCCAGTGGGTGGATTGCGTGAGCTGGCGCAGCGCACGGGCGTGCGGTTGCTGGGGCCTGGGTCGTTTGGCCTGGTGGTTCCCGCGATCGGCCTCAACGCCTCGCGGGCGCACTTGCTTCCGCCGACGGGGCGATTGGCGCTCGTGTCGCAATCGACCGCGCTGTGCCGCGGCGTACTGGACTGGGCGGGGCCAAATGGCGTCGGCTTCAGCCACATCATTGGCATCGGTGGCAATGTCGACCTGGGTTTCACTGTCGCCCTGGATTGGCTATCACGTGATCCCGGCACGGGTGCGATCCTGCTGGATATCCGCCTCATCAAAGACCGCCGCGCCTTCCTTTCTGCCGCGCGCGCCGCGGCTCGGCTGCGCCCGACCGTGGCGATCCATGCGGGCTTGCGGCTGCAGGATGCGGGTGGGACGGCCGACCTGGTGTTCGAGGCCGCTTTGCGCCGCGCCGGCGTATTGTGTGTCTCGAAGCTCGAGGACCTGCTGGCGGCGGCCGAAACGCTGTCCCGCGCCCGGCCCGCCCGTGGCGAGTCGTTGGCCATCGTCACCAATGCGATCAGTGCCGGGCGGATGGCGGCCGATGCCGTGCTGCGCGACGGGCTGCAGTTGGCCCGGCTCAGCCCGGAAACCGAAGCCGTCCTGCGCCTGCATCTGCCCTCGGCAATTGCCGGAACCGGATTGCACGCTGGGATCGATCTGCCGGGTATCGCAGACGGCCTGGTCTATGTCGGACTCGACGCACCGCTGCGCCTCGCGGAGACCGCCGCGCTGTTGGCCGCGGCGCCCGAGGTCGGTGGCATTCTGGTCGTGCACGCCCCAACCGGGGCTGCGGATACCGCGGCGATGGAAGCGCTGGCAGCCTGTGTCAGTAGTGTGCGGCTGCCATTGCTGGTCGCGGCGATGGGTGAGACCACTGGCGCGCCGCATCGAAGGCGCCTGGCCGAGGCGGGGGTGACTGCCTTCGCCACGCCCGAACAGGCGGTGCGTGGTTTCGTGCATCTGGTGCAGGACCGGCGCAATCGCGCCGCGGCACGGGAGCTGCCGCCCAGTCAGGTTGTGTCGGCCGCCGCGGATCGCGACGCGGTGGCGCGGCTGTTCCATGGTCTGCGTGCCGCCCGACGCGCAAATCTGGCCCAGGATGAGGCGATGGCTGTGTTGGCGGCCTATGGTGTGCCGACCGCGCCCGGTCGGGTGGTCGCCACGCCAGATGACGCGACAACCGCAGCGGCGCTGCTCGGTTTGCCAGTGGTCGTGAAATTGCGTGGCGATGAACCGCCCGCCGGCCGCACGCGCGGCGGTCTGGTGCTGGACCTGCATACCGAGCCCGAAGTGCATCTGGCGGCGCAAATGCTGCTGGCGCGCCGGGCGCAGCGCACGCCCGGCACCCCACCCCTGCTGCTGGTGCAACGTCAAGTTGCGCGTGCCCACGAGCTGTTGATTCGTGTCGCAGATGATCCGATCTTCGGGCCGACCATTGCGTTCGGCCAGGGCGGCACCGCGGCCGAAATACTGCGCGACGTCGCGATGGATCTGCCACCGTTGAACCTGAAGCTGGCCCACGCGCTGATCGCACGCACCCGTGCCGCGGGCACGCTGGCCGCCTTCCGTGACATGCCAGCCGCCAAGGTTGATGCAGTTGCCGAGACGCTGGTCCGGGTCAGCCAGTTGGTCGTCGACTTCCCCGAGATCGCGGCGTTGGAGATCAACCCGATCTTCGTCGACGCCGAGGGCGTGCTGGTGGCTGATGCCTGGCTGCGCTTACGACCACAAGGCGAACGAGGACGGCTGGCGATCTGCCCGTATCCCGCCGAGCTGGCGGAACACTGGGATGCACACGGCGAACGTCTCATCATTCGTCCGATCCGCCCGGAAGATGCCGCGCAACACGGTGCCTTCTTCCAGCGCCTGTCGCCGGAGGATGTGCGCTACCGGTTCTTCACCGCGATGCGCGAGCTGTCACCCGAGATGACCGCGCGACTGACGCAGATCGATTACGATCGCGAGATGGCCTTCGTCGCCGTCGGTGAAACAACCCTGGAGACCGTCGGCGTGGCGCGCCTGGTGGCGGAACCTGGCGGCCTGTCCGGCGAGTTCGCGGTGATCGTGCAGGTCAACATGAAGGGCAAGGGCGTGGCCAGCCGGCTGATGCGCCGCCTGATCGAATGGGCGCGGACGCGCGGGATGCGCGAGATTGTGGGTCAGGTGCTGGCCGACAATACGCCGATGCTGGCCTTCATGCGCCATCATGGCTTCACGCTGCGACGGCTGCCGGAGGAGCCGGATGTGATGGAAGCCAGAATGGCGATCAGCGATCAGTAACCGGCGCGAACGCGTTGCGTACAATCCGTTTCAGCAATGACAATTGTTGCCAGCCCGAGCAACAGGCGCGTCACCAACAACGGGCGGATCAGATCGATCGCGCGGCCTTGTCCCCTGCGGAACGGCTGATACGGTCCAAACCAGATGGTCATGAACAGCGCCGCCATGCCGAGCCCAAGCATGTGCATCAGATGCAGGTTCCAGCGGCCGTCAGAGAAACCGCCGTACTCGCCGAACATCATCGCGTAGCCGGTAATCAGCATACCCGGGATCACCAGCCAAAGCATTCGCAGAAAGCGGTGGAACGCGGCGCGGTACACGTTGACACGCGGCGGCGGGGCAAGGTTGGAAATCGCCGGGCGCATGATCAGCAGCAGGAAGAACAGTCCGCCCACCCAGACCACGGCTCCCATCACGTGCCGCATGTGCAGCACGTTCCAGATGTCGATGCCATCGGTCAGCCCGCCAGTCCCCGCAATTCCGCCACGAGAGCGCGCAGCTCTTCCGCCGCCGGGGTGCGCGGCTCGGCTTCCACCACGCCAAGCCCTTCGGCGAACGCCAGCGCGAAGCCGGTGCGATTGCCCAGCTCGGCGGCCAAGGCCGGCAGGCGGCGGGCCGTGATATCGGCCCGCACCATGTCGCGCAGACGCGAGGCGACCGGCACGCGATTGAGCACCAGGCGCGCCGGGCGCCCTTCGTCCGCCGCCAATTTCAGCGTGGCCTCGGCCGCCCAGACATCGGGCGGGCTGGGCTGAACCGGTACCAGAACGAGGTCGGCACCGCGGATGGCCAGTTTGGCATCGGTATCGACCTGCGGTGGGCTGTCGATCACCACCAGATCGTGGTTCTGCCGCAGCCGTGCCAACTCGCCCGCCAACCGCCAGCCGGACACGTCGAACAACCCGATCGGCGCTGGCGGAACGGAACGTGCCTGGCGCAGCGCGTGCCACCGCGTCAGCGTTCGTTGCGGATCGATATCAAGCAGGGCCACGCGCTGGCCACGCGCCAGCGCGGTGGCGATATTGGCCGCGAGCGTGGTCTTGCCGGTGCCGCCCTTCTGCTGAGCCACCGTGATCACCAGCGCCATTGCCGGAAGACTCCACGTGCCGAGTGAAACCAGAAGACCAGATCGAACCTGGTCTGACCAGCCTATCGATACTGGAACCTGCCCAAATACACGCAGAATATCTTATTTTTACATGTTGCCCTATCCGGCGCCAGCACGGGCGCGGGCACGGGCACGGGCACGGGCACGGGCACGGGCATGATAGCGGTAAATCAAGGGCAGTGGCACTGTTCGCTCATGACCGTGGACGTCGATCTGCCGCGCCGGCTGGCACACCGCGCGGCGCTGCTGGACCCGACCGAGATGGGCCGCGCGGACGCGCTGGCGCCAGGCCTTGGCGTGCCAGGGCCCACGCTGATGCACAATGCCGGCCGGGCCGTGGCGCGCGCGGTGCGGGCACGGTTCGCGCCCTGCCGCACGCTGGTCCTGGCCGGACCCGGCAACAACGGCGGCGACGGCTATGTCGTGGCCCGATTGCTGACCCGGCTCGGCTGGCCGGTCGCGGTGGCGGCGCTTGCGCCACCGCGGGAGGATTCGGACGCCGCCGGCGCCGCGCGCCTGTGGCACGGGCCGATGGTGCCGTTCAGTCCGGCCGAAGCGGCGCGTGCCGCGCTGGTGGTCGACGCGGTTTTTGGCGCGGGCCTGAGCCGCGACGTGGATGGGCCGGTCGCTGCAACGTTGCGCGCCGCACGGCGCGTCGTGGCGGTGGATGTGCCGAGCGGCATCAATGGGGTCACCGGTATGGTGCGTGGCCTCGCACCGCAGGCCGCCCTAACGGTCACGTTCTTCCGGCTCAAGCCGGGCCATCTGCTGCAGCCCGGCCGCACCCACTGCGGCACACTGGTGTTGGCCGACATCGGCCTGCCGGTAGCGGTTCTGCAACAGGTGCGGCCGCGCACCTGGATGAATCAGCCCGGGCTATGGTCGCCACCACGGCTGACAGTCGGCGGACACAAGTTCAGCCGTGGTCATGTGACGGTGCTGGGCGGGGCGGTGATGACCGGTGCCGCGCGGCTTGCGGCCGACGCCGCACGCCATATCGGGGCCGGACTGGTCAGCATCGCCGCCACGGAGCGTGGCGATGTGTATCGCGCCGGCGCCCCTGGTCTGCTGGTGACCGAGGCGCCGCTGCCGGAGTTGCTGGACGACCTCCGTCGCGAGGTGTGGATCTGCGGGCCGGGCCTGGGACCAGACGCAGCACGCGCCGCCCTGCCCGCACTGCTACGGGCCAAACGCCGCGTCGTCGCCGACGCCGATGTGTTCACGGCCTTTGCTGGCCATCCCGATGCGCTGCGTGGCGCGGCCGTGCTGACGCCCCATGCGGGAGAGTTCGCGCGGGCCTTCGGCATGCCGGGTAACGACCGCGTTGCCGCGGCACGCGCCGCCGCCGCGCGCACCGGGGCTGTGCTGCTGTTGAAAGGCCCCGATACCATCATCGCCGCACCGGACGGTCGCGTTGCCATCAATGCCTCAGCCCCGCCCTGGCTCGCCACCGCGGGTGCCGGTGATGTGCTGGCGGGCCTGATCGCCGGGTTGCTGGCGCAAGGTATGCCGGCGTGGGAGGCGGCGGCCGCGGGCGCGTATCTGCACGGCCGGGCCGCGGTGCATGCTGGCCCCGCGATGGTGGTGGAAGATTTGCTGCCCGCGCTTGCGTCGGCGCGGGCCGAACCCGATGTGATCGCCGATCACATCCCGACCCGGAGAGCCTGATGAACGATGCCCCGACAGACACCGCACCATCAGGCCTGCTCGACCGTGCGCTGCGCCGCATCGGCCTGGTCTGGCGGGACATGGCGGCGAGCGTCGCCGGCGAGACCGATGACAGTATCGAGGCACAGATCCGCGCCTGCCTCGACGGCCGCGGCGGGGAGGTCAGTGCGCGCAACCGCGCTGCCAAACTGGCGCAGACCTATGGATCCCTCGACGACGCGGGCCGGCGCGGGTTTTTGGAGACGCTCGCCACCTTCGATTCGGACCCGGAAGCGGTGGATACCGCCTATGCCGCCGTGCGCAAGGCCGAGGATCCGGCGGCACGCGCCGTTGCGACCACCGAACTGCGCCGTGCCCTGGAAGCACCGCGGCTGCGCCTGCTGACCCAGTTCACCACCATCCCGAATGGGCGAAAGTTCCTGGTCGACCTGCGCGCCTTCCTGCTGCGCGCCCGCCGTGCCGACAAGCTGCTGACCGCGCTCGACTCCGATCTGCGCGGTCTGCTGGCAGCCTGGTTCGATATCGGCTTTCTGGAGCTGCGCCGGATCGATTGGACCAGCTCCGCCGCATTGCTGGAGAAGCTGGTTGACTACGAGGCCGTGCATGCGATCCGCAGCTGGCGCGACCTGAAGAACCGGTTGGATTCGGACCGGCGCTGCTACGCGTTCTTTCATCCGCGTATGCCGGACGAGCCGTTGATCTTCGTCGAGGTCGCGCTGGTGCAGGGCTTGACCGGGTCGGTGCAGCAATTGCTGGATGAGAAGGCCCCGGTGCTGGACCCACGCAAGGCTGACACCGCGATCTTCTATTCCATCAGCAACTGCCAGCGCGGGTTGGCGGGCATCAGCTTTGGCAATTTCCTGATCAAGCGCGTCGTGGAGTTGCTGTCAGCGGAGTTCCGCGACCTAAAGACCTTTGCCACGCTGTCCCCAATCCCGGGATTTCGAACCTGGCTCGATCCGCTGTTGACTGAGGGTCCGCACGGTCTGCTGACCGACGAGGAAGGCACGAGTCTGATATCCGCGATGCCGGCGGAGAACGGCGCAATGGCGCTGGCCGCGATCCTGGCCAAACGCGGCTGGTGGCGGGAGCCAGGGTTGAGCAAGACCGCGGGACCGGTGCTGGAACGACTCGGCGCGCGCTATCTGGTGCAGGAAACCAACGGCAAGCGGGCGCGCGACCCGGTGGCGCATTTCCATCTGTCGAATGGCGCGCGCATCGAGCGCATCAGCGTGCAGGGCGACGTATCGGAGAAAGGCGCCAAGGAAAGCGCCACGCTGATGGTGAACTATCTCTACGATCCGGCGCGGATCGATGCGTATCACGAAGATTACGCCGGCGAAGGCAAGCGCAATGCGTCCACCGCGGTACGCCGCCTCGCGCGCGGCGCCGTGTGAGATAGGCCACAGCGATCCCCGGGGCTATTGCGTATAATCAGCCTGGTTCGCGAAGGTCATTACACGCCCGCGCTGCAATTAGGATGATACGCATGTCGTTGCGCTGACGCATCCCGACCGCTACGGCATCTATTCGGGTTGACCTCCCGCATATTGGGGGAGCTCGGCATGCCGTTGGCATACACAAATGACGATATGTCGCTTGGCGCCATGACAATGGCGCGGGGTCGGGTTCGTGCGACTGCCTGGCGACGCTCCCGCGGAACCTCCTGTCCACGGCCCCTCAATCGCCGGCGAGTTGACCCATGAACACCGATGGACTGTACGCCACCGTGACGAACATCCCCGTCGTCGGCGTAGCCATGGGATTGATGTTCACCTACCTGATCACCTCATTGGTTTCCTCCGCGATCAAGGAGGCCGTCGCGAGTGTCCTCGAGTGGCGCGGCACCTACCTGCAGCATGGCATCGGCGTCCTGCTAAGCAACGCGCCAGGAAGCTCGTTCACGTGGCGGAACCCCCGCAAATGGCTGGCCGCGCATCTGACCTGGATGGACCTGACCCGCAACGTGCCCGGTGCGGTCACTGCCACAACGACTGCCGCCGACGCCGCGGTCAGGGCGATCAGCGCGGCCAAGTTTGCCGCCGCGGCTGCCGCTGCCGCCAACCCGACGCCCGCCCTGACCCAAGCCGCCACCGCCGCAGCGACAGGCGCGACCGACGCCGCGACGGCAGCAGCGGCCGATGGTGCGACCGCCCGGGGGGCAATCATCAAAGCGCGCAGGCCGGACAGTACCGCTCTTGCTATGGTGGTTGCGCACGTCGTCGACAAGACGACCGCGGCGGTCGTCTCACGCGCTGCCGCGGACCTTGCCGACGCCGAGAAAGCCGTCGCTACCGCAAGGGCCGCGCTGAGCGTGTTCAGTATACAGACCCATCCGTTGCTCAAGGGTACACCAACCAATTTGCCGTCTTATGTATCGGCGCGCGATTTTGCCACTGCGATGCTCGACATGTTGCGAGATAGCTCGGCGAGCCCGGTATTCAACCAGGTCGTGCGCACCGTTGACACGCTGCCCGATGGAGACGTCAAACAGATTTTGTCCGCCTTCATCGCCGACGCGGCCGGCGATCCGGATAGATTACGTGCCCGGATCGAGGGGTGGTTCGACGACGCGATGGATCGGCTGAGCGGGATCTACAAGCGCTTCGCCCAGCACGTCCTGCTGACGCTGGGTCTGGTGATTGCGGCCACATTGAATATCGACTCGGTGCACATGGCGATCGCGTTGTGGAATCAGCCGGCATTACGGGCACAGATCATCGCGCAGGTTGTGGCCAAAGTGCCGGTATCGAATCCGAAGGCCGTTGGCGGGACGCAAGCGCCCGGCACCGTCACGCCGGTCCAGTCGGATGCGGCGCAAGCCAATAATGCCGCGGTGCACGATGCGATCCAACAGCTGCAGAGCCTGCCACTGCCAATCGGCCGGATGTATTGTGCCAGCTTCTTCGGCGAACCGCTGCAAACCATGCCGAACCCAAACGCGTCCTGCCCAAACGCGCCCTGCCCCAACCCGCCCTGCCCCAACGCGCCGACCAATCCGAACAACCTGCGGGGTTGGCTCACTTGGGCCGTGTCGTGCCAGGACACCAGTACGTACCGCGAGGGCTGGACGAGATGGAACCGGTGGACGCTGCTGAGCTGGGTGATTACCGGATTTGCCATCTCACTGGGCGCACCATTCTGGTTCGGGTTGTTGCAGAACATCATGAATCTGCGTGGTGCGCGCGCGCCGCCGCAGCGTTCGGATGCTCAGGCCGCGAGCAGCTAGCCTGCGATCGCCCGAGACGGGGTGGTCGACGAGCATGTTGGATCTTGGACGCAAGCCGACATCCGACCGAGCCGAGGTAAACCCAACTGGCCACCCACGCGTGATATCCTTGAGCTGTGGCAATGAACGAGACGTTCGCGGTCATCGCCGATATTCACGGCAATCTGCCGGCGCTGGAGGCCGTGCCGGGTGAC
>DATHNE010000278.1:0-59924 GCA_035486355.1 Acetobacteraceae bacterium
ATCCAGGCCAGCCTGGCGCTGATCGCGCAACAGGCCGCCGAGGTTGGGCATCTGTTGGCGCTGGGTGGCGAGCACGGCGTCACGCTGGCGTTGCTGCGCGCGCTGGCGAAGCGACATGGGAAGCTGGCGCTGGTGCATTTCGACGCGCATGTCGATACGTGGCCGGATAATTTCGGTCAGAGCCACGCGCATGGGTCGGTATTCTATCACGCGATCAATGAAGGCCTGGTGGATCCCAGCCGGATGATCCAGGTCGGCATTCGGTCCCCGGTGCAGCGCGAGGTATGGGACTGGACGCTGGGCAAGGGTGTGCAGGTGCTGAGCGCGCTCGATGTGCACACGGCGCCGCTCGATTCCGTGGCCGCGCGCATCCGCGCGACGGTGGGGGATATGCCGGCGTATCTGAGCTTCGATGTTGATGTGCTGGATCCCGCCTTCGCGCCAGGCACCGGCACGCCGGAGATTGGTGGGTTGGCGAGCTGGCAGGCGCAGGCGTTGCTGCGGCGGCTGGGCCAGCTGTGCTTCGTGGGGATGGACGTGGTGGAAGTGGCGCCGGCGTATGATGTGGCGGAGATCACCGCGCTCGCAGCCGCAACGATCGTGTGGGAGTACCTGGCGCTGGTGGGCGGCCGAGCGGACGCCTGAGCGGGCCATGCGCTGAGCGTGTGGCGTGTCCTGAAAAAATGCATTGCATCGCAGGGGCATTTGCTCATATCACGCGCGCCCCCTCACCCCGCGTGGTGAGGTGGTCGCTTGACGCATCGCACGTGCCGCGAGCCCCGCAGGGGCACAGCAACGACGTAAGCGTCCTTTTCGGTCGGTCCGGCCTTGTGGGTCGGGGACGTTAGGGAGCTGCCTATGTTGGCTTGTCTGTCGGCTGCGATGGTGAATCCACGCAGCACTGTTGCGGCAAATCCGCGCAGCATCGCTGCGACGCGAAGTCCGCACAGCAACTGACGTCCGTCGCGGGGGAGCGGTTTCGCCCCTCGCGGTCGCGTTTTCCCACTGCACCACACGGGCGCTCGTGCGCCCGCATGCTGTCGCGAGGAGTCCGTCGATGGACCTGCTGCGCTTTCGTTCCGCCGTTTCCCCGCTGCGTCGTGGCTTCGATCCTGCCCCGTCGGTGCTGCCGCGTGTCGACGACCTGATCGCGATCAGCCGGCCGGAAGAGCCGATGCACTGTCTGCGCCCCGGCGTGTTCGTCGCGATCGCGCGCGGCTTTGTCACCGCATTCCCGGGCGATGTGCTGTACGCGGTGAAGTGCAATCCGGAGCCGGCGGTGCTGCGCGCGCTGTGGGCGGGCGGCGTGCGGCATTTCGATTGCGCCTCGCCGGCTGAGGTCGCGCTGGTGCGGTCGATGTTCGCTGATGCCGAGATTCATTTCATGCACCCGGTGAAGGCGCGCGGCGCGATCCGCGCGGCCTGGGCCCGGCATGGCGTGCGCGACTTCGCGATCGACTGCGCCGATGAGCTGGCGAAGCTGCGCGCGGAAGTCGCCGCGACCGGCGTGGCGGGTGAGCTGGGCGTGATCGTGCGCCTGGCGCTGCCAAAAGGGCAGGCAGTGCTGGACCTGTCGGGCAAGTTCGGCGCCGCGGCCGATGATGCCGTGGCGCTGCTGCGCGCGGCGCGCCCGCTGGCGGCGCGGCTGGGTGTCAGCTTCCATGTCGGCTCGCAGTGTCTGGATCCGCTGGCGTGGCGGCGTGCGCTGGACCTGGTGGGCGAGGTGGTTCACGCCGCCGGCGTGGCGATCGACATCGTCGATGTCGGTGGCGGCTTCCCGGTGGCATATCCGGATGTTGTTCCGCCGCCGCTCGGTGCGTTCGTCGCCGAGATCGAAGAGGGGTTCGATCGCCTCGGCCTGCCGCGCGCGAAGCTGTGGGCCGAGCCGGGCCGCGCGCTGGTCGCCGGCGGTGGCTCCGTTGTCGTACAGGTGCAGCTTCGCCGCGGCGATGCGCTGTATTTGAACGATGGCGTCTACGGCAGCCTGGCGGATGCCGGCACGCTTGGCTTCCGCTACCCGGTGCGGCTGATCCGCGCGCGGGACGCGGCGGACGGCGTGACCTTGCGCCCGTTCCGCTTCTACGGCCCGACCTGCGACAGCGCCGACGTGATGGAAGGTCCCTTCCTACTGCCCGACGACATCGCCGAGGGCGACTGGATCGAGATCGGCCAGCTCGGCGCCTATGGTGGCTGCCTGCGCACCGGGTTTAATGGATTTGACCGCGCCCGGATCGTCGAGGTACGCGACAACCCGGTGGCGGCTGAACCGGCCGCACTCGCCGCGGTCGCCTGAATTTGCATCCGCGACCGCACGGAGGATTGCGCCTGATGAAGCATGTCGTTTTTTCCCGCCGCATGGTGATGCTCGGCCTTGGCAGTATCGGCCAGGGCGTGCTGCCGCTGATCTTCAAGCACATCGACATGAAGCCCGAGCAGATCACCGTGCTGACCGCGGACGAGCGCGGTCGGGACGTGGCGCGGGATTACGGCGTGGCGGCGCATGTGTCGCCGCTGACGCGCGAAAATTACCGCGACCTGCTGGCACCCCATCTGGGGCAGGGCGATTTCCTGGTGAACCTGTCGGTGGAAGTGTCGTCGGTGGCGTTGGTCGAGCTGTGCCGCGAGCTGGGCGCACTGTATCTGGATACCTGCGTCGAGCCGTGGCCCGGTGGCTACACCGATCCGTCGCTGACGCCGTCGCAGCGCTCGAACTACGCGCTGCGGCACAGCGCGCTGGCGCTGAAGCGCGCTGGTGATCAGCCGACCGCGGTGATGACGCATGGGGCCAACCCGGGGCTGGTGTCGCATTTCGTGAAGGACGCGCTGCTGCACATCGCGCGGGATACAGGTGTGGTGACGGCGGTGCCGCAGGATCGCGCGGGCTGGGCGGCGCTGGCGGAGACGCTGGGCGTGAAGGCGATCCATATCGCAGAGCGCGACACGCAGGTGAGCCACACCCCGAAGGCGGTGGGCGAGTTCGTCAACACCTGGTCGATTGACGGGTTTGTCAGCGAGGGCTGTCAGCCGGCAGAGCTGGGCTGGGGCACGCATGAGAAGGCACTGCCGCATGATGGGCGCCGGCATGATTTCGGCTGTGGCGCGGCGATCTATCTGCTGCGGCCGGGCGCCGGGACGCGGGTGCGGACCTGGACGCCGCTGGAGGGATCGTTCCATGGCTTTCTGGTGACGCACAATGAAGCCATCTCGATTGCGGATTATTATACCGTGCGTGACGGTGCGGCCGTGCGATATCGGCCGACGGTGCACTATGCCTATCACCCGTGCGACGACGCGGTGATGTCGGTGCACGAGTTGGCGGGGAAGAATTGGGAGCAGCAGGATCGGCAGCGGCTGATGGTGGATGAGATCACGACCGGGATCGACGAACTGGGCGTCCTGCTGATGGGGCATGCCAAGGGCGCGTACTGGTATGGCTCGCGCCTGTCGATCGAGCAGGCGCGCGTGGCGGCGCCGCACAACAATGCGACCAGCCTGCAGGTGACGGCGGCGGTGCTGGGCGGGATCGTGTGGGCCATCGAGAATCCGCGCGCCGGGGTGGTCGAGGCGGACGAGCTGGACCACGCGCGGGTGTTGGAGGTCGCGTGGCCGTATCTGGGCGATATGGTCGGGGCCTACACCGACTGGACACCGCTGCACGATCGCGCGCACCTGTTCCCGGAAGATATCGACACCGATTGTCCGTGGCAGTTCCGTAACGTTCGGGTGGTCTAGCCCAGCGCGACGTAGGCGAGCAGCACCACATAGGCGCTGATCGCCAGCGTCGCGTGTACCGCGATGGCAAGGCCGGCGATCTGCCGTCGTGCGCGCAACAGCAGGAGCACGAGCAGGCCGATGGCGAGGGCCATGGCGGCCAGGACCGCCGCAGCCGCGCCGAATGGTGCGACGCCGGATTGAAGGCCGCGCGGCGGGCCTTGCAGGGCGAGGAGGAGCGCCGCGAGCGCGGCCAGGCCGAATAAGCCATGCAGCGCCCCGACCGCACCGTGCGGCCGTGCATTTCCGCGCAGGTGCAGCAGCGCGAGTACGCTGCCCACCGCAACGACGGCGGTCATCAGGAGAAGTGCCAGCGAGAGCATGCGGATCCCTGTCGTGTTCGACGGCGGGATCACTACACGCGCGGTGTCCGCGACGACAAGCGTTCCACAGAGAAGGCTTTCATGCGCTCCGCGCGAGGTGGATCAGCGTCCCGCGACAGCTTCCGCCAGGCGGTGGTTTAACCTCTCGGCATTCCCATGATCGCGCTGCGCAGGCGGCGCGATACCACGTCGATCGCCGCCACGCTGATCAGCACCAGCAGGATCAGGAATGCGGCTTCTTGCCACTCCAGCACGCGGATCATTTCGGATAGATAAAGTCCGATGCCGCCCGCGCCGACGATGCCGATGATGGTCGCCGAACGGGTGTTGGATTCGAAGAAATACAGCGCCTGGCTGGCGAAGATCGGCAGCACCTGTGGCAGCAGCCCGAAGCGGATCACCGCCAGGCGCCCACCGCCGGCGGACAGTACGCCCTCGATCGGACCGTTGTCCGCGGTCTCGATCGTCTCTGACATCAGCTTGGCCAGGCCCGCCATGTCGGTGCAGGCGATGGCCAGCGCGCCGGCGAACGGGCCGAGGCCCACAACGTTGATCCAGATCAGTGCCCAGATCAGCGTGTCGACGCTGCGCACCGTGTCCATCGCACGGCGGGTTAGGAAATGCAGGACACGGCCGGCGACGACATTGCGCGCGGCAAGGAAACCCAGCGGCAACGCGACGACCGCGGCGGCCGAGGTGCCGAGAAACGCGATCGCCAGCGTCTGACCCAACGCGCCGAGATAGGTCCAGAAATGGTCCATGCTGCCGGGCGACGGCGGAAACATCTGCCGCACGATATCGGTCAGCCGGCTGAACCCGGCGATGATGCGCAGCGGTGAGATGTCCAGCACGACCAGCCCGGTGAGATAGCTGATCAGCACGGCGCCCACGATCACCATGCCCGGCACGCTGAACGTGCGCGGCGGGGGCGGCATCTCCGCTGCGTGCGCCAGGAAGCCGACACGGATGCCGCTCATCGTCCGCCTTCCAGCGCGAGCAGCCGATGCCGCAGGCGTTCGGAAATCATATCCAGCAGCATCACCGCGACGACGATCAGCACCAGCATCGCGCTGACGTCCTGATAGTAGAATTTGCGGATCGCGATCAGCAGGTCCTCACCGATGCCGCCGGCACCGACGAAGCCGATCACCGCGGCGCCGCGGAAATTGATCTCCAGCCGCAACAACGCATAGCTGGCGAAGTTCGACAGCACCTGCGGCACCGCGCCGAAGCGGACCTGCGAGAGCCAACTGCCGCCCGAGGCGCGCACGCCTTCCACCGGGCGCATGTCGATGCTTTCCACCACTTCGGTGAACAGCTTGCCCAGCGTGCCGGCCGAATGCAGCGTCAACGCCAGCACACCGGGCAGTGGGCCAAGCCCGAACGCCACCACGAACACCATCGCGAACACCAGGTCCGGTACGGTGCGCAGCAGCTCCAGCACGCGCCGCACAACAAGACGCAGCGTCGCGGAATGCACCAGGTTGCGGCTGGCCAGAAAACAGGCGCAGAACGCGATGAACGCGCCGCTCAGCGTGCCGACATAGGCGATCAGCGCGGTCTCGCCCAACAGCCGTAGCCAGCGCTTGATGCCCCAGAACCAGTCCGACGGATGGGTCCACACGCGGCCGCCCGCATCCAGCGTCAGCAACCGATCGAAGTAGCTGGTGAAATTGCCGAGCTTATTCCAGAACATAACCGGATTGACCTCGGCGCCGATCACGGCGATGCCGAGAGCCACCAGGAACACGCTGAACCCGAGCAGCAGTTGGCGCCGCCGCGCCGCCACCGCCTGATCATAGGCGGCGGCAAGCGCGGCGCGCTGCATCTCGGGCAGCGTGGCGACGATATGCGCCACGACGTTGGTCAGGTCGCCTTGCGGCGCAGCTTGTCGACGAAGCCGACCATCTTGATCGTGTCGTCGTAGTCGGCGGTGGTGATCGGCTGCCAGGGCAAGTTCTTGCCGTCGGACAGGCGATCGAACGCGGCCTTATCGGCGGTCGCAGCATTCATAAAGGCGTCGCGAATTGCGGTCTTCAAGTCGGGCGGCAGGCTGGTCAGCATCGCGGTCGGTGAATTGATGATCAGCGCGGACTTCAGCACGATACGGAAGTCTTCTTTCTTCATCGGCGTGCCGTTGGCGTCCTTCAGCATGTTCTTGGTGAGCATGCGCGTCAGGTTGGAATCGTCGTCGGCATTCCACCAGTTGGCGCAGACGTCCACCGTCTTGTCGGCCACCGCGATCACCGCGTTCTCGTGGCTGCCGGTGACCAGCACCTTGTTGAAGTATTGGTCAGCCTGCTCGATGCCCAGCTTGTCGAGTGTATACAGCGGCATGTTGTAGCCCGAGGTCGAGTTCGGATCGACCAGGCCGAGATTCTTGCCCTTCAGATCCGAAATATTGTGATACGGGCTGTCGGCGCGGACGTAGAACACCGAATAGTAGCCCTTGGTGCCGTCACTGTTCACGTCGATCACGAACGCGTCGGTCTGCACGCCGGTCATGCGGGCGCGCGCGAACGACGCCGGGCCGTAATAGCCGATGTGAATATTGCCGGCGCGCTGGCCCTCGATCACCGCGGCGTAGTCATTGGCCACGCGCAGCGTCACCTTGGCGCCAATCGCCTTGCTGAGGTAGTCCGCGAACGGCGTGAAGCGGTTGACCACGCCGGACGCATTCTCGGCCGGCACGACAGCATAGACCAGTTCCGGATAGCTGCTCTTCCAAGATTGCGCGAACGCAACGGGCGCGACGGCCGCGCCGGCGATGCCGGCGAGCATGGTGCGACGGCGGATCATAATCATTCCCCTTGTTGGTGGTCCAGTCAGGCGTGCAGCGGCTCCGCGGCGGCAGCTTGTGGAATCGTTGCCGTATCGGTGCCGATCACTTCGTCGGCCTCCAGGCCGTACAGTTCGCGTGCCACGTCGTCGGTGAGCGCGGCCGGCACGTCGTCGAACACCACGCGGCCGTTGGCCATGCCGACCAGGCGGTCACAATAGGTGCGCGCGAGATCCAGCGAATGCAGGTTGCACAGCACGGTCAGGCCGAAATGCTTGTTGATGCGCTGCAACGCGTCCATGACGATGCGGGCATTGCGTGGGTCGAGTGAGGCCACCGGTTCGTCGGCCAGTACGATTTCGGGTTCCTGCACCAGGGCGCGGCAGATGGCGACGCGCTGCTGCTGGCCACCCGACAGATGGTCGGCACGGCGCGGGGCGAATGTCGCCATGTCGAGCTGATCGAGCGCGGCCAGCGCCATCGCGCGATCCTCGCGCGGCCAGGCCTTCAGCGCGGCGCGCCAGAACGGTGTGTAGGCGAGGCGGCCGAGCAGCACGTTGTTCAGGACGTCAAGCCGGCCGACCAGATTGAACTGCTGGAAGATCATGGCGCAGCTGCGGCGCCAGTCGCGCAGCTTGCGGCCGGAGAGGCCGGTGACCGGTCTGTCGCGCCACAGGATGCGTCCGGCGGATGGCTCGGCAAGCAGGTTGATCATGCGGAGCAGGGTGGATTTCCCGGCGCCGGAGCGCCCGATCACACCCACGAACTGCCCGGCCGGGATGGCCAAGCTGACGTCCTGTACGGCGCGTGTATCCCCAAAGGCCTTCGTCAGGCCTTCCAGTACCAGCATCTTTGCCCCTGTCTCGTCGTCGACGTGGCCGAGCTATGGCAGAGGCAGAGGCGCGTGTTGGTGAAGGTTCGATGAAGGAGGGTTAGCGAGGGGAGGGTGGCTCCAGCGCCGTCAGGCCAGGATTTCCGCCAGTTTCCCGGGCGGGCGACACAGCCGGACGCCGCGCCTGGTGACGACGATCGGGCGTTCAATCAGCACCGGGTGAGCCAGCATGGCGTCCAGCAATGCGTCGTCGGTCATCGTTGGATCGTCCAGGCCGAGCGCCTCATACGGCGTGCCACGCTTGCGCAGCAGGGCGCGCGGGGTGATGTCCATCCGCTGCAGCAGGGATTTCAGCTCGGCGCGGCTGGGCGGTGTCTTGAGGTATTCGATGACGCGCGGCTCGGTGCCGGCGTCGCGGATCGCCGCCAGGACCTTGCGCGATGTGGTGCAAGCCGGATTGTGATAAATGGTGACATCGGTCATCGGGTGGACCTCCGCAGCTTGAGTGGGCCAGACTTGCCGCGCAGCATCCGGGGGTCGGCGAGCGCCGGCAAGGGTGGGACGCGATGCAACTGCGTTGGAGCGATCTGGGCACGTCCAGTGCCAATGCCGTGGATGGTCGAGAGGTGGTGTTGGCCGGCTGGGTGGCCGCCGGGGACACCGGCCATTTCCTGCTGATGCCGGAAGCGATCTGCTGCGGCGGCTGCGTGCCGCGCGATCCGTCGCAGGTGGTGGAGGTGTTTGCGGCGGCGCCGATCACGCGACAGCAGCAGGCGTTGCGGCTGGCCGGACGCTGGCGCGTGCAGACCGCGGACGGAGCCATCTGGCGCTATCAGTTGCACGACGCGCGCACGCTTGACCCGCCGGGGCGTTGGGGCATCGGCCGGCGCGGGGTGCTGACGGGCGGGGCGTTGTTTTGCGCGGCTGGCACGGCGCAGGCCAGTGAGGACGACGCGCGGCGTGCGATCGCGGCGACCACGGCGGTGGACATCCATAGCCATGGCGGTGCGATCAGTGGCATGCGGTGGGTCAAGACCGATGCGCCACTGCGCGAGGTGGCGGGGCCGATGCGGGCGGGCGGCATGGCGGCGGTCTGTTTCGCTATCGTGTCGGATTCGCCGTGCCACCGGATCGATGCAGACCATCACATCCATCCCTATCGCGATCCCGATCCGGGTGAGCTGTACGCGTATGGGCAGCGCAACTTCGCGCGGGTGCACCGACTGGTTCGCGAGCAAGGGTTGGCGCTGATCACCAACGCGGCGGCGTTGCGCGCGGCACGTGCGGGTACCGCCTCGGCCATCGTGGCGGCCGAGGGGGCGGATTTCCTGGAAGGGCGGCCCGAGCGCGTCGATGAAGCCTATGAGAAATGGCAGCTCCGGCACCTGCAATTGACGCACTACCGGGTGAACGAGCTAGGCGACATCCAGACCGAGGTGCCGGTGCATGGCGGGTTGACCGATATCGGCGCGGCGGTAATCCGCCGCTGCAATGCGCGCGGGCTGGTGGTGGACGTGGCGCACGGCACGTATGACCTGGTGAAACGTGCCGCGAGCGTGACGACCAAGCCGCTGGCGCTGTCGCATACATCACTGTCGACGAATCCGGGGCCGCGCAGCCGCACGATCTCGGCCGAGCATGCGCAGGTGATCGCCGGCACGGGTGGCGTGATCGGCGTATGGCCACCAACCTCGGTCTATCGGGATCTGGACGCGATGGCGCGTGGCATGGCGCGGCTGGCCGATCTGGTGGGGGTGGACCACGTCGGGCTGGGTACCGACATGATGGGGCTGACCACAACCAGCGTGCTGCCTGAATACTCATACCTGCCCGGCCTGGCGACGGCCTTGCTCGATGTCGGGTTCAACCAGCAGGATGTCGGCAAGATCCTGGGCGGCAACTACGTTCGGGTGTTTGCTGCCTCGTTGGCATAGGGAGAGGGCCGCATGCTGCCATCACAACGCGCGTTGTTCGATATTCCGCGCGACGTCTGTTACCTCAACGCCGCCGCGTTCGGGCCGCTGTCGAACGCGACGCGCGCGGCGGGAGAGAAGGGGGCCGCGCTGAAGGCCCGGCCGTGGGAGCTGCACGACTGGCAGAATGAGTCGAAGGCGAAGGTGGAGCGCGCGCGCCGGGCGGCGGCGCGGCTGCTGGGGGCCGAGCCGGATGATGTCGCGGTGATTTCGTCGGTCAGTTACGGCATTGCTGTTGCGGGGCGTGTGTTGCCGGTGAAGGCGGGCGAGCGCGTGCTGGTGCTGCAGGATGATCATTCCTCCCCTGTGCTGGAATGGCTGGGGCGGGCGAAGGAGCAGGGCTTCGAGGTCGAGGCGGTGGCGCGGCCGGAGGATGGTGACTGGACCCGCGCGGTGCTGGCGGCGATCGGGCGGCCGGGGGCGGCGAAGCTGGCGGTGGTGTCGATCTCGTCGGTGCACTGGTCGGATGGCGGACTGATCGATCTGGAGCGTGTGGCGGTGGCGGCGCGCGGGCAGGGGGCGGCGCTGGTGGTGGATGCGACCCATCACGCGGGGATGCTGCCGGTCGACGTGAAGCGGCTGGATCCGGATTTTCTGGTGTTCCCGACGTATAAGTGGGTGTTGGGGCCGTATGGCCGTGCGTTCCTGTATGTGGCGAAACGCTGGCAGGACGGTGTGCCGCTGGAGCAGACCGGGTCGGGCCGGCGGTCGATGGACTCCACCGCGTCGCCGTATATGCGCGATATCCACTACGTGCCGAACGCACGGCGCTTCGACATGGGCGAGCGCGATTTCTTCATCACGCTGGAGATGGCTGCGATCGGGATGGAGCTGGTGGCCGAGTGGGGGACCGCGGCGATCTCGGAACGATTGTCGATGCTGACCGGGTTGCTGGCGGAGGGGCTGCCGAATGCCGGGGTGACGGTGTCGCCGGCGCATCTGCGGGCGCCGCATGTGTTGAGTTTGGGATTTCCGGAGGGGATGCCGAAGGATCTGCCGGCGCGGCTGGCGGCGGAGCAGGTATTTGTCTCGCCGCGATTGGGACGCCTGCGGATCAGCCCGCATGTCTATAATGACGAGGCGGATGTCGATCGGTTTGTCGAGGTGTTCCGCAACGCGGTGGGGTAACCGCTGCCGCGAGCGTCGTGGCTGGACGGGACGGGTCAGTCCAGGAATAGGATCTTCGCCTTTCCGTCACCCGGAATGCGCAAATCGGCCACCGTCTGCACCACGCCGAAGGTGCGCGCCTGTTCGGCGGTGTAAACGACCGTGTCGTGCTCGAAGCGTTCGGTTTCGGATGCGGGCAGCGTCGTCCGATCGTGATAAATCTGGGTCACAACGCTCTTGACGATGTCGAACGACTGGGCCCGCTCGAGAACCTGCTTTTCATCCATCAAGCCAGTGACAAGGGCCTGGGAGGGATGGAACAGAAAGCGTGCACTGCGATCCGCAGAGCGCGCCTGCCCGGCCAGGTACAGCAACGTCGCCGCTGATTGCACGAAGCCCTGGGCATGGGTGTTGATCCTGGCCGGCAACGCGAGGATGAAGCTATAGGTGATCAGTGTTGGTTCGAGTTGGCCGCCTGGCGAATCGATCACCAGAGTGATTTCGGAGACACCTGCTTCGACCAGCGTCGCGAGCTGCCGCCGCAGCGTGCGCATCGATGCGACATCGATGGTCTGATCGAAAAAGACGTAGTACGCCTTGGTCTTGTCGATCGCTGTGGCTGGTAGTGGGATCGGCCGTGGCGGCCCCGTCTGGGGGGCGACGGGGCTGGTGATTGGCGGGATCGTCGGAGGGGTCACCGGCGGGACGAGCGGCGTACCTTGGGCACGTGCAACGGCGGGGATGACGGCTCCGGCCAAGAGCAGAAGCGCGCCGCGTCGGCTGGGTTGGCGTGGCATATCCGTTCCGTGCACGGTTTGTCCATCCTATATGGACGGGTTGCTATGAAGGGGCAATCCCCTGCCTGGCCATCTGCGCATTGAGACGGCCGTAGACACGGCGGGCGTTGCCTTCATAGATCTTCTGCCGGTCCGCGGTGCTCAGTGGTGCCGCCTCGATGTACCGTTTGGTGTCGTCGTAATGATGTCCGGTCTCGGGATCGATGCCGCGCACCGCGCCGACCATTTCCGAGGCGAATAGGATATTCTCAACTGGAATCACCTTGGTCAGCAGGTCGCTGCCGGCCTGGTGGTACACGCAGGTATCAAAGAACACGTTCTTCAGCAGCAGCTCCGACAACGGCGGACGCTTCATGTCCT
The DNA here is from genome assembly GCA_035486355.1 of Acetobacteraceae bacterium. Lineage (GTDB taxonomy): Bacteria > Pseudomonadota > Alphaproteobacteria > Acetobacterales > Acetobacteraceae > Palsa-883. The sequence goes on from DATHNE010000278.1 coordinate 11,943, forward strand.
GCGCCAGACCACGATAGCGGCCCCAGTGATACGGCACCGCGCCGCCGCCATGCGGGATGATGAATTTCAGCGTCGGGAAGTCCTTGAACAGATCGGCGGTGATCAACTGCATGAACGCGGTCGTATCGCCGCAAATGTAATGCCCGCCGGTGGTGTGGAAGTTCGGATTACACGACGCGCTGACATGGATCATCGCCGGCACATCCAGCTCCACCATCGTCTCATACAATGGGTACCACCAGCGGTCGATCAGCGGCGGATCAGACCAGTAACCGCCGGACGGGTCGGGGTTCAGGTTGCAGCCGACAAACCCCAGCTCGGTCACGCATCGTTTCAGCTCCGCGATGCAATTGGCCGGTGCGACGCCCGGCGATTGCGGCAACTGGCAGACACCGATGAAGTTGCGCGGGAACAGCGTGCAGACGCGATGGATCATGTCGTTGCACAGGCGGGACCAGACCTCGCTGGTGGTCGCATCCCCGATGTGGTGTGACATGCCAGACGCGCGGGGCGAGAAGATCGTCACATCGGTGCCGCGCTCGCGCTGGATGCGAAGCTGGGCGCCCGCGATGCTCTCGCGGATCGCGCCGTCGGAAATAGAAGGGTATTTCAGCGCGGCGGTGCGCGGGGCGTCCTTCAAGGCGGCGACCTGCTCAGCGCGGAAGGCGTCGAGCGGCTTGGGCGCGGTGGTGTAATGGCCGTGGATGTCGATGATCATGTGGCTCTCGTGGGGTTTCCCGGTGGGAGGCTAGCGCCGGTGCGGGGGCGGGCCAAGCGGGGCTTCGCGCAGGTTCCGGGGCGCTTCAGCGAAGCAGGTCTGCGGTCACAGGGTTTCACCGCGCGCACAGAGTTTCACTGAGAAAGGATTCTGACGCTTCACGCGGAACTGTCGCACGGCCGGTGCCGCCACGCGGCGCACGGCACCCAACAAATCTTCGCGGTGGAATTCTGTGTGCACGCGGTGAAACTCCGTGACCGCTGGCTTTCTTGGCCACCCCCTGGACTCACACGCCGTCCCCCGCTTGTCTGACCGGCAAATCGTCACGAGGGACAGGACATGGAAAAGCGCAGATTGGGCCACTCATCGCTGATGGTGGCGCCGCTCACCTTTGGCTGCAACGTGTTTGGTTGGACCGCCGACCAGGCGATGTCATTCAAGCTGCTGGATGGCTTCCTCGCCGCCGGCTTCAATTTTATCGACACGGCGGACGTCTATGCGCGCTGGGTGCCGGGTAATTCCGGTGGTGAGTCGGAGACGATCATCGGCCACTGGCTGAAGGCGCGTGGGGGGCGCGACAAGGTGATCATTGGCACCAAGTTCGGCATGGATATCGGGCCGGGGCGCGGGGGTTTGTCGCGCCGCTATATGATGGAGTCGATCGAGGGCTCGCTGCGGCGGCTGCAGACCGACTACATCGATCTGTATCAGTCGCATCGCGACGATCCGGACACACCGCTGGAGGAGACGCTGGGGGCGTACCAAGAGCTGATCGAGCAGGGCAAGGTGCGGGCGATCGGGGCGTCGAACTACACGGCGCCGCGGCTGGCGGCGGCGCTGCAGACCAGTAAGCGCCTGGGATTGCCGCGATATGAGACGTTGCAGCCGCTGTACAGCTTGGTGGAACGGGATACGTTCGAGGGACCGTTGGAGGAGGTTTGTCTGCAGGAGCAGGTCAGCGTGACCGGATTCTACTCGCTGGCCAGCGGGTTCCTGACCGGGAAATATCGGGCCGCCGCCGATACGGTGGGGAAGGCGCGTGGGTCGCGGGCGGAGAAATATCTGAACGCAAAGGGGTTCCGCACGCTGGCCGCGCTGGATGAGGTGGCGAAGGCGCACCAGGCGAAGCCGGGACAGATCGCGTTGGCCTGGCTGATGGCACGGCCGAGTGTGGCGGCGCCGATCGTGAGTGCGACGGATCTCGAGCAGTTGGCGGAGCTGGTGGCGGTGCCGGAGATTACGCTGACGCCGGCGGAGATCGCGGCGATTGATGTGGCAAGCCGGTAGCTTCGAGCGGAGCGGCGGAAGGTGCGTCGCTTTTCCGCCCTGCGGAGATTGGCACGAGATGGCTCAGGAACAGTTCCGCGCAGGCGCGCCAGGAGAATCGTTCTGCATGTGCGCGGCAGTCGGCGCGGTCGGCGTGTAGGGTTTCCAAAGCGGCGGCGCGCAGATCGGTGCTGACGGCGCCGACCTTGCCGCGCGCGTCGCCCAGGATGTCCTTCGGGCCGGTGACATCGAAGGCGGCGACGGGTGTGCCGCAGGCGAGGGATTCCAATACCACCAGGCCGAAAGTGTCGGTCAGGCTGGGGAACACGAAGACGTCGCCGCCGGCGTAAGCGCGGGCGAGTGCCTCGCCGTAGCGTGGACCAGTGAAATGCACATCCTTGTGGTCGCGGCGCAGCGCCGACAGTTGCGGGCCGCCACCGACCACGACCTTGGAGCCGGGCAGATCAAGATTCAGGAAGGCGCCGATATTCTTTTCGACCGCGACACGGCCGACATACAGGAAGATCGGCCGCGGCAGGTCGTAGACCTCGCGCGGCTCGGGCTTGAACAGGTCGAGATCGACGCCACGGCTCCACGCCCGCACATTGCGGAAGCCGCGCGCCGTGAGTTCGTTGCGCAGGGACTGAGTCGCGACCATGCAGCCCGCACCCGCGCCGTGGAAGTGGCGCATCCACATATAGATCGGACCGACCGGCAGGCCGGTGCGCGCCTTGATGTACTCGGCGAAACGGGTATGGAACGATGTGGTAAAGGCGCGGCCGGTGCGGCGTGCCCAACGCCAGGCGGCGATGCCCAGCGGGCCCTCGGTCGCGATGTGCAGCGCCTCGGGATTGAACGCCTCGATCATGTGCACCAGGCGACGACCCGGCAGCAGGGACAGGCGGATCTCGGGATAGGTCGGGCAGGCAATGGTGCGGAAGCGATCCGGACCGATCACCTCGACCGCATGACCCATGCGGCGCAGCTCCTCCGACACGGTGCTGAGCGTGCGCACCACACCATTGACCTGCGGTGCCCACGCGTCGGTGACGATGAGAAGGCGATGTGACGATGCGGGGGGCAGCGCCACGATCTCAGGCCGGCTGCGGCAGCCTGGCCTGGCGCGGCGCGAAAAAGGACAGCCGATTCTGCGCGGCCCAGTCGATCAGCTCCAGCCGTCCGTCGTGATGTTCCACCAACGCGGTGCAGCTCTCCACCCAGTCACCGTCGTTGATGTACAGTACGCCGTTCACGTCGCGCATCTCGGCGTGGTGGATGTGGCCGCAGACCACGCCGTCAAAGCCACGGCGCCGGGCCTCGTTGGCCAGCGCGCCCTCGAAACGATCAATCGCCTTCACCGCTTCCTTCACCTGGCGCTTCAGCCAGGCTGAAAGCGACCAGTAGGGATAGCCCAGCCGCCGGCGGACGGCGTTGAAGTAGCGGTTGAAGGTCAGCGCCGCGGTGTAGGCCCAGTCGCCCAGCAGCGCGAGGAACTTGGCGTACCGCACGACACTGTCGAACTCATCGCCATGCATCACCAGCAGGCGCTTGCCGGCGGCGGTCTGGTGCACCGCTTCGCGCCGTAACTTGATTCCGGCGATCTCCAGGCCCAGCGGCAGCCACTGGCGGAACATCTCGTCGTGATTGCCGGGGATGTAGGTGACCTCGGCGCCGCCACGGGCGATGCGCAGGATCAGGCGGATCACATCGTCATGGCTGTCGTCCCAGTACCAGGACTTGCGCAGCCGCCAACCGTCGATGATGTCGCCGACCAGGAACAGGTGCTGACAACTGACTTGGCGCAGGAAATCGGCGAGGAAATCACTGCGGCATCCGCGGGTGCCGAGATGCGTGTCGGAGATGAAGACGCTGCGGTACTGCGTCTGGGCGCCGGGGGATATGGGTGCGTTCATTGCAGGCTTAGCAGATAGGCTGGGCATGTCGGTGGATAAAGTTAACTTAGAGTGACAAATCAGAATATTGCAATGAATTGTGAAAGTCATTCGTTAGACATGATACTGTCATCGAAACGTCATTGAATGATGCCACAAGGCGCGTTCGCCACCGAGAACGGAGTCGATTCGCGTGCGCGCGATTGGCGAATGGTGCCCCCACCGATGGTGATTGTGTTTAACCCGGTGGCGGGCCGCCGCCGCGCCGCGCTGTTGTGGCGCGTGCTCGATGTGCTGGCGGCGAACGGAATCCGACTCGATCTGGCGGAGACGCACCGCGCTGGCCATGCCGAGGTACTGGCCCGTGATGCGGTACGCGGTGGGGCACCCATGGTGGTGGCGGCTGGCGGCGACGGCACCATTGCCGAGGTGGCGAACGGGTTGATGGGGTCGGGGGCCCGGCTGGGAGTGATCCCGCTGGGCACAGCGAATGTGTTGGCACACGAGTTGGGGCTGCCGTTCGCGCCGCGCGCGGTGGCGGCGGCTTTGGCGTTCGGACGGACGCGGCTGCTGTGGCCGGGCGTGGCACATTCGGCCGACGGCGAGCGGTTGTTCGTGCAGATGCTGGGCGTGGGGTTTGATGCGCAGGTCGTGCACCGGCTGTCGCTGCCGTTGAAGCGCGTGCTGGGCAAGGGCGCCTATGTGCTGCAAAGCCTGCGTGAAACCGAACGCTACAAGTTTCCACCGGTCCGGTTACGGATCGATGACACCGACGTCGAGGCGGCAAGCGCGGTGATCAGCAAGGGGCGGCTGTATGGTGGGACGTTTCTCCTGGCGCCGGAAGCGCGGCCGGCGGAGCCTGGATTCTCCGTCGTGCTGTTCGGCTGCGGCGGGCCTGCGGCGGCGCTGATGTATGGCGCGGCGCTGCCGGTGGGACTGCTTGGCCGCGCGCCGGGGGTGCGGCATGTGCGGGCACGGGTGGTGGAGCTGGTGGGCAATGCGCCGTTGCCCGCGCAGGCGGATGGGGATGCCGCGGGATTTACGCCGATCCGGGTGGCGGATGCCGCGGCGCCGATCGAGGTGGTGACGGGGTAGGTGCTACCGGGTCTGCTGGATCGCCGACAGGATCCAGTGCCCGCCCGGCACGCGGACGAAGGTCCACACCTCGGTGGCGGTGACGTGCTCGGTCGGGCTGCCGTCGACCACGTGGCCGGCCTGGTCATAGGTCGCGTCGATCATCTGGAAGCGCAGCGCGACGGTGGCGTATTCGCGGCCGTTCTCGGCCCAGGCCTGTGACAGATCGCCTTGCACCAGGCGGACATCGGTGACGCTGTTGCGTACCCCCCGACTGGTCTGCTGGGCGAGTTGCTCGCCGAAGTAGCTGAGCATCTCCGGGGTCAGCAGCGCCGCGAGGCGGTTGAGGTCGTGTGCGCTCCAGGCGGCCTGGATGGCAACCAGCGCCTGTTCGAACCCCTGGTAGTCAGCCGGCGTGATGGAGATCGGGACACCCCCGGGCCGGGGACGTACGGGCACCGGGCCGGCGCCCATGGGCGGGGCGAACATCGACGGACCGCCGCCGGCATAGACCGGAGCCGGGCTGCTCAGCATGCGCAGCACCCATCGTACCAGCCACACGATGATGGCGACGCGGATGATCAGGCCGAACAGTCCGAACAGGCCGAAACCGATGAAGCCATGGCCCAGCAGCAGGCTCGCCAGGCCGACGCCCAGCAGCGTCCCCATCAGACCCGATCCGAAGCCGCCGCGGTAGCCGTAGCCGCCGCCATAACCCGGCGACGCGTTGTAGGGCGTCAGGCTGCGCTGCACCGGCGCGGCATAGGGGGCGGTGTTGGTGGCGGGCGGCGCCGACCAGGTCTGGCTCCCGCGGCTGCCGAATGATGAGCCGAACCCGGCGCGCGCGTCCGCCAGCCCGGGTGCCAGGGCGAACGCCAGGGCGGTGATCAGGGCAAGCAGGCGAAGCCGGGTACGCATGGTCTGTCACGCTCGCGAAAGGATACCGTCAATATGGGGAAGAACTTAGGCGCCCGCCAGGGTCATCCCCTCGACCCGTACCGTGGGTGCATCGGTGCCGCGGCGGAAGCGCAGGTCGTTCGCCGGCGTCAGATGGGCGAACATCTCGGTCAGGTTGCCGGCGATGGTGATTTCGGCGACCGGCTCGGCCAGCTGCCCGTCACGGATCATGAAGCCGGCGGCGCCGCGGCTGTAATCGCCGGTCACGCCGTTGATGCCCATGCCGATCAGTTCGGTGACGTAGAGGCCGAGTTTGATGTCGGCCATCAGCGCGGCCGGGGTCAGCTTGCCCGCCTCCAGATAGAGGTTGGAGGCAGCGGGCGACGGCGGGCCGCCGGTGCCGCGCACGGCGTGGCCGGTCGAGGTCAGGCCGAGCTGCCGGGCGGCGCGGGTGTCGAGCAGCCAGCTGGTCAGCATCCCGTCCTCGATCAGGGCGCGTGCGGCGGTCGGCGTGCCCTCGGCGTCGAATACGCGCGAGCGGGCGCCGCGCACCCGGCGGGGGTCGTCGCGGATGGCGATGCCGGCGGCGAAGATGCGTTGGCGCATGCGGTCCTTCAGGAAGGACGTGCCGCGGGCGACCGCAGCGCCGTTGATGGCGTTGGCCAGATGGCCGACCAAGCCGCCGGAGACCCGCGGGTCGTAGACCACGGGCAGCTTCGCGGTGGCGGCGCGGACGGGGTTGAGGCGGGCGATGGCGCGCTCGCCGGCGCTGCGGCCGATCGCGACGGGGGCGTCGAGATCCGCCAGGTGCACGGCGCCATGGTGGTCGTAGTCGCGCTGCATGTTGGTGCCGGCACCGGCCAGCGCGGTGGCGGAGATCGAGTGGCTGGTGTGCACCCGATGGCCGGCGAACCCGGCAGAGGTGGCCAGTCGCACCTCGGTGCGGCCGTAGCCGGCGGAAGCGCCTTCCGAGTTGGTGATGCCGGGCACGGCGAGGGCGGCGGCCTCGGCTTCGGTGGCGCGGGCCAGCAGGGCAGTGGTGTCGGGTTCGATGGGATCGACGAGGTCGAGCGCGGTATCGGGGTCCGGCGGCGCCACGGTGGCGGCGAGGCCGGTGTACGGGTCCTCCGGCACCACGCGGGCCATGGCGACAGCGCGTTCGGCCAACAAGGGGAAGCCGGCCGGGTCGAGGGTGGTGGAGGAGACAATGGCGGCGCGCTGGCCGATGAAGACGCGCAGGCCCAGGTCGCGGCCTTCCGAGCGTTCGACATGCTCGGTCTTGCCCAGGCGAACCTGCACACCGAGCGAGGTGCCGGCGATGAGGACGGCGTCCGCGGCATCGGCCCCGGCGGCGCGGGCGCGGGCGATCAAGTCGGTGAGGAGGGCGAGGGGATCCATTGGGGCGTGCAGGCCTTTCAGATGACGCGGACCAAGGTCGAATAGCGAGTGAGCACACGGTCCACGGTATAGAGATGGGCCGGCTCGGTCATGGCCTGCGCGACGATGATCCGATCAAATGGGTCGCGATGGTGCAGTGGCAAGTCGGCGACCGCTGCCGCGGCGCGCCAGCCGACGGGCAGTTCGGCAAACCCCACGTCGATCGCCTCGGTGGCCACACGCTCGGGCCGGACGGCGAAGTCGGTGCGGCCGAGGCGGGTCTTGCTGGCGATTTCCCAAATGCTGGCGGACGAGAACAGCACGTCGTTGTCCGGGTCTTCGATGAGGTCGCGCACGTTGGCCGGCAGGCGGTCGGTATTGTCTAGCGCCCAGATCAGCACGTGGGTGTCCAGCAGGACGCGGGTCATCGGCCTTCGAAGGCGTCAAGGATGTCTTCGGGCAGTGGGTCGTCGAAGTTGTCGGGGACGGTCAGCTTGCCGGTGAGCGTGCCGAGGCGGCGGCGCGGCTTGGCTTCGGCGATCGGGACCAGCCGGGCGACGGGTTTGCCCGCGCGGGCGATGATGACCTCCTCGCCGGCGGCGGCAGCATCGAGCAGGCGGGAGAGCTGGGTCTTGGCGGCGTGGACGTTGACGATGCTCATCACGGGCCTTCAGATCAGAGCCTAGCTACGCTAAGCTAAGTCGCACTCGATTGCAAGTCTACGTCACGCCTCGCGGCGGTCGGCGACCTCAGAGCGCGCGTGCACGTGGTCGACCAGGCCGCGCGTCGCCAGCGTCGGCGCGGCAGATGCGGGCTGGGCAGGGCAACTTAGCCGACCGCATCTGCTATCGCGCGGGTTAAGGCATCTTTCCAACTGCCGAACAGCGGTGAGAATATCGCGCGCGACGTATCGGCTTGGTGGAGGCAAGTGATCTCTGCTGGCGTCACTGTATCACCGACGATGATCCCACTGGCAGCGCGGGGCCATCGGGGTGCCGTATCGCGGCGAGGCCGGCCGAGCCCACCGCATGACGCCTGAGGCGCGGTTCGGCGCGCAGGTTCCTCGACCTGATGATGAAACGCCGGGCGCGACAACGCGTACGACCAGCGTGACGGTGGGAACTGACGGCAGATGCCGCCGTCAGGAGCGCTACGCGGCCAGGCGGTCGGCGACCTCCGAGAGCTGCGGCACGTGGTCGACCGGGCCGAGCGTCGCCAGCGTTGGCGCAGCGCGGAAGATGCGCCCGGCGGCGCGGCAGACATCCGCCGTGGTGACGGCGTTGATCTTGCCGACCGTCTCCTCGGTCGGGATCACACGGCCGAACACCTGGAGCTGGCGGGCGAGCTGCTCGCAGCGGCTGCCGGTGCTTTCCAGCGACATCAACAGCGACGCCTTCACCTGGGCGCGGGCGCGGGCCAGTTCCGTTTCGGTGACGGCGTGTTGCACCTTATGCAGCTCGGTCAGCGTTACCGGCATCAGCTCGGCCGCCTCGCTCTCGCCGGTGCCGGCGTAGATGCCGAACAACCCGCCATCCATGAACGGCGAGCTGAAGGAGTAGATCGAATAGACCAGGCCACGCTTCTCCCGCACCTCCTGAAACAGGCGCGACGACATGCCGCCGCCCAGCAGGGTGGAGAGCAGCAGGGTCGGGTAGTAGTCGGGGTCGGCGTAGCCCGGCGCCGGGAAGCCCAGCACGATGTGCACCTGGTCGAGGTCACGCGCCTCGCGGAATTGGCCGCCGCCGTAGCGGGCGGGCTCGGCCTTGGGCGACGGGTCGGCGGGCAGGTCGGCGAAGTGCTGGCCCACCAGCTCCAGGATCTGGTCGTGGTGCAGCGCGCCGGCGGCGCCGATCACCACGTTCGAGGCCGGGTAATGCCGGCGCATGTATTTGGTCAGCATCGCGCGCGGCATGGCGCGGATGCCTTCCTCCAGGCCGAGCACCGGGCGGCCGATCGGCTGGTCGGGGAACGCGCGCTCCTGGAAATGGTCGAAGATGATGTCGTCGGGCGTGTCGTTGGCCTGGCCGATCTCCTGCAGGATCACGCCACGCTCGCGTTCCAGCTCCTCGGGATCGAAGGTGGAATGGGTGAGGATGTCGCCAATGATATCGGCGGCCAGCGCGGTGTCGTCCTTCAGCACCTTCACGTAGTACGCGGTCTGCTCGCGCGCGGTGTAGGCGTTGAGGTGGCCGCCGACGGCTTCGATCTCCTCGGCGATCTCCGCCGCGGTGCGCCGTTCGGTGCCCTTGAAGGCCATGTGCTCGAGGAAGTGGGAAACGCCGTTTTCCTCCGGCAGCTCGTGGCGCGAGCCGGAGCCGACATAGGCGCCGAAGGAGACGGTCTCGACCCGCTCCATCCGCTCGGTGACGACGGTGAGGCCGGAGGGCAGGCGGGTCAGGCGGATGGCTTCGGACACGGCGCGAGGTGCTCCTGCGGGGGCGGGGCGATGGGCGTTGGATGGGGGATATAAGGTGGATGACGGCGATGACCAAATCATGAAGCCGGCGGTGGATGCGGCATCTGGTCCAAGGCACGGCAGGTTCTGTCACAAAGGGGGGGCGCGGAGCGCGACGGCTGACCGAGGCGGGCGCAGGGAATCTGGGAGTGTGGCATGCGCGCACGAATTTGCGCTGCGGCGCGTCGCGATCGCGGGTTAGCATTCCTCTCGTCGCAGACCGATAGGTGCGTGACCTTGCGATCCCCGCTCGCAGTGCCACGTCATGATTGCGCTGGGATGACCGGCCGGAGCAACCACTAGCCCCATGCACCTCGAACAGGCCATCGCCGCGCTGCGTTTCGATCCGCTGTTGCCGGTGTGGCTGATTGTCGCGCTGGGTGTGCTGGCCGCGCTGGCGCTGGCCCCGGCAGCCCTGCGGCGTGCGCGCGGCACGATCTGGCGCTTCGCCGCATTCGCGGTGATCCTGCTGTGGCTGAGCGGCCCGCGTCTGGTGCAGGAAACGCGCGAGACGCTGCCGGATGTCGGGCTGTTGGTGGTCGATCAGACCGCCTCGATGCAGATCGGCGACCGCACGCGGCTGGCGCAAGCCACCGCCGCGGCGATCCAGGCGCAGGCGGCGAAACTGCCGGATCTCGATCTGCGCACCATCACCGTGCCCGAGCAGGGCGACGCCGGCACGCGGCTGTTCAGCGCCATCGACCAGGCCCTGGCCGACATCCCGCGCTCGCGCTTCGCCGGCACCATCGCCATCACCGACGGGCAGATCCACGACATCCCCGCCGCGCCGCCGGATGGTGCGCCGCTGAACGTGCTGATCCCCGCCAAGGGTGAGGAGACCGATCGCCGCCTGCGCATCATCGAGGCGCCGAGCTACGGTATCGTCGGCAAGCCGGTGACGTTGCGCGTGGTGGTCGAGGACCTGGGCGTCACGCACTCGCTGCTGTCCGGCCCCGGGTCGGCGCGGCTGACCATCCGGCGCGATGGCGAGCCGCTGACGGTGGAAAGCGTGCCGGTCGGGACGCCGCAGACGGTCGAGATCCCGATCACCCGCGCTGGCCCGACGGTGGTCGACATGTCGGTCGATCCGCTGCCGGGTGAGATCTCCCAGGTCAACAACCGCGCGGTGGTCGAGATCAACGGCGTGCGCGACCGGCTGCGCGTGCTGCTGATCTCGGGAGAGCCACATCCTGGCGAACGCACCTGGCGGCGGCTGCTGAAAGCCGATCCGTCGGTCGACTTGGTGCATTTCACTATTTTGCGGCCGCCGGAGAAGGATGACCTGACGCCGCTGAACGAGCTGGCGCTGATCGCATTTCCGGTGCGCGAGCTGTTTGTGGAGAAGCTGAACGAATTCGACCTGATCATTTTGGACCGGTTCCAGAACCGTGGCCTGCTGCCGCTGCCGTATATCGCCAACATCGCGCGCTACGTGCGCGACGGCGGGGCGCTGCTGCTGAGCGCGGGGCCGGAGTTCAGCGGCACCACCAGCCTGGCGGCGACGCCGCTGGGCAGTGTGCTGCCGGCTGCGCCGGCGCCGGAGGACGCGCTGATCAATGGGGCGTTCCGGCCGGAGATCACCGCGCTGGGGGCACGCCAGCCGGTGACCGAGGATCTGACCGGCGCGAATGTGCCGGGGCAGCCGGGCAGTGTGCCGAGCTGGGGGTCCTGGTATCGGCGGATCGATCCGGTAGACGTGCATGGCGAGGTGCTGATGCAGGCGCCGGACGGTGCGCCGCTGCTGATCCTGGACCGGGTGGGCAAGGGGCGATCGGCGCTGCTGTTGTCGGACCAGATCTGGCTGTGGTCACGTGGTCATCAGGGCGGTGGGCCGCAGGCTGAGCTGCTGCGGCGGATCGCGCACTGGCTGATGCAGGAACCGGAGCTCGAGGAGAACGCGCTGACCGCGAAGGTCGCCGCCGGGCGGCTGACGATCGAGCGCCGCAGCACCGATCCGGCGCCGCCGGGCGAGGCCAAGGTGGTCGATCCTGATGGACACCCAAGGAACGTTCCACTGACGATGCAGGCGCCCGGGCGCGAGACCGCGAGCCTGCCAGCGGCGACGCCAGGGGTGTGGCAGGTGAGCAATGGCGGTCTCACCGCCTACGCCGCGGCCGGCGCAGCGAACCCGCTGGAGCTGTCGGATCTGCGCGCCACGGCGACGCTGGTCGGCAAACTGGTGCGGGCGTCCGGCGGTGGCGTGCATTGGCTCGACACCGGCAAGCCGGGCGCGGCGCCGGATGTGCCGGAGCTGCGGCAGACCGAGCCCGACAGTGTGGCATCGGGCGGGTCGTGGGTTGGGTTGCAGCGGCGACATGATCATATCGTGACTGGAATTACTGGGCTGGCTCTGCTGCCAGCCTGGGCGGCGTTGCCGCTGATGCTCGGGCTGCTGATCCTGGCCTGGCGGCGGGAGGGGAGCTGACGCGATGTCGTGCTGGGGTCGGAACAGATCGGACGACAGGGAGGGCGTGTCTTCCTAGACGCGGAACGAGGCGGTCGTGGCTTGACACCGCGGGCCTCTCAACCGCGCGCGGCGGTGCTCGCGCTGGTCGGCTTTATCGGCCTGTGCCTGCTGGTAGGCGCCACGGACGCGACGCTCGTGCGGCACAGCCTGGCGGGGTGGTACTTGTCGCTGACCCGCCCGCCGGGGACGCCACCGAATTGGGTGTTCGGCCCGGTCTGGGCCGTGCTTTACGTAATGCTGGGCACCGCGGCATGGCTGGTGTGGCGGCAGGTCGGGGCAGGGCCGGCGCTGCGGCTGTGGGGCTGGCAGGTGGCTGCGAACGCGCTGTGGGCGCCGGCCTTTTTCGGCTTGCACCAGATCGCCCTGGCGCTGGCGGTGATCGCGGTGCTGCTGATCCTGGTGGTGCTGACGTTACGTGCGTTCCGCCACCTGTCGCCCGCGGCCGGGTGGCTGATGCTGCCGTATCTGGCCTGGATCGGGTATGCGGCCTATCTCAATGTCGGGTTCTGGTGCCTGAACGCGATTTGAGCTACGATTCGCGGATGAGATTTGCTCCATCACCCGTCCGCCAGTTCGTGATCCTGGCAGCCGCGGTTGGACTTGGTATTGGGGTACAGCCGGCCGCCGCGCAGTTGGCCGGGCAAACCATACCGAATGCCTCCAATCCATCGACCCTTGGGTCGGGGCCGCCGAATATCGGCGGCCCGCCGCCCGAACCGAAGAAGGGGCCCGCGGAGCCACCGGCATTGCCGGGTGCGGCACCCCGTGCTGACCGGGTGGCGCCGTCAGCGGCGGGGCAGATCGCGGACCCGACCGAGGCATTGTTTGACGCCATCAATCGGGGTGACATCGCTTCGGCACGTGACGCGATTGATCGTGGCGCCGATCTGGGCGGGCAAAGCGTCCTTGGGATGACGCCGCTCGACCTCTCGGTGGATCTCGGCCGCAACGACATCACATTCCTGCTGCTGTCCCTGCGCGGTGCCGATTCTCGGCCGCGCTCGGCCGGGTCGTCGCAGACCGCCCGGGGCAGCGCCCAGGGCGGGCCGCCGAAGGCCGGCAAGCTTGCCGCGGCAACCCCGGCGAAGCCGCCAGCCAGGGCCCCGGCGCGCCCGACGGCTGCAGCCCGTCCGGTGGCAATGCCGGTCGCGCAACAGATCGCCGGTGACAGCGGCACCCCGGATCCGGCGGTCGGGTTCCTCGGCTTCGGGCCCTCTCGCTGAGCCGTCCTGCAGCGCATGCCTCCCATTCCGACACGCGGCGCCTCGGCGTCTGGCAGCTCCGGCTCAGGTGCCCACGTCTCCGGACGTCGGCATCAACGGAGGAAGCGCATGATGAATGACAGCAATGCCGTCGGCATCGCGCAGGATATGCTGCGTTTGCACGGCCTGCGCGCGCAGGCCGTGGCGATGGAGCGGATGAGCGAGCTGCGCCGCCTGGGCGACCCGGTCGCACTGCATCGGTGGGAGCAGACCTACGCCGCGATCTGCGAACTGCGCCGCAGCGCGGCACGAAAGCCAGCGAAGGACTGAGGCGGCCCGCCACCCCGGGAGGGGTTTTCCGCTGAACGGAGACCCCACGGGGACCCGGTTGTCTCCAGTCCGGCGCGAACTGCTCAGCGGGCGCGGCGCCATACCGCCATCCGGCTGCGGCCGAAGCGGTGGCCGAGCAGCGGATCGAGGATCCGTGAGGTGGGCACCAGCCCGTCGTCCCAGAGGCTGACCTGGCCGGGTGACTGGCGCGAGGCGTGCAGCGGCAGGCGATTGGCCAGCGAGGCGAAGAAGCCGGCCGCATCGAGGTGACGCGGATGGTCGCGCCGGCAGTCCGGTGGTGTCAGCGCGCGCAGCCGCGTTGGTGGCCGACCGCTGTGTCCATTGGGCTGAACAGGATACGGATGGGCGGGCGCCAGCACGATCAGGTGGCCACCAAGCAGGAGATGCGCCGTGGCGTGGTCCGGCCGCGTCGTCGGCGATGTGTTCCAGCACGGCGAGGCAGAGAATCGCGTTGAATCGGTCCGTAGCCGCAATGGTATCGCGTGTGCCAACGACGACCTGCACCCGCGGGTCCGTGATCTGTTGCGCCTGCATGGCATCGGGTTCCAGAGCCGTCCACTGTCGCACCGGCGGACGCAACAGGTGCGGAATGTTGCTGCCGATACCAGCGCCGACCTCCAGCACGGAGGGACCGAGACAGGGACGAAGCTGTGCCGCGACGTCGGATTTCCAGCGCACGGCCGGCGCCATCAGCGGCAGCTCGTCACCGCCATAGCGAAAGCTCATCGCCGCCGAGCGCGTCGATCGCCTGCTGCCTGGTGGCGAAGAAGCCGCCTTGCCCCTCGGCATAGATGGTCCACGGCCAGGGACGCGGCTTGCCGGTGCGCTCGTCGAGGCGGCCGCTTTCGACCACGGCAATGGCGTCCATCATGCGCTCAGGGAGGCGTCCCATGCGCTCGGCGACGATGATCGCGGGCTCGCAGAGCTGCGATGGCGAGGCCAATGGCGGGGCGGGCGGCGGCGCGGCGCAGGCCGGCAGTGACAGCACCGCCAGCGGAAGCAGCAAGAGCAGGAAGTACAACCATGCGCGCATGAGCAGCCGATAATCCGCAAAATTGCAACGAGTAGCGTGTATTTGTGCCGGTGGATACGCAGGGATAGCAGGCCGGAGGTTACGAATTCACCGCACGGCGAAGCGATCGCGCCAGGCGGGCTGCGCGTCAGGGACCGGCAGGGCGGTGGCCTCGTACACGCCACGGGCGATGGCGCGGGCCATCACCAGGGTCGCGGCGTAGCCGAGTTCGGTGAGTTCGGGCAGCGGGTCACCCAGTGGCCGGGCGCCGGTGGCGGCGGCGAAGATGGTGTCGCCGTCCAGCGGGGCGTGGGCCGGCAGCACCGCGCGGGCCAACCCGTCATTGGCCATGATCGCCAGGCGATGCGCCTGCGCCTTGGTCAGGGCGGCGTCCGTCACGACCAGACCGATCGTCGTGCTGGTCCCCGGCGCGCCCTTCAGGCGCAGGGACGTGTCCATCTCGGCCGGCCAGCCAAGGCTGCCGAATTCACCGTCCTGCTCGAACGGCGCGGCCCAGAACCACGGGCCGATGCCGACCAGCGGCGAGCCGATTGCGTTCACCACCGCGAGTGCCGCCACGATGTGGCCCGAGGCGGTGCGGGTGCTGGCCGAGCCGAGGCCGCCTTTCACCACGGCAGTGGTCGCGCCGGTACCGGCGCCCACGGTGCCCAAGGCGAAGTCCCCCCCGGCCGCCGCCTGGACCGCCGCGTAGCCCATGTCGCGGTATGGCGTGAACCGGCCCCAGTCTTTGTTCCCGCCGTTCAGCAGATCAAAAATGATCGCTTGTGGCGCGATCGGCACGCGCGCATTGCCGACCGCGAAACCGCGGCCCTGTTCGCGCAATGCCGCCTGCACGCCGCCCGCCGCGTCCAGTCCGAACGCCGAGCCGCCCGACAGGACGATGGCGTGCACCTGCTGTACGGTCATCTCGGGCGCCAGTAACCCAGTGTCGCGTCCCCCCGGCGCGCCACCCAGCACGCAGACGGCGGCGGTCGCGGGCTGGTCGAACAGGATTGCAGTGACGCCGGAGCCGAGTGCAAGATCAGTTGCGTGGCCGACCGTGACGCCGGCCACGTCGGTCAGCAGATTGCGCACGCCTCAGTAATAGAGTTCGTGCAGGCCCACCGCGAGCACGGCGACGACCGCGATGGCGAACAACCAGGCAAAGAGGCGTGGCTTGGTGGACTGACGGGATCGGCCCCACCCGCCCGGGTGGTCGTGGATCGCGTGAGGGTCTCTGGCATTCAAGACCATGGCAGTACCGCCTGTCCGTTACGGACGTTTGTCGACATTCCTCCTGCGGCCGGGCGAGCCAGCCGCAGGCGAGAAGCATGGGCGCAGCCCGGTCCGGAATGCAAGGGGCGGAGTGCCAGAGCTGAGGTCAGGCGGATGGCGCGAGCGGCAGCGCGAAGCAGACACTGCGTGCGATGGCGTTTGACGGCATCGCGGCATCGCGACCGAACGCCACATATCGGGTGAAGCCGAACCGTTCGTAGAAACCCATTGCTTCGCGCTGGTGCACGCGCGTCTCCAGCCGCAGGACCGACAGGCCCGCCGCGCGTGCCTCATCGGCAAGCTGCGCCAACAGGGCCTTGGCCACGCCGCGCCCGCGCACCGTGGGGCGTACATCCATGCGCGTCACCTCGGCGTCGTCATCAAACAGCGCAACGCCGCCACAGCCCACCGGTGCACGGTCCAGGCGCGCAATGAAAAGACCGATCGATGGCTGGAACAATTGCTCCAGCGCCAATCCGTGTCGCTGGTCCGCATCATCGTCGACCGCGCGTGTTGCGTTCAGCTCTGCCAGCAACGCGCGCACGTCGGCGTTCGGCGCAGTGACCGGGCGAATGCTCAGATCCATATCGTCCCCGCGCCATCCAACGTTCCGGCGACAGGAACGGTCAAGCCGAACGCACGTCCATATCGTTCGTGCCGGCCGCGAGTGTTATGACGCGGGGATGACAATTGCCTCGGCCCGGTCGCGGCGCAGCGTCGTCGTTTCGGTGATCGGCATCACCCAGACGCTGGCCTGGGCGTCGACTTATTACCTGACGGCGGTGTTCGCCGATCCGGTGGCGGCCGATCTGCACATCTCGCGCGAGTGGTTCTTTGGCGTGGTCTCTGGCGCGCTGCTGCTGTCGGGCCTGCTGGGCCCTGTGGCGGGGCGGACGATCGACCGGCGCGGGGGGCGCGATGTGCTGGCGATGACCAGCGTGCTGTTCGCGGTGGGGTTGGTGCTGATGTCGATGGCCCATGGCGTGTTCGGGCTGGCGGTGGCTTGGGCGGTGCTGGGCGTCGGCATGGGATACGGCCTGTACGAGGCCGCCTTCGCCACGGTGGCCGATCTGTGGGGGCGCGAGGCGCGCAACGCCATCACCGGCATCACGTTGATCGCCGGCTTTGCCAGCACGATTGGCTGGCCAACCAGTGCGGTGCTGGTCTCGGCGTTCGGTTGGCGCGGCGCCTGCCTCGGTTGGGCCGTCTTGCATCTGCTGCTCGGTCTGCCGATGAACCGCCTGCTGATCCCCAACGCGGCGCCAGTTGTTCCGGCGCCCCCCGCCGCGACGGCTGGCGCGCCGGCCGTCGCGGCGGGGGGCACTGTTTCGTGGACGATGATCGTGCTGGCCAGCGTGTTCGGAGTGAGCTGGTTCGTGTCCGCCTCGATGGCAGCGCATCTGCCGCGGCTGCTGGAGGCGATGGGGTCGCCGGTGGCCGCGGCAGTGGCGGCCGCGGCGCTGGTCGGGCCGGCGCAGGTCGCCGCGCGGCTGGTCGAATTCAGCGTGCTGCGTCGGGCCTCGGCGATGCTGTCGGCCCGGCTGGCGGTTGGATTGCACCCAATTGGTGCGGTGATCCTGGCGGTGGTGGGGGCTCCGGCGGCTATCCCGTTTGTGCTGCTGCACGGCGCGGGCAACGGCATGCTGACGATCGCACGCGGCACGCTGCCGCTCGCTCTGTTCGGCGCCGAGGCCTATGGGCTGCGTGTCGGATTGCTGGCGGCCCCGGCGCGGATCCTGCAGGGGGCGGCGCCATTGGTGTTTGGCTTGGTGCTCGATCGCGGCGGGCCATACGCGGCCCTGCTGCTGTCGGGCTCCTGCATGGTTGCATCGTTCCTGGCGCTGTCGCTGTTGCGCCTGCCAGGGGCGGCACGGACGGTGCCCACGGTGTAGCGCGGAATGCGCGCCGCAAGGGTGATGGCCACCACCAAACGGAAAGGGCCTGACACCGGCTGGTGTCAGGCCCCTTCCGGCTGAGGAATTACCGCACGGGTCAGTTGCTGTTGCGATTGCCCAGCAACTGCAGCAGCAGCATGAACAGGTTGATGAAGTTCAAATACAGGCTCAACGCATCATACACGCTGCGCTTGGCCGCCCCATCGACCCCATCCGCATAGGCATATTGCACATACGTCGCCTTGATGCGTTGGGTGTCGAACGCGGTCAGCCCGGTGAACACCAGCACGCCGATCACGCTGATGGCGAACTGCAGGGCGGAGCTGCCGATGAACATGTTGACCACGCCGGCGATGATGATGCCGATCAGGCCCATGAACAGGAAGCTGCCCATCCGGCTCAGGTCGGACTTCGTCGTATAGCCGTAGATGCTCGTGGCGGCGAAGGTGCCAGCGGTGATGAAGAACACCCGCACGATAGAGTCGCCCGTGTAAACCAGGAAGATGTTGGTCAGGCTGGCGCCCATCGCGGCGCAGAACACCCAGTACAGGGTTTGCGCGGCGGTCTTCGACAACCGGTTCACGCCCATACTCAGCACCAGCACGAAGGCCAGCGGGGCGAAGATCGACACGATGGCAAGCCCGGTCGGCTGCACCGACATGCCGAACGGCGTCTCCACCTGCCGATAGAACACCGCACGCAGCGGCGCGTAGTTGGCGATGGCGTACGCGACGACACCGGTCAGCACCAGACCGGAGCTCATCCAGTTGTAGACGCGCAGCATATAGGCGCGAAGACCCTCGTCGAGGACGGCGGCGGTCGTCGCGGCCGAAGCGCGCGGGTAGGTCCGGAAATCAGGACTGATGGCCATTGTTAAGCGTTCCTAGGTGAAGTGATGCCCAAGGGGGTCACAGCGGTCGTCAATGTTGGCGAGCACGCACATCTATTCAAGCGCTTCGGCTCGCCGATCCGTGGCCTCCCCGGTGCTTCACTCGTTGCGCAACAGCGGTGCCGCTTTGGCGCGGAGCGCAGCGGCGGTGCCAGCGTAGCCGAAAACCAGCATTGTGGCGAGACAAAGGATCACGGTGCCGGCGAGGGTGCCCGGGAGGAAGGCCCAAGCGGTCTGGAGGACATAATGTGCCACCACCCAGCTCGCCGCGGTGCCGACCACGGCGGCGATCAGCCCGGCGGTCAGGCCGAGCAGGCCGAACTCCACCAGCCAGGCGGCGCGGATCTGCGCCCGGCTGGCACCGAGCGCCTTCAGGATCACTGCCTCCTGTGTGCGCCGCCGCTGCCCGGCGGCCACGGCGCCGATCAGCACCAGCCCGCCGGACAACAGCGTCAGCGACCCAGTAGCGGTCAGCGCGGCGGCGACGCGATCCAGCAGGTCGGCCAACGAGGCCAGGATGTCGGCCACGCGGATGCCGGTGACGTTCGGCAGCGCGTCGGTCACCGCGCGCAGCAGAGGCCCCTGGCTGGAAGCGGGGGCGCGGACGGTGGCGATGTTGCCGTGCGGGGCGTGCGACAGCAGGCCGGGGCTGGCGATCATCGCGTAGTTCAGCGACAGCGACCGCCAGGCAATGTCGCGCAGGCTGGCGATGCGCAGATCGATGTCGCGGCCCAGTACATTCACCCGGATCACGTCGCCGAGGCCGACGCCCCAGCCCTTGGCCAGCCCGGCATCGAAGGAGACCAGCGGCGGGCCGTCGTAGTCGGGCGGCCACCACTGGCCAGCAACGATCCGGGTGCCCGGAGGGGGCGTGGCGGCGTAGGTCAGGCCACGGTCGCCGCGCAGCGCCCAGCGCGTGTCCGGTGTGGCGTGCACGTGCTCCACCGGCACGCCGCCGACGCTGACCAGGCGGGCGCGCAGCGCCGGGACTTCCTGCAGGTCGGTGGCGCCGGGCGTGGCGTGCACGATGGCCTCGAACCGGGCGAGCTGATCGGGCTGGATGTCGATGAAGTAGAAGCTGGGCGCGTTGGCCGGCATCTGGTCGGCGATCTGGTGCCGGATGTTGCCCTCGATCAACGCGACAGCCGCCAGGGTGGAAAGGCCGAGGCCGACCGAGACCAGCAGCATGGGCGTCGCCGCCCCGGGACGGTGCAGGTTGGCGAGGCCGAGCCGGGCCCAGGGCGCGCGCAGTCGTGGCGCCAGGCGGGC
Source organism: Acetobacteraceae bacterium (assembly GCA_035486355.1). Lineage (GTDB taxonomy): Bacteria > Pseudomonadota > Alphaproteobacteria > Acetobacterales > Acetobacteraceae > Palsa-883. Next base: position 31,982 of record DATHNE010000278.1, read on the forward strand.
GACCCGCATCACCGTCCAGCTGCCGAGACGGAACAGTGCCAGAGTGCCGAGTGCGGCAGCGCAGAACCACAGGGCGAAGCCGCGGTCGTGGGCGGTGACGACGGTAAGCGCGATCAACGCGGCACCCAACCCGATGGTCCCGGCGAGCAGCAGTGGCGGTGGGCGCACCCGGTCGGGCAGCAGCGCGTCGCGAAACAGCGCGGCACCAGGGATGCGTGCGGCCCGGCCAAGCGGCAGCAACGCGAAGCCGAGTGCGGTCAGCATTCCGTACGCGGCGGCGATCGCCAGCGGTTGCGGGTAGATTCCCAGGACCGGCGGTACCGGCAGGATCCCCTGCAGCAGCCTCGCTCCCACCACCGGCAAGGCGGTGCCAACCACCAGCCCGACCAGGATGCCGCCGATTGCCAGTGCCATTACCTGGATCAGTGCCACCGCGAACATCAGCCGGGCCGAGGCGCCCAAGCAGCGCAGCGTGGCGATGGTGCGGGCGCGGGCCTCCAACCAGGCGCGCACGCCGTTGGCGACACCGATGCCGCCGACCAGCAAGGAGGTCAGACCGACCAGCGCCATGAACAGACTGGCCTGGTTCACCACCTGCTGGACCTGCGGTGCCGCGGTGCCGGGGTCGCGGATGCGCCAGCCCTCGTTCGGGAACGCGGCGCGCAAGGCCTGCAGCGTGCTGGTCGTGCTGGTGCCCGGTGGCAACAGCACGCGCAGCCGGTAGGTGACCAGCGAGCCCGGCACGACGAGGCCGGTGGCCGGCAGCGCGGACAACGGGATCAGCACGTGCGGACCGAACAGTGCCGGCGTGGCCAGCGCGTCAGGCTCGTCGACTAAAGCACCGGCAACCGTGAAGCCGGCACGGCCAAGCCGCGCGGTGTTGCCCGGATGCAGCCCGAGCCGGTCCAGCACCACCTGGCTGGTGAGGAGCTGCGGCTGGCCGTCGGTACCGACCAGCGGCGCGGTCTGTGGTGCGGTGACGGCGGTGCCGACCAGCGGCCAGGCTGGATCCACCGCTTTCAGCTCCACCAGCGTGCGCTCGCCGGAGGGTGCCACCAGCAGGGTGCGCAACTCCACAACCTCGGACAGCCTGGCGCCGCGCGCGACGAACCAGGCGCGCAAGGCGTCCGGGATGGGCTGGGAGCCGACCTCGACCTCCAGGTCACCGCCGAGCAGTTTGCGGCTGTCGGTGGCCAGCCCGAGATCGATGGCGACGCGCAACGTGCCGACGGTCGCGATCACCGCGACACCAAGGGCAAGGCAAGCCAGCACGATGCGCAGGCCACGCACACCGCCGCGCAGCTCGCGCCGGGCAAGCCGCAGGGCCAGCTTCACGGCACCGCGTCCAGCGCGGGCGACAGGTCGATCTCTGTCACCCGGCCGTCGGCGATGTGGATGCGCCGGCCGCAGCGCGCCGCCAGCCTCGGGTCATGCGTCACCAGCAGCAACGTCGCGCCCGTGCGTGCGCGCAAGGCGAACAGCGTGTCCATCACTGCCTCGCCGGTGGCCTGATCCAGGTTGCCGGTCGGCTCATCGGCCAGCAGCAGCTTGGGTTCCGGCGCGAAAGCGCGCGCCAATGCGACACGCTGCTGTTCCCCACCCGAGAGCTGCCCGGGCAAATGGGTCAGGCGATGCGCCAGACCGACCTCCCGCAGCGCGGCCGCCGCCCGTGTCTGTGCATCGCGCCGCCCGGCCAGCTCCAGCGGCACCGCGACATTCTCCAACGCGGTCATGGTGGGGATCAGGTGAAAGGCCTGGAACACGATACCGATGCCGTCGCGGCGGACGCGGGCCAGCGCATCCTCGTCCAGCCCGGTGAGCTCGCGCCCGGCGAATCGCACCGTCCCCGACGTCGCGCGTTCCAGCCCCGCCAGCACCATCAGCAGCGACGTTTTGCCCGATCCCGACGGTCCGACCAGGCCCGCGGCCTCACCGGCGACGATGTCGAGATCGATGCCGCGCAATATGTTGACCGGCCCGGCCGCCGAAGGCACGGTCAGGCACAGGTCCCGGACCGCGACCAGCGGCGGGTGGGAAGACGGCGGAGTGGCATCCATGGCGGCAGCATATGGCCCCCGCGCTGCGCTGCGGAAAGCCGTGGCGGCGCTGGCGATCGCAATGCTGCTGGTGTCGGTGGCCATGGCAGGCCCGCCGCGGGTGTTGGTGCTGGGCGATTCGCTGACCGCCGGCCACGATCTGGCACACGCGGACGGGTTCCAGGCGCGGCTGGCAGCGGCGCTCGCGGCAGCCGGTCATCCGGTGCGGATCATCGACGGATCGGTCTCGGGCGACACCACGGCGGACGGGCTGGCGCGGCTGGACTGGGCCCTGGGGGATGGCGCCGACGCGGCGATCGTGGAGCTGGGGGCCAATGACGGGCTGCGTGGGATCGATCCCACGGTGATGCAGGCCAACCTCACACGTATCCTCGACACGCTGGCGCAGCGGCACATCCCGGTGCTGTTGGCGGGGATGTACGCGCCGCCCAACATGGGGCCGGGCTATGCCGCGGCGTTCAAGGCGGTGTTCGAGCGCCTGCACCAGCGGCCGGGTGTGCTGTTCTATCCGTTCTTCCTGGACGGCGTGGCGGAGGACCCGCGCTACACGCTGGCCGATCGTGAGCACCCTAACCCCGAGGGCGTGCAACGAATCGTGGCGCGAATTCTGCCATTGGTGCTGAAGCTGCTGGCGGAGGTGAAGCCCGCATGAGGCTGTTCGTCGCGCTGGATCTGCCGTGGTCGCTGCGCCAGCGGCTGGCGTCGCTCGCGGCCAGTGGTATTCCGGGGGCGAAATGGGTGCCGCCGGAGAACTACCATATGACCTTGCGCTTCATCGGCGAGGCACAGCGGCACCTGGCCGAGGAGATCGATCACGCGCTGGCGGCGTTGCGCGCGCGGGGTTTCGCGTTGACCCTGGCCGGGGTCGGCACGTTCGCTAAAGGCGGGCGGCCGACCTCATTATGGGTGGGCGTGGATCGGAACCCCCAGCTCGATCACCTGCGTGGCAAGATCGAAACGGCGTTGCAGCGCCTCGGACTGGAGCCGGAACGAAGGCGGTTCAATCCACATGTGACGCTGGCGCGGCTGGACAATCCTGCCGAGGCGAAGTTGGCCGCCTTCGTGCAGGCGTATAACCTGTTCCGGTCCGAGGCAGTCGCGGTGGAGCATTTCACTTTGTTTAGTTCTCAGCTGGGAAAAGAGCAGGCGGTGTATACCGCAGAGGTGGAATATGCGTTGGGGTAACGTGTTGTTGGGGGTAGCGTGTTGCTGCCGTATAGCAATGACATCCGCATCGTACCCGGTCTAAAGATAACGCCCGCGTTCGAGGATCTCAAGCGTGTACTCGTGATACGTCATGCCCAATTCCGCGGCGCGTTGCAGACGGCGTCGCGCGATCTCCCGCGGCGGGGTCTTCCACGCCTTCTTGTGCGCCTTGCGCCAGCAGTAGGATCGCCAAGACAGACCCGGATCCGGCGGATCGGGATCGAGCGGCGGCCCGCCGTTGTGGCCGATCGATATTTGCGCCGCGCCGTCAGGCACCTGGGATGGCCTCCAGCACCTTGTGCATGAAACTGCACGGTTCCGGCACCCCGTGGATCGAGCACGCATAGGCAGGCACCACGCCGGTCAGTGCGAAGCCAAGCGCGCGATATAGCGGCTCGGCCGCGTCACCCTGCCGCGTGTCGAGGATCAATAGGCTGCGCCGTTCAGCACGTGCCAACGCCTCGGCGCGCCGCATCAGCGCGCGCGCCATGCCGCGACGACGGGCCGAGGGATGCACCAATAGCTTAACGATGTCGGCGCGATGCTGGCCGTTTGCCGGCATGGCCAACACCAATTGCACGGCGCCGACCACGCGTCTTTCCAACCGTGCCACCAGCAAGCGACGCCCTCCGTCACGTACCGCTGGGATCAGACCGCGCCAGAACGCCATGGCGTCTTCAATCGAGAACGGCAGCACGAAGCCGACACTGGCCCCATCCAGCACGCAGGCGTGCAGCACGTCCGCGAGATCCTCGACCGCCCCGGCAAAGCCGTCGGCGTCCAGTTCCGCGATATCCACCACCGCGCTCATGGTCGGCAGAACGCGATGATGTAGCGCGCCGCGGCGGGCCCGGGGCAGTGGAAGCGCGACGGGCCGAACAGGCGATAGCGGAGGCAATCGCCGGCCGCCAGCGCGTGGATGGTGCCGTCCACCGTCAGGTCGAGGTGGCCGGCGAGCATCCAGACATGCTGCTCGATCCCGGCCATCGGCGGGCCGTCGTAGGTGATCGTGGCCGCCGCCGGCAGCTCGCCCTCGATCAGTTCGCCATTGTAGCCGTGCGCGGGCGGCGAGAGGCTGCGGCGGCGGAAGCCGGTTTCCGGATCCACCCACAGGAGCTGATGGGCCGGGCGGATCAGGCGCGGGGCGTCGGTTTCGATCTCGGCCAGCAGGCGGGAGAGGGTGCGGTTGTAGGCCGTGCACAACCGGCCGAGCAGTGCGGCGGTGGGGCTGGTTTCGCCGCGCTCGATGCGCGAGAGCGTCGCACGGCTGATGCCGGAGCGGTCGGCGAGGGTATCGAGCGACCAGCCCTGTTCCTGGCGCAGCGCGGCCAGGCGGGCGGCCAGGCGGATGTCGGCGGCGGCGGGGTCCGTGTCCGAGGCAGGCAGCGGTGGGCGAAGAGATATTCCCATATATGGGAATATCTCTTCGCGTCGAGACGGCGTCAATGCGCGGTTGTGCGCACTCCAGCGCGGCGGGTCGCGATGGCCGCACAGCGAACTGCGCCGCGTTTCAGTGCGATCATGCTTGCCGGAGCTTCGCGCCGGCCGCTTCGGCCAGGGATCGGGATCGGTTGCCGGATACGCGGTCGATCGCCTCCAACAGATCTGCGGGCAGCGACAGGTCGACACGGACCGCGGGGCGGCAGACGGCGATGTCGATCAACACCGCGACGGCGTCGCGGTATTGGGGATCAGTCATGATCTGATCCAGTTGGGACGGCGCGGGGATCGCATCACCATCCCCGATCATGCCCGCGCGATGAAGCTGCACCGCCGCGGCGGCCATGCCCCTGGCATCCTCCAGGGTCTTGCCCGCACTGATGCAGCTCGGGCAGGCCGGGAAATCCACGCCGTAATCGCCATCGTGTTACTTACGGAGCCGCGCCAGGTACGCGGTCATGATGCCCGCGCTTCGTTTCCAGCCGGCCTGTTGCTCGACCCGGCGCAAAGTCCCCACCGGGATGTCGCACTTCGGGGGCGGCACAGTCACCCGCCCAGGCCGCGACGGGGGCTTGAACTGGTGGTGACTGCCTTTCGTCGCCACGTGCTGCCAGCCAGCTTCTCTCGGCGCAGGGATGAGGTCCCGGCGGTCCAGTGAAGCGTCAGGTAAATTGCCGCTGGTATTGTGCAAAGTGGGTGTATGCGGATCGCGAGCGCGGCAATCCCTGCCATTGCCGCAGCCAGAGCTCGCCGCTATCCAGGTCTGCCGCGCATCGCTCCCGCGCGGTCCCTCGACCGATCGCACCATGCAACGCTTCTCCGCTCTGTCCTTGCTGCGCCACGCTCTGACGGGCCACACCGCCTGGCCGCCCTACTGGCGCGCGCCGGAGCCGAAGCCCGCCTATGACGTGCTGCTCATTGGCGCGGGTGGGCATGGTCTTGCTACGGCGTACTGCCTCGCGCGTCAGCACGGGTTGACCAATATTGCAGTGCTGGAACGTGGTTGGCTCGGCGGCGGCAACACCGGGCGCAACACCACGGTCATTCGGTCAAACTATCTGCACCCGGAAAGCGCGGCATTGTACGACCATGCGTTGCGTCTGTGGAAAACGCTGGCGCGGGAGCTAAACTACAACCTGATGTTCAGCCCGCGCGGCGTCATGATGCTGGCGCACACCCAGCACGACGTGCAGGTGTCGAAGCGGCACGTGCACGCCAATCGTGCAGCCGGCGTCGACAATGAGTGGCTGACACCTGAGCAGGCGAAGGAATTCTGTCCACCGCTGAACATCTCGCCGGAGCTGCGCTATCCCGTGCTGGGCGCGGCCCTGCAACGCCGCGGTGGCGTGGCGCGTCACGACGCGGTGGCCTGGGGCTATGCGCGCGCGGCCGATGCGCTGGGTGTCGATATCCTTCAGACCTGTGAGGTCACCGCGATCGTCCGCGATGCGAACGGAGCGGTGATAGGTGTGCAGACAACGCGTGGGCCAATCCGTGCGCGCAAGATTGGCGTGGTGGCGGCGGGGCATACCTCAGTGCTGATGGCAATGGCCGGGCTGCGGCTGCCGCTGGAAAGCTTCCCACTGCAGGCGTTGGTGTCCGAGCCGGTGAAGCCGGTGATGCCTTGCGTCGTCATGTCCAACACGGTGCACGCCTATATCAGCCAGTCCGACAAGGGGGAGCTGGTGATTGGCGCGGGCACGGATGCGTATACATCGTACACACAGCGTGGTGGGCTGCATATCGCCAACCATACGCTGGAGGCGATCTGCGAGCTGTTTCCGACGTTCCGCCGGTTGCGCATGCTGCGCAACTGGGGCGGCATTGTCGATGTGACACCCGATCGATCGCCGATCATCGGGCGAACGCCGGTGCCGGGATTGTACGTGAATTGCGGCTGGGGCACGGGCGGGTTCAAGGCGACGCCGGGATCGGGACATCTGTTTGCCTGGACGATCGCGAAGGATGAGCCGCATCCGATCAACGCGCCGTTTTCGTGGGACCGATTCCACACCGGGGCCACAATTGACGAGGCCGCTGCCGCGGCGGTGGCCCACTGATGTTGATTTCTTGTCATTGCGCGGAGCATAGCGACGAAGCAATCTCGATCCGGATGCGCACGGTCATCGAGATTGCTTCGTCGCTATGCTCCACGTAATGACACTGTGAAGCGACATGCTGCTCATATCCTGCCCCTGGTGCGGTCCACGGCCTGAGCTGGAATTCAGCTACGGCGGTGAAGCGCATATCGTGCGCGTGGCTGATCCCGCTGCAGTGAGCGATGCAGCCTGGGCCGCGTTTCTGCACGCGCGCAGCAATCCGAAGGGTATTCATCGCGAACGGTGGCGCCATACGCATGGCTGCGCCCGGTTCTTCAACGCCGTGCGTGACACCACGACCGATGTGATCAGTACGACCTACAAGCAGGGTGAGGTCCCGCCATGAACGGCTCGTTCCGCCTGCCGACTGGTGGCCGTATCGATCGTGCTTATCCGTTGCGCTTCACGTTCAATGGCCGGGCCTATGATGGATGTGCGGGCGACACGTTGGCCTCCGCGTTGCTGGCGAACGGCGTGCACCTGATCGGACGCTCGTTCAAATATCACCGGCCGCGTGGCATCCTTTCCGCGGGTTCGGATGAGCCATCGGCGCTTGTCACCATCGTTCGCGATGACGCGCGCCGCACGCCGAACCAACGGGCCCCGCAGGTGGAGCTGTACGAGGGATTACAGGCCGAGAGCCAGAACCATTTTCCATCGCTTGGATTCGATATCGGCGTCGTCAACGACTTCCTCTCGCCGCTGCTTCCTGCTGGCTTCTACTACAAGACGTTCAAATGGCCGGCCTGGGCATGGCATCGCATCTACGAGCCACTGATACGTCGTGCCGCCGGGCTCGGTCGCGCGCCAACGCAACCCGATCCCGATCGTTACGTCCAACGCTATGCGCATTGCGATGTGCTGGTGATTGGCGCTGGCTCTGCGGGGCTTGCGGCCGCGTCGCAGGCTGTCAGTGCTGGTGCCCGCGTGCTCTTGTGCGATGAGCATCCCACAATTGACGCCCCCTTCGCCGCGACTGAGCGTGTCACGCTGCTGTCGCGCACCACCGCCTTCGGTTGTTATCCGTACAATATGGTCGGTCTCGCGGAGCGCCTCACCGACCACCTGGCATCTCCCAACCCGGCGCACGCGCGCGAGCGTCTGTGGCAGGTGCGCGCCAAGGAGATCGTGCTGGCCACCGGCGCGCTGGAGCGCCCGCTGGTGTTTCCTGGCAATGATCGGCCCGGCATCATGTTGTCCGGCGCCGCGCTGACATATCTACAGCGCTATGCCGTGCTGCCTGGCCGTCGTATCGCCATTGTCACCTCGCATGACGCGGCTTATCGCACCGCTGATGCATTGCGCGAAGCCGGTGCCGAAATCGCGGCGGTGATTGACGTGCGCAAGGGCGCCACGATCACCGCCACCGGCGGCCGTGCCCGGGTTGCGTGGATCCGGCTTGGTTCCGGTGACGTTATCTCATGCGATACCGTTCTGATGTGCGGCGGCTTCACCCCCAGCGTACATCTGTTCTCCCAGGCACGCGGGCAACTGCGCTTTGATCCCGCTTGCCAGGCGTTCATTCCCGCCGCGCCGCTGCCAGGCCTGCGCGCGGTCGGTGCCTGCGCCGGTGATTTTGCATCGGAGTTTGGTTCGGGCGGGACGCTCGGCGCGCTGGATGCGCGCGGGAAAGCCTTCGTCGATTTCCAGAACGACGTCACCGCCAAGGATATCGCATTGGCGGTGCGCGAGGGTTTCCGCTCGATCGAGCACATCAAGCGCTACACCACCACCGGCATGGCGACCGATCAAGGTAAGACCGCCAACATCAACGCGCTGGGGATCGCCGCTGATGCGTTGGCGCTCGCACCTGAGCAGGTCGGCCTTACGACGTTCCGTGCCCCCTTCACGCCGGTGACGTTCGGCACCTTCGCCGGCGCGGCGCGCGGTGTGCTGTTCGATCCTGTGCGCGAGACGCCGTTGCACGAGCGGGCCGTTGCCCGCGGCGCGGTGTTCGAGGATGTCGGCCAATGGCGGCGCGCGCATTACTTTCCGCGACGCGGCGAAACCCAGCGCGACGCGGTCGCACGGGAATGCCGTACCGTGCGCACCGAGGTTGGTCTGTTCGATGGTTCGACCCTCGGCAAGATTGAAGTCGTCGGTCCCGATGCGGCTGAATTCCTCGATCGCATGTACGTCAACACATTCCGCACGCTCGCCGTCGGCCGCTGCCGCTACGGCATCATGCTGCGCGAGGACGGCTTCGTGTTGGATGACGGCGTGATCGGTCGCCTCGCGCCCGATCGCTTCCACGTCACGACCACCACCGGCGGCGCCGCGCGCGTGCTGGCGATGATGGAAGATTACCGGCAGACCGAATGGCCTGAGCTGGATGTATGGCTGACTTCGGTCACGGAACAATGGGCGGTCATCGGCGTGCAGGGACCGCGGGCCCGCGAGGTGCTGACGCCACTGACCGATATCAATCTGACGCTGCCGCACATGTCGGTCGCAACCGGTCAGGCTGGCGGCGCGCCAGCGCGATTGTTCCGGGTCAGCTTTACCGGCGAGCTGGGCTACGAAATCAATGTTCCTCCAGATGCGGCCGGAGCGGTCTGGGATGCGATTGTGTCGCGGGGCGCCACGCCCTACGGCACCGAGGCCATGCATGTGCTACGTGCCGAGAAGGGCTACATCATCGCCGGGCAGGAGGCCGATGGCACCGCGACCCCCGACGATCTCGGCCTGACCTGGGCGATCGGCAAATCAAAGCGTGACTTCGTTGGCAAGCGCTCCCTGTCCCTGCCTGCGCTCGCCGCGTCCGGTCGCAAGCAGCTCGTCGGTCTGCTGACCGAGGACGCCCGCACCCAGCTCGATGACGGTACGCAGCTCGTTGACGACCCGCATCAGCCGGTGCCGATGCGGGTGTTGGGGCATGTCACCTCGGCCTATTTCAGCGTCGCGCTGAACCGTCCGATCGCATTGGCGATGTTGGCGAATGGACGCGCACGTATGGACGAACGTCTCTACGTACCAATGGCGGACTGCGCGATCGCGGTGCAGGTTGTTTCGCCGGTATTCTACGACCCGCAAGGAACCCGCCTGCATGGCTGAGCTGACGACCCTGTCGCCCTGCGTGCGCCTGATCCTGCGCGGGCGCGCGCCAGGGTTGGACGCCGCGGCCATTGCGCTGGGCTTCCCGCTACCACAGACCTGTCGCGCCGCCGTCAATGCTGAACGTGCCGCGCTATGGCTCGGACCGGACGAATTCCTGGTGCTGGTGCGGTCTGCCGACAGGTTGGTCGCGGATCTTACGCACGCGCTGCAAGCCCATGCGCAGGCGCTGGTCGACGTGAGCCACCGCCAGATCGCGCTGCAGCTCCATGGCCCTGACGCCACCGACATGCTGAATGCCGGCTGTCCGCTGGATCTGCATCCCGACGCGTTCCCTGTCGGCATGTGCACCCGCACCGTTCTGGCGAAATCGGAAGTCATTCTTTGGCGGACCGCGCCGGAGACGTTCCGGTTAGAGATCGTCCGTTCCTTCGCTCCCTACGTCCGCGCCTTCCTGGAGGAAGCAGCGCTCGCCTGAGGTCGCAACGTCGGTACATCGGAGATCCGTGATGCGCGTGCTCACCAGCCTGCCCCAGGACGACCTTCGCAAGACCACTGCGGCGGCGCAGGCGGCCGAGGCTGCCGGCTATGACGGCGCGCTGACGATGGAGAACAAGAACGACCCGTTCCTCGCGCACGCGATCGCTGCCGTTTCCACTGAGCGTCTGCAGCTCGGCACCGCGGTGGCGATTGCCTTCCCCCGCAGCCCGATGGTCATCGCCAATGCGGCATGGGACCTGCAGATCGCTTCACGCGGGCGGTTCGTGCTGGGCATCGGCCCGCAGATCCGACCGCACAACGAGCGCCGCTTCTCGGTCCCCTGGACTGCACCAGCGCCACGGCTGCGCGAGTATGTCCAATCCCTGCGCGCCATCTGGACCGCGTGGGAAAAGGGCGAACGCCTGCGCTACGAAGGCCAGCACTACACGTTCACGCTGATGCCGCCCTATTTCATTCCGGTCTCGCAGCGCCTGCCGATGGTGCCGATCACGCTCGCCGCGGTCGGTCCGCATTCGCTGCGTCTGGCCGGTGAAGTCGCCGATGGCGTTCGTCTGCACAGCTTCTGCACTCGTCGCTATTTGACCGAGGAAATCCTACCGCGCCTGACCGAAGGCATGACACGCACCAAGCGCGATCGCGCGAATTTCGAAATCACCGGCGGCGGGTTTATCGCCACCGGGCCGGATGAGGCGGCCGTCGCCGAGATGGTCGAGTATACCCGCGGCCGCATCGCCTTCTACGGGTCGACGCCCGGCTATTGGCCAGTGCTGGAACGACATGGACTTGGCGACCTTGGTCGCAAGCTCAATGCCATGTCCAAGGCCGGCCAGTGGGCTGACATGGCTGCCGAGGTCTCCGACGATGTCGTGGCGTTGTTCACCGCGATCGGCACCTACCAAACCATCACCGCCGCGATCGAGCAGCGCTTTGGTGGCCTGTCGGACGCGCTCAATGTCGGCGGGACGTCCCTTGCCCCCACTGGCCTGCCGCCCGATCTGCTGGCTGACGTCAGGCGCATTCCGACGCGCTTCATCGGTTATCGTACCGCCTGGTGATCGCAGAACCAGAACGAGTTCCCCACGCACCGTTGTCAGATTGGGGCTGAGATACGGATCGCATCCACCACGCCATCGAAGGGCGCGCGCACCGCGAAGGGCGCGGCGGCTGCGATCTCGGCCGGTGCCAGCATCGAGGCGCGCACGGGGATCATCGCCGCTGCGATTAGCACCAGCGCCGCGGCCGTTGGTCGGCGAGCGTCAGGCATAGCGCATAGGTGCCACCGACCGCGGCAAGCAGTTGCAACTCGGCCTCGTACCAAGGGTCCTGCCAGCCGAACAGCACCCCCTGCGCAGCTCGCCACGCCGATCGACCAGCGGCAGCCAGAATGCTGCGGGAGGGAACCATTGGCCCCATTCGGCGGCATCCAGGCCGAGATTGTCCGCATCCACCTCGCCGGGCTCGCGGAATTGCGCCGCAGCCGACAACGTGCGGGCGAGCCAGCGGTGATAGGGGCCGCTCTCATCCCCGCTCGCCACACCCGAAATGGCGGCCACCCCGCCGCGCCGCCAGAACACCGCCTGCTGATATGGCACCATGGCCAAGGTGTCGTTCACTATCAGAGATGGCAGTTCGGCGGGCGTCGCGGCGCGCGCACGCTGCTTCAGGTCGATCAATGCCGACAGACGCAGCAGATGTGGGTGAATCGCCGGCGCGGTCACTGCCCAGCGTGGGGCGGGGGCACCAGGTTTGCGCGCCCGCTCATACCGGCGAGCAGATCGGGAACCGGATCGGTCAGCTTGGCATAGGCCTTGATGGACTGGCTGACGGCGTCGACCTTGCCCGACAGGCGGGTGATGATCGCACGGTACGACTGGCCCGTCGCATCGATCGCGACGGTGAACTTCGTTCCGGATTGCAACCACACCAACCAGCGCGAAGGCACGATCAGCTCCAGTTCCAGCGAACTGTCGTCGAGGATATCAACCAGCGGCGCGCCAACCGAGACAAATTGCTGTGCCTGGGCCGATATGCCGCTGACCCGGCCGGCGAAGGGCGCACGCACCACGCAATTTTCCACGACCGCAGTCTGGGTCTGCACGTCGGCCGTGGCCTCGGCCACCTGCGCCAATGCGACACGGTATTCAAGGCCGCTGGAGGTGCCGAGATTGCGCAACTGGCTGTTGGTGGCCAGCACCTGGCGCTTCTCGTCCAGCACGGCCTTGGCGTGCGCGAGGGCGCCTTCCTGCTCGGCGCAGACGAAGCGCGCGATCACCTGGCTCTGATCGAACCGGTCGCCATCGCGCAGGGGGAATTCCGACAGGCGGCCCGCCATCGGCGCACCGATCGTGGCATAGGTGCGTGGCACAACCTGGACGCGGATATCGCGCCAGGCGCCGTCGGTGGGCGGGAGATCACGCAGAGGTTCCGCTGGGATGACGGGACGAGGGTTAGGGTCCGCGGCGCGGGCGGTGTGCGGCGCGCTCACGCAAGTCGCAAGCAACAGCAGAACCACTCCGTGGCGGAACATGTGCCGCATGGCGGTCACGGCGTCAGTTGGCGTGCGAGCCTGACGCGCTCGCAAGCTTTGGATCAGCCCCAGCCGTCGCTGCGGGCGGAATTTCAACAGTTGGAAGTTCACCGTCTTCCCACGGACGGATCGCGACTTGCACCTTCTTCGTCAGGTCATCAAGGTTGGTGACATCGACGTCTGGCGGCACCAGATCGACACCCACATCAGTATAGAGATCGGCCAGTGCGATATATACGTCGCCCAGCGCACGACCGCGGTCGTAATCCGCGGCCATGCTGCTGAGCGCCTGGCGCACCTTGTCGGCCTCGGTCTGTGCCTCGGCCTCGGTGGCGCTGGCCGTCACTTCAGCGAACCGGCGTACCACGTCGTCAATTTGCGTGGCGATCGACAGATCGTCGATCGCCGCCATGACCTGTTGATAGCTGAGCGGCTGACCCGGAATGGTTTCGGAATATTCAACTGAGTCATTTCAAAGAGATCGACGATGTCTGGGCAACGTCGCCATCCGCCGGCACGAGGCCGATGAAGTCGAAGCGGCAATAGAGCGTGTTGTGAGTTGGCGGTCTTGCCGGCGTCGCGCTCATGTCGCGCCATTATAATTGATCGCGCTGCCAGACCACTGCGCGACGACTGGGTCGGCGGTATCTGAGCCAGTGCCGAGTGTCTGGGTCGGGTTAAACGTGGTTGAAGCAAGCTGCAGTGCGGCCGCATTGCCGCTGAGTGTCGCAGATGTACTCGTATCCCCACCTGGACTAACCAGCAGGATCGTTGCCGTGCCATCGTTGGTATAAGTCAGCCCGTCGGCGAGGTCCAAAGTCAGAGAGACCGAAGTATTGGGCCCTACCGCAAGTTGGTCCACGATCCGCACCCGTACGATCTCGCCTGGGGCCACAGCGACGGAAGAGCCGCTGGTCATGCCAGTTGGATCGAAAAGCACTGCATTGCTGGAAGTGCTGTCTACCGCAATTCCGAGGCCCGCGGTATTGTTCGATGTCCCGACAATAGCGACAACCGGATCGAGTGGCTGGATCATCGTCGCGGTTGACGTATATGCATCGCCCTCGAGGTTTTCGCCACTTCCTGATGTGGGACCATGAGCAAATCCACCTCGGGCGGCGATCATCAACGCTTCGCCGATCAGGCTCGCATCACGCGACATCGTGAAGTTGGCGACAATCGGCGATAGCAACGCGCCAGCCGCGAGGCTTGTCCCGGATGGCGTCTCAAACACATACATCGTGCCGCTGGTGAAACCCACCGGCGTCGCTTCGCTCTGATGCGTCAGCGGATTGATCACCATACCGCCTGACACTGTCGCGGTCAGGTCGGCAATCGCCACGCCGTTCTCGGTGGCCGAACCGCTGAGTGTCAGGCCGTTCGGCACGAAGACTTCGATATATGGTGTGTAGCCGGTGGCGTTCTCGCCGGTATTCTCGAAAGCGGTCGCGGTTGTGATCTGATCGCCCAAATTCAGCGTGCCACCATCGGTGACACCATTATCGGTTACTGCCAGCGCCACGGTTGGTTGCGGGGTGTCCAGCAGGTCTTTGTAGTTCGCCTGCGTATCCTTCGTGAACGGATTGACGTGGTGATGCAGCGGTCCGGTCGCGACATCCGGTGTCCAGTCACCCCCCAGTGCCGCCGCGCCGGTAGCATCCGACGACGCGCCCACGGTGGCCCCGGTCAGCGTGTGTACATCCGAAACGAACGTCGTGCCAACGCTGCCCTGGCCGACATCGCAGCCCCAGAAGAGGATGTCGGCATTGGCGGCGAGATGCGCGCTCCACCCGGTGATCTCATTGGCGCGCGCGCCCCGCACCGCGGCATCCAGCGTAGTGCCTCCCAGCGTGATCGGGGGGCCCTCGGTCAGGAACGCGATGTTCTTGACATTGGTCAGCCCGGCCAGCGCCCGCGTCACCTGCGAGATGCCGTCCTGGTTCGCATCGCGCATCACCACATCGACGCCCGGATTCACCCCAGCGACAAGGCCCTGCCAGTCGGCCACACGCGGGTCGACGAACAGGACGGTCGCTGGAGACCCGGAGCGGCCAACGCTCGGCTCGCCGATCGCGGGCGGTGTTGGCAGCGCCGCGCCAGGGTTGTCGTGATTGTCGCCCGCACCCCAGTTCTCGACCCCATCGGGGTGGTGGTGGTGTTGCGCGTCACCGAGCGCGTGCGGGACAGTCGCGGCCACGGCGCCGTCGAACAGGTAGCGCTGCTCAAGAACAAGCTTCATGACGCCCTCGATCGTGGACCGCCGTGGTCACCCCGGAGCGGTCAGCGTTGCATCCCACCCGCCGAGTATCGCGTGACTGTCGCAAATTTTATGCGACAAGTCTCGCGAATTGATCACCACTATGTCAAGCCCGACACCCCGATGCAATCACAATTGTGTCCATAGGGGCGGGGGGTGGTCGCGGTATCAGGTGAGCGAGGGCCGGCGGTCAGCCCAGGGTTGCACGGCTTCGAACGCTGCCGCGGCCTGTAACACCCCCAAATCGTCGAACCGCGGGCCAACGACCTGCAATCCGACCGGCAGACCTGCAGCGGTAAAGCCGCACGGCACGCTGGCCGCGGGGTTCCACGACATATTGAATGGATAAGAAAATTCCGCCCAGCTCACCCAGTCCCAATTATGCGATGGCCAATGCGCTGGCATCAGCAACTCGGCCGGGAAAGCGGCCACCGACACGGCAGGGGTCAGCAGGAAATCCCAGTCCTCGAACCAGCGGTGAATGGCCGCGACGTAGGTCATCTTCCGCTCGCGCCACAGCATATAGTCCATCGCCGAGGCGTTGCCGCCGTCCTTGATGCAGGCGACCAGGCCCGGGTCCATCTGGCTTTCCCATTCGGCCAGCTTTGGGATCAGACGCGTCAGATGCGCCGCCCAAAAGAACCGTACCAGCTCCGGCCCGTCCTTCGCCCAGGGGGTGGCGACCTCGTCCACCGTGGCCCCAAGCTCGGTGAACCGCGCCACCGCCGCCTTCACCACCGCCGCCACGTCAGGGTCGACCCGGGCGTGCCCCAGGTCCGGGCTGTAGGCGATTCGCTTGCCCTTCACGCCTGCGGCCAGCCGGCCAGTGTAATTCCCGGGCCAGGCCTCCAGCGTGGTGTGGTCCAGCGGGTGCGGACCGGCCATCACCTCCAGCATCAGCGCCGCGTCGGCTACGCTGCGGCTCATCGGCCCGCTGTGCGAGGTGTAGTCGCCGGTGGAAACCGGATAGGCCGGCACCCGCCCGAAGCTCGGTTTCAGCCCGAACACGCCGCAGAAATGCGACGGCATGCGAATCGAGCCCGCCCCGTCACTGCCCTGATGCAGATGGCCGAACCCAGCTGCCGCGGCCGCCCCCGCTCCGGCCGAGGACGCACCGGCGTTGTAGCCATGCTTCCACGGATTGTGGGTGATGCCGGTCAGTGGGCTTTCGCTGACGCCCTTCCAGCCATATTCCGAGGTCGTGGTCTTGCCGATCACGATCGCGCCCGCGTCCTGCAGGCGCGTCACGAACGGTGTGTCCTCCGTCGGCCGGTTGCCCTTCAACATCTTGCTGCCGAATTCGGTCGGCAGGTCCTTGGTGATCGCCAGGTCCTTGATCGTGGTCGGCAGCCCGTGCAGCCGCCCGATCGGCCCGCCGCTCATCAGCTTCGCCTCGGCCTGTTTCGCCAGTGTCATCGCGCGATCCGCCGCCAGGTTGGCGAAGGCGTTGACCCGCCCGTCCAGCGCCTCGATCCGCCGCAGCGTCGCTTCCATCACCTCCACCGGCGAGAGCTGCTTGGTGCGGATCAGCTCGGCGAGCTGGGTGGCGGGCGTGAAGGCAAGCGTTGCGTCGTCCATGGGATTCCGTTCCGTTATCAGTATGTCGCGCGGCCACCGGAGGCATCGAACACCGCCCCGGTGGAGAAACTGCATTCCTCGCTCGCCAGCCAGCAGACCAGCGCGGCGATCTCGTCGATCTCGCCGAAGCGGCCCATCGGGATCTTCGACAGGGCGAAATCGAGGTACTCCTGCGTCATCTGCTCGAACAGCGGCGTGCGCACCGCCGCCGGTGCGACGCAGTTCACCCTGATCTCGGTCTGCACCAGTTCCTTGCCGAGCGACTTGGTCAGCGCGATCACGCCGGCCTTGGCGGCGGAATAGGCGGCGATGTTCGGATTGCCTTCCTTGCCGGCGATCGAGGCGATGTTGACGATCCGTCCGTAGCCCACCTTCTGCATGTGCGGCACCACGGCGCGGTTGCAGTAGAAGACGCCGTTCAGGTTGACATCGATCACGCGATGCCAGGCATCGATCGGATATTCGGCGAGCGGCGCACTGGGCCCGGCGATGCCGGCCGAGGCGACCAGGATGTCAATCCGCCCGGTCGCACGCATGGTCTCCGCCGTGGCGGCGTACACCGCCTCCACATCCGTGACGTCGACCGCCACAGTGTGGGTGGCACCGTGGGTGCGCGATTGGATATCTGCCAATGTGCCGGCGTCACGGTCCCACAGCGACAGCCGCGCGCCTTCTGACGCCAACCGTGTGGCGATCCCGGCACCAATGCCGGATACCCCGCCCGTCACGACCGCACATCGTCCGGCGAACCGTCCCGCCATGGTCTGCTTCCCTTACTCGAACCCGACCTAGTCAAGACAGGATGGGCCGATCCGGCAAGCCGTGATTACATGGAAGCGGGAGGATTCCGATGACCCGTACCATCGGTGCCATCGATCAGGGCACCACGAGCACGCGTTTCATCGTGTTCGATCGCACCGGCGCGACAATCGCGATGGCACAACGCGAGCATCAGCAGATCTATCCGAAGCCGGGTTGGGTCGAGCACGACCCGCAGGAGATCCTGCGCAACACGCACGCGGTGATCGACGAGGCATTGCGCGGCGCGGGGCTGACCGCGCGCGACCTGGCTGCGGTGGGCATCACCAATCAGCGGGAGACGACGCTGCTGTGGGACCGCGCGACGGGAGCGGCGGTGCACAACGCACTGGTGTGGCAGGACATGCGTGTCGATCCACTGGTGGCTGAGTACGCGCGCGATGGCGGACAGGATCGGTTTCGTGCCGCCACCGGGTTGCCACTGGCAAGCTATTTCAGCGCGCTGAAACTGCGCTGGTTGTTGGACAACGTGCCGGGCGCGCGGGCGCGGGCCGAGGCGGGCGAGTTGGCATTCGGCACAATCGATAGCTGGCTGATGTGGCATATGACCGGACTGCATGTCACCGATGTGACAAATGCCAGCCGCACCCAGTTGATGAATCTGGCGACGCTGGCGTGGGACGACACATTGCTGTCTGCGTTCGATATTCCCCGGCAGGTGCTGCCGCGGATCGTCGCATCGTCAGGCGTGATCGCGCCGGCGCGCGGCGCGCTGGACGGCGTGCCCATCGCGGGCATTCTTGGTGATCAGCAGGCCGCGCTGGTGGGGCAGACCTGTTTCGCGCCGGGCGAGGCGAAGAACACCTACGGCACCGGCTGCTTTCTGCTGATGAACACCGGCGAACGCCCGGTGGCTTCAACCAGCGGCTTGGTCACCACGGTCGCCTATCAGCTTGGGGATGCACCGGCCTGCTACGCGCTGGAAGGCTCCATCGCCATCACCGGGGCGCTTGTGCAATGGCTGCGCGACAATCTTGGTCTGATCAGGACCAGTGCCGAGATCGAAACGCTGGCGGCGTCGGTGGTCGATAATGGCGATGTCTACTTCGTGCCGGCGTTCTCTGGGCTGTATGCACCTTATTGGCGCGCCGATGCACGCGGCGTCATGGCGGGGCTGACGCGTTATGCGACGGCTGGGCACATTGCCCGCGCCGCACTCGAGGCGACGGCCTATCAGGTGCGGGATGTGCTGGCGGCGATGGAACGCGATTCAGGTGTGACAATGCAGGCGCTGCGCGTCGATGGCGGCATGGTGTTGAACGAGCTGCTGATGCAGTTCCAGGCTGACATTCTCGACGTGCCGGTGGAGCGGCCGCGCGTGATCGAAACCACGGCGCTGGGTGCTGCGTATGCGGCAGGGCTGGCGGTGGGATATTGGCACGATACGGTTGACCTGCGGCGCAATTGGCGGATCGAACGTACCTGGCGGCCCACGATGGCGTCGGACCAACGCGAGCGTCTGACCACAGCCTGGCACAAGGCGATCGAGCGATCGTTCGGCTGGGCATAGCGCCGACCCACACCGTCATTGCTTCGTCGCTAGGCTCGCAATGACACGGCGTTACATCGAAATTGAGAACCCACCATCCACCGGTATGGCCGCTCCGGTCACGAAATCGGACGCCTGGCTGGCCAGGAACGCCGCGATGCCCGACAGATCGCTCGGCACGCCCCAGCGGCCGGCCGGGGTGCGCGCCTGCACCTTCTCATGCAGTCCATCCACCTGCCGCCGCGCGTTGCGGGTCAGATCGGTGTCGATCCAACCTGGCAGGATCGCATTCACCTGGATGTTGTCCTTTGCCCAGGCCGTCGCCAGCGCGCGGGTCATCTGCACCAGGCCGCCTTTGGAGGCGCAATACGGCGTCGCGTAGGGCGCGCCGAACAGCGACATCATCGACCCGGTGTTGATCATCTTGCCGCCACCGCCCGCCTTCATCACGTGATAGGCGGCCTGTGAGCAGGCGAAGGCGCCGGTCAGGTTGGTGTCCAGCACGAGCTGCCATTCCTCGTCGGTGTAGGTCTCGGGCATCTTGCGGATCGACGTGCCGGCGTTGTTAACCAGGATGTCCAGCCGTCCGAATGCCGCTGCCGCGTCGGCTACCAGCTTGCGACACGCGGCCGTCTTGGTGATGTCGGCGGCGATGAAGACGGCCTTGCGCCCGAGCGCGGCGATCGCGTCGCGTGCGCTCTTGGCCTTCTCGGCATTGCGCCCCGACAGCACGATATCGGCGCCACAGGCCGCCATGCCTTCGGCCATCGCCAGGCCCAGGCCACCATTGCCGCCGGTCACCAGCGCGACGCGGCCGGCGAGATCAAACATCTTCATCGCGGGTTCCCCCTTCGCATCCCGTTATTGATCCGGACCTTGACGGGGCCGCGTCACCTCGGCAAGCCGCACGCATGACGCACGCACGCCTCCTTGTGTCCCTGCTGCTGATCGCGTTCGGTCTGTCGCCAGCGCGCGCCGCCAATCCCGACGCGCTGTGGCAGATCGTGCATGACCGCTGTGTGCCGGACCAGCAGACCAAGGGCGATCCCGCGCCGTGCGCGCGCGTTGATCTCGCGGGTGGCACTGCCGTGCTGAAGGACCTCGTCGGCGACACGCAGTTCCTGCTGCTGCCGACCGCGCGCGTAACCGGCATCGAGGACCCAGCGATCCTGGCAGCCTCGTCGCCGAATTATTTCGCCGCGGCCTGGCGCGCGCGTGATCTGCTCGATCAGCGCGCCGGACGTACTTTGCCACGTGATGATGTGGGTCTGGCGATCAACTCGGTCTATGGGCGCACGCAGAACCAGTTGCATATCCACATCGATTGCCTGCGCCCCGATGTCGTCGCGGTGCTGCATGACAAGGGGCCGTCACTCGGCACGAGCTGGGTGCGCTTGCCCGTGCCACTGCAGGGGCGGTCTTATTTGGCGCGCCGCTTGATGGATGCCACTTTGGCGCACACCAATCCGTTCACCCTGCTAGCAAATGATGTGCCGGGGGCGCGAACGGATATGGGGAAATGGACACTGGATGTCGCGGGGATCACGATCGACGGGCATCCGGAATTCATCCTGCTGGCGGATCAAGCCGATCTGCTGACTGGCGATCGGGGCAGTGGCGAGGCACTGCAGGACCACACCTGCGCGGTCAAGCAAGCCGGCTGAACAGCCGGCCCAGAAATGCCGTCAGTACGGCGGCACTGTAGCGATTGAGCGGCACCAGGCGTGCCGCATCGGCGGTCGCTTCGCCGAGCACGGCAATCACCAACCCGGCGATGCCAGCCAGAGCTGCGACGCCGATGCCGTCGCGCGGATTGCGCGCAGCCAAGAGCACCGCGAGCGTCAGCAACGCCGCCGCCGCCGCCGCGGCCTGGATCTGCAGGAACCACAACATGCGTCGCTCGAATCCGGTGCCCCACCCGGCGCGCAACGTGGTGTAACGGCGGTCCTCCGGCGCACCGCGCGTGCGGTCCACGATGGGCAATCCCAGGCGCCGCGACCAGGCTGCCACCAGCAACGCGATCAGCCAGTGACCTCGTCCCGGCCCGTCTGGCCGTGCACCTCGGTGCGTGGGCGGCGCAAGAGGCGCCGGTCGCGAAGCTCCAAATCGCGTCCACCCAACCGATGTTGTGGGCCAGCCGCTGCACCACCCAGACGCCGGCCATCGCTAAATGAGAGCGCGGCCGTCACGATCAGGATCGCCCACGGTGTCATCCGGGGGTGACCTTGGAGCGATGAGCGATGAAGCGCAGCACGTCGGTGCGCACCGGCGCCAGGAAGGTCAGCGGCGGGGCGAACGCGCCTATCAGCGTGCGATGGCCGACATAGGGGTAGACGCGCTCGATCACTGCATCGCCATTCTCGCGCAACCGTGCCGCGAGGCGGTAGGTGTTACCCGGATCGACGGAGCGGTCGTTTGCCGCCGTCGCCAGCAGCATTGCGGGCGCGTCCGGCGTGACGAAATTGATGGGTTGCGATTTCGGCCAGTCCTGTCGCGGCCCGAAGATGGTCTGCAGCGTCGCGCTCTTCAGCGGCAGAAAGTCGTACGGGCCAGCAAGCCCGATTGTGCCGGCAACATCGCGCGCCGGGCCCATTCCCACATGGCCAAGCCAGCTCGGGTCCAGGCTGAGCAGCGTGGCGATCTGCGCGCCGGCGGAATGGCCCATCAGGAACAGACGGCGCGGGTCGCCGCCATAGGAAGCGGCATGCGCCCGTGCCCAGGCGACTGCGTGGGCGCCATCGCGCATGAAGTCGGGGAACCGGGCCTCGGGATAGACACGGTAGTCCGGGATCATCGCGACGATGCCATGCGCGGCCAATGTGGCGCCGACGAAGCGATACATCTTGCGGTCGCCCTGTGCCCAGCCACCGCCATAGAAGAACACGACGACAGGTGCCGTGGTCGGCGGGGACGCGGGCGCATAGACGTCGACGCCATGACGCGGGCCGGTCGCGTACGACAGGCTGTCAACGCGGGTCACGCCGTCGCGCGGCGCCAGCGCGTTCAGCACCCCGACCGGGGAGCAGGCGGCAAGCAGGGTCATCGTCAGCAGGAGCAGCCTTGCATACACGGGGACTATACGCGTGGTCCAAGCGGTTGGATCACACCCCGAATCATATCGCGTCGGGTGATCCAATCCGCCGTCTGGCCCGCATCCCTGACACGCCAGACGTTGTGGCCGCGACCGATGGGATTGCTGCGCAGGCCGCGCTTGAAGGCGGCCTGTGATTGCCCGCCACGCCTTGCTGCGCGTGGTCGGTGTCGCGGCGATTGGCGTGCGCGCCGCCAACCCCGATCTAGCCGTGCCGCGCGGCGATCGGCGCAGCTTTCGCGTGTTCCGGGGGGACCCAGCGAACGGCACCCATGTGCTGACGCTCACGCACAGCGGCGACGCGCGGGACGCCGCCATCGCGGTGGACCTGCGCGTCGGGCTCTGGCCGATCGCGCTGTTTCGCTCGAACATGCGCGGCACGGAACGCTGGCGCGCCGGCCAGCTCGCGCAGCTCGATACGGCAACGAACGATGACGGCACGCAGGATTTTGCCCATGTGACGCGTGACGCGACCAGGCTGTGGGTGGAAGGGTCCAGGACCGCGCGCTACCAGGCGCGCCCCAACGCCTTGCCCGCGGGCATTGGAACGCAGCCGAACTGGATGGCCTAGGATCAATCCGCAGGACGGCAAGCTGTTGCACCCGGACGTCGCGCGACAGGGCCGTGGCGACGTCGCGGACGTCGAGGGTCACCCCCTGGCGGCGCGGCGCGATGTCGCGTCCGGCGATGCACATGGAGCTGTGGGTCGACGCCACACCGATCTGGGTTGCCCTGCGCACCGGCGCATGACGGTTCGGTCATCCGCGACGAACGGATATGATAGGCTCCCCGCACACGGGGGAGGTTGGTATGGCAAGCGCGCTGGTAGACAAGGACGCGATCCGCGAGGTGCTGGCGGAGTACTGCTTCTGCCTGGATGGCGGCCGGTTCGCCGAGATGGCGGCGTTGTTCGCCCCGGATGGCACCTGGCACACGGCCTTCGGCAAGGCGACCGGCCGGGCCGAGATCGAGGCGCTGGCCCATCGCGTCGCCAATCGCGCGGGGCCGCGGCCGCGCGGGGCGCATTTGGTGACCAATATCGTGATCAAGCTGGCCGGCGATCGGGCGCTGGTCGCCTCGAACTGGGCATTGGCGCAGAACAGCCCGCACGGGCCGATCATTAGCTCCGGCGGGGTTTATGCTGACGAGATGGTGAAGCGCGACGGGCAGTGGCTGTTCCATTACCGCAAGATCGACCGGTTCATCGCCGCGGATTGATCCGCAACCCTGGCCAGACCGGGCGGACCCTTGAAGCGGCGAGGAAACCGGCGCACCTAGGGGCGGGAAGGAGCCACCAATCTATCATGATTGACCCGTTCGGCCGGGCTATTACCTACCTGCGCGTCTCGGTCACCGACCGGTGCGACCTGCGCTGCGTCTATTGCATGGCGGAAGACATGCATTTCCTGCCGAAGGCGCAATTGCTGACGCTGGAGGAGCTGGAGCGGTTGTGCGCGGCATTCATCCGGCTGGGCACGACCAAGATCCGACTGACCGGCGGCGAGCCGCTGGTGCGGCGCGGCGCGATGTCGCTGGTGCAGGGGCTGGGCAGCCGGTTGGGCCAAGGGCTGAACGAGCTGACACTGACCACCAATGGGACGCAGTTGGCCAAATACGCGCCGCAACTGCATGACGCGGGGATAAGGCGGATCAACGTCTCGCTCGACACGCTCGATCCGGCGTCGTTCACGCTGATGACGCGGTGGGGCCGGATCGAACCGGTCCTCGAGGGTATCTTCGCGGCCAAGGCGGCGGGGTTGGCGATCAAGATCAACACGGTCGCGATGAAGGGCGTGAACGAAGACGAGTTCGATCGCCTGATCGCTTGGTGCGGTGAGCATGGGTTTGACCTGTGCCTGATCGAGACGATGCCGATGGGCGAGATCAGTGAGGACCGGACGGAACAATATTTGCCGCTGTCGGTCGTGCGGGCGCGGCTGAAGCGCAAATGGGTGTTGCAGGAGACCGATTACAAGACCGGTGGACCAGCGCGGTATTTCGATGTGGCGGAGACCGGGCGGCGCATCGGGTTCATTACGCCGATGACGCATAATTTCTGTGAGAGCTGCAACCGTGTGCGGCTGACCTGCACCGGCACGCTGTATATGTGCCTGGGGCAGGATGATGATGCGGATCTGCGCGCGGTGCTACGTGCGGGCGCGTCGGATGACGTGCTGGATGCGGCGATCCTGGAAGCGATCAGCCGCAAGCCGAAGGGGCATGATTTCATCATCGATCGCCGGCACGATCGGCCGGCTGTGGCGCGGCACATGAGTGTGACGGGCGGATAGCCTGTAAAACCGATACACAAGACGGCGCGCTTCCGGCGTGCCGGACGCGGGCTTGGCATCCATAGCCTGCTGCCCGGTTGACTCCATAAGTGGCACGCAGATAGGAATCGCCGCGGTCGACCAAGGCGACCGACGGTCCGCGTGAAGGGTTGAACCCACTTGGTGCCTCGTGAAAATTCCGATCCCTTCTTTCTTGCCCGAGAGCCGCGGACGCCGGGCGCAGAGAAAGAAGGTGTGTCATGCCCAAGGCGCTCCCGCCGAACCCGCACATCGATTGGCTCAGGAAGACCGCCAAAGAGCGGCTGGCCGAACTACGCGCACAGGACGCATCGGCGAAGCTGCACCAGGCCCAACTCGCGATCGCCAATGACTACGGCTTCGCAAGCTGGCGTGCGCTCAAGGCGCGCGTCGATGCCCTGAGCCTGGATGGCCAGATCATCGCCGCAGCCAAGGATGGCCGCGCGGACGACCTCGACCGGTTGCTGACGCAGCATCCGCGAATGATCACGGCGACCGGATCCAGCTGGAACCGCCCATTGCTGCATATCGCCGCCGGCGAAGGGCACCTCGATTGCGTCAACGTCCTGCTGCGGCACGGCTTCGACATCAGCACGCGCGACAGGTTCGATACCGCGACTGCGCTGCACTGGGCCGCGCAGTCCGGGTCGGTCGAGGTCGTTGCACGGCTGATCGAGGCGGGCGCCGATGTCGACGGCGAAGGCGATGACCACCAGATCGGTGTGATCGGCTGGGCGACCTGCTTCAAGCAGGTACGGAAGGAAGCGGCGGACTACCTTCTGGCGCACGGCGCGAAACCGACGATCTTCTCCGCGGTCGCCCTCAATCGCGCCGACCTGGTCCGCAAGCTCGTGGCCGAAGACCCGACCCTGCTACGCACGAGGAAGATGAGTCGCTTTGAGCACTATCGGACGCCGTTGCACTTGGCTGTCCTTAAGAACCGCGCACAGATGGTCGGGCTTCTGCTGGAACTCGGCGCCGACGCTGCGGCCAAGGACAGCCGAGGCTACACGCCGCTCGGACTTGCGACAGCCAGGACAAATGCGGCCATCGCGACCACCCTGATCGCAGCCGGCGCCAATCCGAAGGAGCAGAACGTCAATCGTTTCGAGCTTGTCGTGCCGATCCTGGTGGTCAGCGATATGCCCGCGTCGATCGATTATTACGTGAACAGACTGGGATTCGAGAAGAAATGGGAATGGGGCGATCCGCCGGACTTCGCCTGCGTCGCCCGCGACCAGGTCGAGCTGTTCCTTTCGCAGACCACGAAATCCGTGCCGGCCAGTTGGATCTCCATTTTCGTGCAGGATATCGATGCACTCTACGAAACCTACCAGCGGAGCGGCGCGATCATTCGTGAGCCGCCGGCCGACTACCCTTGGGGCCTCCGCGAAATGACCGTCGAGGACCCGGACGGGAACCGCATGCGCATGGGCGGGGATGGCGGCGGCGAATATCGCGCGGATGACGCCCTGTCGCCGGACCGGGAAGCTTGAGACGGACCCTGTCAGCGCGGACGGCATAACGGCCCGGTCAGGCGCGCCATGGCAGGTGCAACATGAACGAATTGATCTAATCGTCATCGTCCTTGAGCACCTGCGCCAGCGAAACCTGTCCGCTGCCGCGCGCCGCTGGCTTTGGTTGGCTTGGCGCTGGGGCCCAACCGGTCAGCATCGCCAGCCGCAGCGTCGCCGCGATGCGTCCATCCTGCGCGGGCAACAGCGCCAGTGCCGACGCGAACAGCGCGCGCGACGGGATGCGCTTATCGCGCAGCCGGACCGCATTGGCCTCACCGCCCGCCCGCAGATCGCGCAGCAATGCAAGTGGTTCGGCGTAGAGCAGCGTGATGTCCTCGGCGTCCGCCACGGGCAGCGCGAAGCCGGCACGCTGCAGCAACCCCGCGCAGTCGCGCAGGTCCGGGAACGGCGAAACACGTGGCGCGGCGCCACCTGTGAGCGCCACCTCGGCCGCGGTCAGCGCCTGGCGGAGTTCGGCCAGCGTGCCCAGCGCCGGCAGGCTGGCCAGCAGCAGCCCGTCGGGCCGCAGCACCTGACGCAACTGGATCAGCGCACCGGGCAGATCGTTCACCCAGTGCAGCGACAGGCTGGCGACGATCAGATCGAAGCTTGCCGGGGCGAAGGGCAGGACTTCCTCGTCCGCCGCTACCGCCGGCGCACCGTTCACCGCCGCCATCGGATGCGACAGGTCGCAGCTCACCACGTTGATCCCGCGCGCCCGCAGCTTGGGCGCGACCACCCCACGGCCGCCAACATCCAGCGCCTGGTTGAACCGCCGCGTGGTGTCGTCCAGCCGGTCCAACAGCCGGTCGGCCGCGTCTTCCAGCACGTCGGCCACCGCGCCCACGGTCGCCGCCGCGCGGTCGCGGTGGCGACGTACGGCGGCTCGGTCGAACACGTGCAGGTTGCTGTCCATCACGTCGATGTGCCCCCGGCGCGTGGCGTTGCCAAGCGTTCCCAGCCGCGCCTAGGGTGACTGCATGAAACACATCAGCGCTGCCACGTTGCGTGGCTGGATCACCGACGGACAGGAACTCGCGCTGCTGGATGCCAGGGAAGAGGGGGAATTCGGTGCCTCCCACCTGTTTTGGTCGATCCCATGCCCACTGTCGCAGGCCGAGCTGCGGGCTCGTGCACTGCTGTCGAACAAGGCCACGCGCATTGTCTGCACCGACGACGGTCGCGGGGTTGCGGAGCGCCTGGCGACCTGGCTGGAGAAGGATGGCTGCAGCGACGTCGCCGTGCTCCAGGGCGGCACCAAGGCGTGGGAAGCGGCGGGCTATGTGCTGTTCAGCGGCGTCAACGTGCCGTCGAAAGCGTTCGGCGAATGGGTGGAGCATCATTACGGAACCGAGAGCGTTGATCCGCCGGAGCTGAAGCAATGGATTGATTCCGGGCGCGACATGGTGGTGCTGGACAGTCGCACGCTGGAGGAGTTCACGCGCATGTCGATCCCGAAGGGGATCAGCGTGCCGGGCGGCGAGCTGGTGTATCGCATCGGCGATCTCGCGCCGGATCCGAAGACGCTGGTCGTGGTGAACTGCGCGGGCCGCACACGCAGCATCATGGGCGCGGAAAGCCTGCGTCGTGCCGGCATTCCCAACAAGGTGGTGGCGCTGCGTAACGGCACGATGGGGTGGGAGCTGGCGGGTCTGCGCTGTGAACGCGGCCGCACCGAGCGGTTCACGCCGGGCACGCCGAAATCGCTGTCGACGGCGTTGGACCGGGCCAAACGTTTCGCGGACGAGTCTGGCGTACAGGTCATCGGCGCGGCTCAGCTCGCCACGTTTGAGGCCGATCCGACGCGCACGCTCTATGTGCTGGACGTGCGTGATCCGCCGGAGTTTCGCGCCGACCACCGACCGGGCAGCATCAATGCGCCGGGCGGACAGTTGGTGCAGGCGACCGATCGCTGGGTTGGTGTGCGCGGCGCGCGGATCGTGCTGCTGGATGATACCGGCGTGCGAGCGTCGATGTCGGCCGCTTGGCTGCGACTGAT